>NZ_JACHDN010000001.1:320653-641306 GCF_014201095.1 Cellulomonas hominis | reverse complement strand
CGCTGACCGAGACCATGACGTGGTCGGTGCCGCTGATCCTCGCGGGTCTCGGCCTCGGCATCGGCTTCCGGGCCGGCATGTTCAACATCGGTGCGCAGGGCCAGATCATCCTCGGCGCGATCTTCGCGGGCTACATCGGCTTCGCGTGGTCGCTGCCCCCGGGCCTGCACCTGCTGCTCGGCGTCATCGGCGCGGCGATCGGCGGCGGCCTGTGGGCCGGCATCGCCGGCTTCCTCAAGGCCCGGACCGGCGCCAACGAGGTCATCGTCACGATCATGCTCAACAACATCGCGATCTACCTCGTCGGCTACCTGCTGACGCTGGGCGCGTTCAAGCGCGGCGGGAGCAACAACCCGGTGTCGCCGCCGATCAAGGAGTCGGCGTTGTACCCGCTGCTCCTCGGCTCGCAGTTCCGGCTGCACCTCGGCTTCGTCGTCGCGATCCTCGCGGCGGTGTTCGTCTGGTGGCTCATGAACCGGTCGACGCTCGGCTTCGCGTTCCGCGCGGTCGGGTCGAACCCGAGCGCGGCGCGCACCGCGGGCATCAACGTCAACCGGATGTACTTCCTCGTGATGGTCGTCGCTGGTGCGTTCGCGGGCCTCGCCGGGTCGGCGCAGGTGCTCGGCACGGAGAAGGTGCTGACGGCGGGCGTCGCCGCCAGCTTCGGCTTCGACGCCATCACGGTCGCGCTGCTCGGCCGGTCCAAGCCGCTCGGGACGTTCTTCGCGGGTCTGCTCTTCGGCGCCCTGCGGGCCGGCGGCTTCGCGATGCAGGCCCGCACGGGGACGCCGATCGACATCGTGCTCGTCGTGCAGTCCCTCGTCGTGCTGTTCATCGCGGCGCCCCCGCTGGTGCGCGCGGTGTTCCGCCTCCCGTCCCCGCGCGGCTCGTCCGGCGCCCCCGCCGGCGAGCTCGCCGCACCCGTCGTGAAGGAGGCCGCCGCGTGAGCGCCGTGACCGCCACCGCCCCGGCCGCCCCGGCGTCCGCCGCGGGCAAGCCCCTGCCGCCGATCTCGTACAAGGCGCCGATCGGCTACGCCTCCGTGGCCGCGCTCGCGCTGCTGCTGTTCGGCATCCTCCCGGCCTCGGGCCGCGAGACGACCTTCACGATGTTCTGGCCGGGCGAGAACCTCGAGTTCACCGTCCCGTCCAAGCTCACGGCGATCGTGCTCTGCCTGGTCGCGCTCGCGCTGTCGGCGTGGAGCTTCCAGGCCGCCCGCACCCGCCGCAAGGTCGGCATCTGGCTGCCGGCCGTGTACTCGGTCGCGCTGATCTTCGCGCTGCTCACCTGGGCGGTCGCGGGCAAGGCCCAGCCGCTCCCGCTGACCTCGCTGCTGCAGGGCTCGCTGTTCCTCGCGGTGCCCCTGGTGTTCGGCGCCCTCGCCGGCCTGCTGTGCGAGCGGTCCGGCATCATCAACATCGCCATCGAGGGCCAGCTGCTCGCCGGGGCGTTCCTCGCCGCGGTGGTCGCGACCCTGACCCAGAGCGCCTACATGGGCCTGGTGGCCGCGCCGATCGCCGGTGCGCTGGTGTCCGCGCTGCTGGTGGCGTTCGCGATCAAGTACGTCGTCGACCAGATCATCGTCGGCGTCGTGCTCAACGTGCTCGTCGTCGGCATCACGAGCTACCTGTTCTCCACGGTGCTCAAGGACAACGCGGGGACGCTGAACTCCCCGCCGCGCCTGCCGACGATCGCGATCCCCGGGCTGTCCGACATCCCGGTCATCGGCCCGGTGCTGTTCCGGCAGACGGCGCTCGTGTACATCATGTACATCGTCGTGATCGTGCTGCAGGTGCTGATCTTCCGCAGCCGCTGGGGCCTGCGCCTGCGGGCCGTCGGCGAGCACCCGAAGGCCGCGGACACCGTCGGCATCAAGGTCAACCGCACCCGGCTGCGCAACACCCTGCTCGGCGGCGCGGTCGCCGGGCTCGGCGGCGCGTTCTTCACGGTCGCGAACGGCCTGGCCTTCGGCAAGGAGATGACCGGCGGGAAGGGCTTCATCGCCCTCGCCGCGATGATCCTCGGCCGGTGGAGCCCCAAGGGCGCCCTGGCCGCGGCCCTGCTGTTCGGCTTCGCGGACAACCTGCAGGTCGTGCTGGGCATCATCGGCACGCCGATCCCGAGCCAGATCATGCTCATGACCCCGTACGTCGTGACCATCTTCGCCGTGGCCGGCCTCGTCGGCCGCGTGCGGGCCCCCGCCGCGGAGGGCGTCGCGTACGTGAAGTGAGCGCGCCGGCCGCCGCCCGCAGACCGCGGGCGGCGGCCGGTCCGTCTCCGCACCAGGACGGGCGACCCCCGTCGGAAGGAGTACCCCGGATGCCCGAGATCGACTGGGACGCCCTGCGCGCCGCGGCCACCGAGGTGATGCACCGCGCGTACGTGCCGTACTCGAAGTTCCCCGTGGGCGTCGCCGCCCTGGTGGACGACGGCCGCATCGTGACCGGCTGCAACGTCGAGAACGCGTCCTACGGCCTGACCCTGTGCGCCGAGTGCGCGCTGGTGTCCGGCCTGCACGTGTCCGGCGGCGGGCGCCTCGTGGCGTTCGCCTGCGTGGACGCCCACGGCAACGCCCTGATGCCGTGCGGCCGGTGCCGCCAGCTCCTGTGGGAGCACGGCGGCCCGGACCTGCTCGTCGACACGGTGAGCGGGATCAAGCCGATGACCGAGGTCCTGCCCGACGCGTTCGGGCCCGCGGACCTGGTCGAGAGGAAGTCGCAGTCGTGAGCACCGAGCAGTTCGACGCCGTCGACGTCATCGTCACCAAGCGGGACGGGGGCCGCCTCAGCGACGCCCAGATCGACTGGGTCATCGACGCGTACACCCGCGGCGTGGTCGCCGAGGAGCAGATGTCCGCCCTCAACATGGCGATCCTGCTGAACGGCATGGACCGGGCGGAGATCGCCCGGTGGACCGCCGCGATGATCGCCTCCGGCGAGCGGATGGACTTCTCGGGCCTGCGCCGCCCGACCGCCGACAAGCACTCCACCGGCGGCGTCGGCGACAAGATCACGCTGCCGCTCGCGCCGCTGGTGGCCGTGTTCGACGTGGCGGTCCCGCAGCTGTCCGGACGCGGCCTCGGCCACACCGGCGGCACGCTCGACAAGCTCGAGTCGATCCCCGGCTGGCGCGCGGCGCTGTCGAACGACGAGATGATGGCGCAGCTCGACGACGTGGGCGCCGTGATCTGCCAGGCCGGCTCCGGCCTCGCGCCCGCGGACCGCAAGCTCTACGCGCTGCGGGACGTCACCGGCACGGTCGAGGCGATCCCGCTCATCGCCTCGTCGATCATGAGCAAGAAGATCGCGGAGGGCACCGGCGCGCTCGTGCTGGACGTCAAGGTCGGCTCCGGCGCGTTCATGAAGGACCTGGACCGGGCACGCGAGCTCGCCCGCACGATGGTCGACCTCGGCACCGACGCCGGCGTCCGCACGGTCGCCCTGCTGACCGACATGTCGACCCCGCTCGGCCTCACCGCGGGCAACGCGCTCGAGGTCCGGGAGTCGGTCGAGGTGCTCGCCGGCGGCGGGCCGTCCGACGTCGTGGAGCTCACGGTCGCGCTCGCGCAGGAGATGCTCGCGGCCGCCGGCCGCCCCGACGAGGACGTGCGGGCCGCGCTCGCCGACGGCCGGGCGATGGACGCGTGGCGGCGGATGATCCAGGCGCAGGGCGGCGACCCCGACGCCCCGCTGCCGGTCGCCGCGCACACCGAGCAGGTCGTCGCGGAGACCTCCGGCGTGCTGACCGGGCTGGACGCGTACGCGGTGGGCATCGCCGCGTGGCGGCTCGGCGCCGGGCGCGCGCGCAAGGAGGACCCGGTGCAGGCCGGGGCGGGCGTGGAGATCCACGCGAAGCCGGGCGACACCGTCAGCGCCGGGCAGCCGCTGCTGACCCTGCACACGGACACCCCGGAGCGGTTCGGGCGGGCGCGGGACGCGCTGGCCGGGGCCGTGACGGTCGAGGCCGGGGCGGCGTACGCGCCGACGCCGCTGGTGCTGGACCGGATCGCCGCGGTCTGACGGCCGCGACCACCCGCCGGCCGCCCGCCCGCCGACCACCCGCCCGCCGACCACCCGCCCGCCGACCACCCGCCCGCCGACCACCCGCCGAGAGTGCCGTAGTTGTCGCCCTCGGGCGCCGCGAGGCAGCATCTACTGCACTCTCGGCGCCCGGGGACGACCGGGGCGAGGCGGCATCCACGGAGGGAAGGGCGGGTGGCATGGCGAGCGGACGGCAGCTGACGACCGTGCTGCGGAGCGTGCTGGGGCGGTCCGTGCCCCCGGCCCCGACCCCGACCCCGGCACCGGCCCCGGCCCCGGCCGGGACGGGTCCGCGGTCCGTGGCGGCCCGCCCCGCGGCGGCGCTGCCCGAGGCCCTGCTCGACGGCCTCGACCCCCGCCGCCGCCGGCAGGTCGTGCGGCCCCTGGACGTCCCCGCCGGTCATCCGGTCCGGTGGGGCACCGCCGCCGCCCGGCAGGTGGACGGCACGACCTGCGGCGCGGCCGTCCTGGGCCTGCTCGCCGCGGCGGGGGACCCGCGCCTCGCGTACTGGCTGGTCACCGGGGACCTGGCCGACGGCAGCCGCCCGCCGGAGCTCGACGGCCTGGACCTGCCCGACCCGTGGCACCCCGAGGACCCGGACGCCCCCGGGTGGTTCCGCACCCCGGACGGCCGGGCCGCGCACGCCGCCGCGACGGCGGACGAGGCGGCGGCCGCCCGCTGGGGTCTGCTGCAGGCCGCCCTGCACCGGCGCAGCACCGCCCGGGCCCTCGCCGGGCTGCTGCCGTGGCCGCGGGCGCTCGGCACGCCGCCGTGGGGCGCGGCGCGGCTCGCGCGGTTCCCCGGCGTCGCGTACCGGTCGGTGCTGGTGGACGACACCCGCACCGCAGAGGTGGACGACCTGCTGGCGCGCGTGGACGACGCCCTGGACCGCGGCGTCCCCGTGCCGCTGTACTCCGGCGGCGACACCGGCGGCGGGCTCGCCGCGGCGGTGCCCCGGCACGTCGTGCTCGCGGTCGGCCGGTCGGACGGCGGGTACCGGGTGTACGAGCCGGGCGCGGGCGCGGTGCTCGGCGTCTCGCGGGAGACGCTGCGGCACCCGGACGGCCCCGTGGCCGCGCTGGGGCACTGGACGCACCTGACCTGGGCGCTCCTGCCCGTCCCGCGGCGCTGACGGCCCGGGTGCCCTGGCGGGTCGCGCGCGGCGGGGCCACGATGGAGGGGTACCGCAGCTGACGTCAGGAGGCGCCATGAGCACCGTGCCCGGAGACCGGACCTGGCGGGACGCCGGGCTGGTCGAGCCCGCGCTGACCGACCTGCCCGAGGTCGAGCCCGACGACGACCGGGACGCGCGCGACGGCGCGTACACCCCGGACGAACCGCGGCCGGACCTCGCGGGGGAGGCCGACCCGGGGGACGTCGCCGAGCAGGCCACGCCGGTGCCCGAGGACGAGACCGAGGAGTACCCCGCCTGACCCGGCACCCGGCCCGCAGCCGCCCCCGCCGCGGGATGCGACGGCCGGGGCTACGGCCCAGTACGGTGGGCGCATGACCGTGACCTTCGAGCAGATCGTCGCGCTGCCGAAGGTCCTCCTGCACGACCACCTCGACGGCGGCGTGCGCCCGGCGACCGTCGTGGACCTCGCCGCCGAGGCCGGCCACGAGCTCCCGACGACCGACCCCGAGGCGCTGGCCGCCTGGTTCGCCGAGCGCGCCGACTCCGGCAGCCTCGAGGCGTACCTGGAGACGTTCGTGCACACCGCCGGGGTCATGCAGACCGCCGACGCGCTGCGCCGGGTGGCCCGCGAGGCCGTGCTCGACCTCGCCGCGGACGGCGTCGTCTACGCCGAGGAGCGGTTCGCGCCCGAGCTGCACCAGGCGCGCGGGCTGTCGCTCCAGCAGGCCGTGGACGCCGTCCGGGAGGGGCTGGCCGAGGGCGAGGCGGAGGCCGCCGCGGGCGGCCGGACGATCCGGACCGCGCTGCTCCTGTGCGCCATGCGGGACTCGGACCGCGCCGACGAGGTCGCCGCCCTGGCGCTGGCCAACCGGGACCGGGGGGTGGTCGGCTTCGACGTCGCCGGCCCGGAGTCCGGGTTCCCCGCCACGGCGATGGCCGCGGCGTTCGCGCAGCTGCGCAAGGCCCGGTTCCCGGTGACCGTGCACGCCGGCGAGGCCGCGGGCCGCGACTCGCTGGACGACGCCGTCGACGTCGGGGCCCTGCGCCTGGGCCACGGCATCCGCGTCATGGACGACGTCACGACCTCCCCGGACGGGACGCACCGGCTCGGCCGGCTCGCGCACTGGGTCCGGGACCGGCGGATCGCGCTCGAGGTCTGCCCGACGTCCAACGTGCAGACCGGCGGCGCCCCGTCGATCGCCGCGCACCCCGTCACCGCGCTGCTGCGGCTCGGCTTCGCGGTGACCGTCAACACCGACAACCGCCTGCAGTCCCGCACCGGCCTGAGCCGGGAGCTGCACCTGCTCGTCACCGAGGCCGGCTGGACGCCCGACGACCTGCGGACGGTCACCGTGACCGCCGCGCGCCACGCGTTCCTGCACGAGGACGAGCGCACCGACCTCATCGACCGGGTGATCCTGCCCGGCCACGCACCCACCGCACCAGGAAGGCACCGCGCATGAGCGCCTCGTTGGACGCCGCAGGACTGGCGAAGTTCGTCGACCACACGCTGCTGAAGCCGGAGGCCACCCGGGCCGACGTCGAGGCGCTGATCGCGGAGGGCGCCGAGCTGGGCGTCTACTCCGTGTGCGTCTCGCCGTCGTTCCTGCCGCTGGACGCCCGCGGCCTCAAGGTCGCCACGGTGTGCGGCTTCCCGTCCGGCAAGCACCACAGCGACGTCAAGGCCGCCGAGGCCGCCCGGTCCGTCGCGGACGGCGCGGACGAGGTCGACATGGTCATCGACGTCGGCGCCGCCAAGGAGGGCCGGTTCGCCGACGTGCAGGCCGACATCGCCGCCGTGCGCGTCGCCGCGCCCGCGCCGACCGTGCTCAAGGTCATCATCGAGTCCGCCGCGCTGAGCGACCACGAGATCGTCGAGGTGTGCCGCGCCGCCGAGGCCGCGGGCGCCGACTTCGTCAAGACCTCCACCGGCTTCCACCCGGCGGGCGGCGCGTCCGTGCACGCCGTGGAGGTCATGGCCGCGACCGTCGGCGGACGCCTCGGCGTCAAGGCGTCGGGCGGCATCCGGACGACGGCCGACGCGCTCGCGATGATCGAGGCCGGCGCGACCCGGCTCGGGCTGTCCGGGACCGCGGCCGTGCTCGGCGGGTTCGAGGCGGACGGCGGGTACTGAGACCCGCCTCCGGAGCATGCGCGACGGCCCGGCACCCGCAGCGGCGGGGGCCGGGCCGGGTCTGCGGCGGTCAGCGGCGTCCGCCCTCCCAGAGGGCGCTGAGCGCCGACGTCATCTCGCGCGCGAGGTCGCTGGTGGCGTGGGTCTGGAGCCGGGCCATGGCGAGCCGGTAGCACTCCTCGTCCACCCGCGAGCCGATGACCCAGATGACGCAGACGGTGCCGTCCTCCTCGACGCGGTAGACGACGCGGTACTGCCGGTCGCCCACGACGAGCTTGCGGAACCCCGTGAGGTTGCCGGTCCGCCGGCTCCCGAGCGGGGCCCCACGCGACTCCGGGGAGTCCTCCAGCTTGCGCAGAGCACGCAGCACCAGGCGACGGGCCGAACCGTCGAGGTCGCGGAGGTCCTCCTTCGCCTCGTCGGTGAGGACGACCCGGGCCACCGCGCGGACTCCTACTCGTCCTCGTCGAGGTCCACGCCGAACTCGGCGGCGACGTCGGCGAGCTCGTGCCGCTCACCGGAGTCGGTGACGGTGCGCGCGAGGGCCAGGCCCCAGAGCAGCAGGTCCTCCTCCAGCTCGTCGATCCGGTCGATGCGGTCCATGCGGTCGAGCGGGACGAGCGCGGCGGTCGGCTCGTTGTTCCGCACGATGACGATGCTGCGGCCCTCGGACACCTCCGAGGTGTAGCGGCTGAAGTTCTTGGCGGCGTCGGAGACGCTGACGATGTCGCGCGTGTCGGTGCGCATGGGCTCGACCTCGGGTTTCGGTCAGGCGGCTGATGCGGAGAATCTTACGGCAGATCTGCCGTAGTGCGCCAGTACGAGCCGCCGAGGCCTTAGATCCCGAGCGCCGCCGCGACGTCCGCGCGCACCCGGTCCAGCCGGTCCCGGGCGGCAGCCCGCGCGGCGCCCACGGTCTCCGCGGACGCGTGCTCCTCGACCGGCACGACGACCTCGAGGTAGCACTTCACCTTCGGCTCGGTGCCGGACGGCCGCACGATGACCCGGGTGTCGTCCTGGGACAGCAGCCGGATGCCGTCGGTCGGCGGGAGGCCGCCGCGGTCGGCGTCGGAGCCGGCGGCCAGGTCGACGACCGACATGACGGGCGACCCGGCGAGCAGCACCGGCGGGTGCTCCCGCAGGCGCTGCATCGTCTCCGGGATCTGCGACAGGTCGGTGAACCGCGCCGAGAGCTGGTCCGTGAGGTGCAGGCCGTGCCGGCGGGCCAGGTCGTCGAGCACGTCGACCGGGGTGCGGCCGGCGACCTTGAGCCGGGCGGCCAGGCCCGCGAGGGTCAGCGCCGCCGAGATGCCGTCCTTGTCGCGGACGTGCGCGGGGTCGACGCAGTAGCCGAGGGCCTCCTCGTAGCCGAACACGAGGCCGTCGACCCGGGAGATCCACTTGAACCCGGTGAGCGTCTGCGCGTGCCGCAGGCCGGCGTGCGCGGCGATCCGGCTGAGCAGCCGGGACGACACGATGGAGTTCGCGAGCACGGGGGAGTCGTCCGCGGGGGCGGTCCCGGGCGTGCCGAACCGCTCCGCGGCGACGCTGCCGAGCAGGGCGCCGGTCTCGTCGCCGTGCAGCATCCGCCAGCCGTCCGACGCGGCGGCGCCGGGGCCGCCGTGCGTGCGGGCGCGGGGGTCCACGACGGCGGCGCCGCAGCGGTCGGCGTCCGGGTCGAGCGCGATGACGAGGTCGGCCCCGACCTGCGCGGCGAGCGCGACGGCCAGGTCGATCGCGCCGGGCTCCTCGGGGTTCGGGAACGCGACCGTCGGGAAGTCGGGGTCCGGCTCCGCCTGCTCGGCGACGACGTGCACGTCGGTGAACCCGGCCGCGGCCAGCACCCGGCGGGCGGTCGCGCCGCCGACGCCGTGCATCGGGGTGAGCACGATGCGCAGGTTCGCGGCGGCCGCGAGCGCCTCCGCGGAGTCGTCCGCGAGGCCCAGCACCCGCGCGACGTAGGCGTCCTCGACCTCCGGGCCCGCCGTGGCCCAGCCGTCCGCGGCGCGCGGCACGGCGGCGACCGAGGGCACGTGGCCGATCTCGGCGGCGATGTGCCCGTCCATCGGCGGGACGATCTGCGCGCCCTGGCCGGAGTCGGTGACCACCCGGCCGCCGAGGTACACCTTGTAGCCGTTGTCCTGCGGCGGGTTGTGGCTGGCCGTGACCATGACGCCCGCGTCGGCGTCGAGGTGCCGCACCGCGAAGGCGAGCACCGGGGTGGGCAGCTGCGGCGGGAGCATCGTGACCCGGATGCCGACGGCCGTCAGCACCGCGGCGGTGTCCCGGGCGAAGTCCGCGGAGCCGTGCCGGGCGTCGTGGCCCACGACGACGTGCGGGGCCGGGTCGACGCCCTCGAGCTCGCCGAGCAGGTACGCGCCGAGCCCCGACGCGGCCCGGATGACGACCGCGCGGTTCATCCGGTGCGGGCCGCCGCCGATCGCGCCGCGCAGCCCGGCGGTGCCGAACTGCAGCAGCCCCTGGAACCGGTCGGCGAGGTCGTCGCGCGCCTCCTGCACGTCGAGGACGGCCTGCCGCTGCTCGGGGGTGACGGTGTCGCCGGCGTCGGGCAGGTCGGCCTCGGCGCGCTCCAGCAGCGCCGACAGCTCGGCGGCCGTCGTCGGGTCCGGGTCGTCCGCGATCCACGTGCGCACCTGCTCGGCCAGCGCCGGCCTGCCGCCGGTCCGGGTCTCGGCGGCCTGCTGCTCGCTCATCCGGGTCTGCTCCCTCGTCCTGTTCTCGTGCTCGGCGCGCGTCAGATGCGGCCGACGATGTCCGCCAGCAGGCGGCTGATCCGCGGGCCGGCCGCGCGGCCGGCCTCGAGGACCTCCTCGTGCGACAGCGGCTCGTCGCCGACGCCCGCCGCGAGGTTGGTCACCAGCGAGATGCCGAGCACCTCCATGCCGACGTGCCGGGCGGCGATGGCCTCGATGGTCGTGGACATGCCGACCAGGCTGCCGCCGATGACGCCAGCCATCGCGACCTCGGCCGGGGTCTCGTAGTGCGGCCCGCGGAACTGCACGTACACGCCCTCGTCCAGGCTCGGGTCCACCTGGTGCGCGACGTCGCGCAGCCGGGAGGCGTACAGGTCGGTCAGGTCGACGAACGTCGCGCCCTCGAGCGGAGACACCGTCGTGAGGTTGATGTGGTCCTTGATGAGGACCGGGGTGCCGGGGCCCCAGGACGGGTCCAGGCCGCCGCAGCCGTTGGTCAGCACGATCGTCGAGCACCCCGCGGCGGCGGCGGTCCGGACGCCGTGCACGACGCGGCGCACCCCCTTGCCCTCGTACAGGTGGGTGCGCGAGCCGAGGACGAGCGCGTGCTTGCCGGTCGCCGCGATCCGGATGGAGCGGATGGTGCCGACGTGGCCGACCACCGCCGGGGCCGCGAAGCCGGGGACCTCGGGCGCGGGGATCTCCGCGACGGTCTCGCCCAGCAGGTCGGCGGCGCCGCCCCAGCCGGAGCCGAGGACCAGCGCGACGTCGTGCTTCTCCACCCCGGTCGCCTGCGCGAGGAACGCGGCGGCGTCGGCGGCGACGGCCAGCGGGTCGGTGGTGGGGTCGTCGAGGCGGGCGTCGTCGGCCATGCGGGTGCTCCTCCTGCGGGGCGGCTGCGGCGGGTGGTCTGGCGCCCCCGGGCACGGCCGGACGCACCCGCCGAGCCTACCGGCGGGTACGGTCCCGCGGCGTGCCGCGCTCCGCGCCGAGACGGCCCGTCCGCCTGCTGGTCACGGGCGGGGTGCTCGGGGCGAGGGTGCGTCCGCGCGGGCGAGGGTGTGCTCGCGCGGACGCACTCACGTCGGCGGTCGCGCACTCCCGCGGGCACCGACCGCTCCCGGGTCCCGCACGGTGCGGCGCGCGCGCCGCGGGCCCGCAGGGGTGAAGATGGCGGCGTGACGCCGACGACCCCCACGCCCGCGCCCGCCGACCCCGCCGCGACCGAGGCCCCCGCGACCCGGCCGGAGCCGACGCCGACCCCGGGCGCCGACGCCCGCCCCGCGCCGCGCGTCGTGGTCGTCGGCGGCGGCCCCGGCGGGTACGAGGCCGCGCTCGTGGCCCGGCGGCTCGGCGCGGACGTCACCGTCGTGGAGCGGGCGGGCCTCGGCGGCTCCGCCGTGCTGACGGACGTGGTGCCGTCCAAGACGCTCATCGCGACGGCGGAGTGGATGACGATCGCCGAGCGCGCCCCGGACCTCGGCATCCGCCTGGACATCCCCGCGTCCCCGGCCGACGACGCGGCGCCGTCCGCCGACGGGGACCCGGGCCGGCGCCGGCGGCACAGCGTGGACATGGCCGCGGTCAACGCCCGTGTGCGGGACCTGGCCCAGGCCCAGTCGCAGGACATCCGCACCCGCCTCGAGCGGGAGGGCGTCCGCGTCGTCATCGGGCACGGCCGGCTCGACGGGCCGGAGCGCGTGGTCGTCACCGGGGACGACGGCGAGCGGGTGCTCGACGCCGACGTGGTGCTGCTGGCCACCGGCGCGACGCCCCGCACGCTGCCGGACGCCCGCCCGGACGGCGAGCGGATCCTCACCTGGACGCAGCTCTACCACCTGGCGGAGCTCCCGGAGCGGCTCGTCGTGGTCGGCTCGGGCGTCACGGGCGCGGAGTTCGCGGGGGCCTACGTGTCCCTCGGGTCGCAGGTCGTGCTCGTGTCCAGCCGCGACCGGGTGCTGCCGGGGGAGGACGCCGACGCCGCGACGATGCTGGAGGAGGTGTTCCGGGCGCGCGGCATGGAGGTGGTCGGGCAGGCCCGGGCGACGGCGGCCCGCCGCACGGACGACGGGGTCGTGGTGACCCTGGCGGACGGCCGGGAGATCACCGGCTCGCACGTGCTGCTCGCCGTCGGGTCGATCCCCAGCACGGCGGACCTCGGGCTCGCGGAGGCGGGGGTGCGGACGACGCCGTCGGGGCACATCGAGGTGGACAAGGTGTCCCGGACCTCGGCGCGCGGCGTCTACGCGGCGGGCGACGTCACCGGGGTGCTGCCGCTGGCGTCCGTCGCGGCGATGCAGGGCCGGATCGCGATGTCGCACGCACTGGGCGACGCGGTCGCGCCGCTGAAGGTGCGCGGGGTCGCGGCGAACATCTTCACCGCCCCGGAGATCGCCACCGTGGGCCTCAGCGAGCGCGCGCTGGTCGAGCGGGACGCGCACTTCGTCACCCACACGCTGCCGCTGGCCCGGAACCCGCGGGCGAAGATGCTCGGCGTCCGGGACGGCTTCGTCAAGCTGTTCGCGCACTCCACGGCGGGCACGGTGCTCGGCGGGGTGGTGGTGGCGCCGCGGGCGTCCGAGCTGATCTTCCCGATCACGCTGGCCGTGGCGCACGGCCTGACGGTCGACGACGTGGCGAGCGCGTTCACGGTGTACCCGTCGCTGTCGGGCAGCATCGCCGAGGTCGCCCGGGTGCTGCACCACACCGAGTGACGGTCAGCCCCCGGCGCGCACCAGCGTGACGACGGGCAGGTGGTCGGAGGAGTCGTCGGTGCCCACGTGGGCGTCCGCGAACGTCACGCCGCGCCCGAGCAGCCAGTCGATGCGCACCTCCGGGTCGTCACTCGGGTGCGTGAGGGCGGCCGGGTCGCCCGCGGTGTCGAGCGCGCTGGTCCAGCCGGCGGCGTCCACGGCCTCGAGCTCGGGGGAGCCCGGCTCGGCGTTGAGGTCCCCGCCGAGCACGGACGGCCCGTCGTCCGGCAGGGCCGCGTCCAGCGCCGCGAGCTGGTGCAGGCGGGTGGTCGTGTTGTCGTCGCGGTGCTGCAGGTGCACGGACGTGACCCGCACGGGCCCGCCGTCCGGCCCGTCGACGACCGCGGTGAGCGCGGACCGGCTCTGCGGGCCCGCGCCGTACGGCAGGTGGATCACCTCGACGTCCCGCAGCGGCGTCCGGGACAGGATCGCGTTGCCGAACTGCCGGTCCGCGGCGGGGGCGAACGCCACCTCCATGCCGAGCCGGTGACCGAGCCAGGTGGCCATGTCCGTGCCGCCGCCCAGCACCCAGCCGCGCGCGACCTCCTGCAGCAGGACGACGTCGGGCGCCGAGGACTCGATCGTCCGGGCGATCTGCTCGAGGTCCACGGCCGTGTCCGCGGCGACGCCGTAGTGCAGGTTCCAGTCGAGGACCACGAGCGCGTCGCCTGCCCGGTCCGTGGTGGCGGTCGCCGGCCCCGCGGCGGAGGCCCACCAGCCCACCAGCAGCAGCGCCACCGACGGCAGCACGAGGAACCGCAGGGCGTTCGCGCGCAGCGGCGGCGCCGGCTCCCGCGGCGCGACCGGCGCGCTCGGGGTCCGCCAGCGCAGCCCGCCCACGGCGAGCAGCGCGGCCGCGAGCACCACGACCCAGGCGTTGTCGACCGGCAGCGGGACGTCGTAGTCGAGCAGGTACACGAGCAGCACGGCCACGAGCCCGAGGCCGACGCCCCCGGTCGCGAGCGCCGTGCGCGGGATCCCCGGGGGCGCGGGGCGTCGGGTGCTCAGCGCGGCCGCGAGCACGACCCCGGCGGCGGCCTCCGCGGCGACGATCGCGACGAGCGACGCGACCCCGGTCACGAGCAGGCCGACCGCCACGGCCACGGGCAGCAGCACGGCGGCCCACACCCGGACCGCGGGGACGAGGACCCGCGGGACCAGCAGCACCCAGACGGTCAGCGCGGACGCGAGCACGCTCGCGGTGCCGGCGACCATGAGCGGCAGCCCCGACTGCGACGCGGCGAACGCCGGGTTCGCGAGCACCATGAGCACGAGCGCCAGCGCGGGGCCGAGCACCCAGGTGCGGCGCGGCCGGCCGGTGGCGCCCTCCGCGCGGGCGACGACGGCGAGCGCGACCGGCAGCGCCACGAGCAGCACCGCGACGACCGTCCCGGCGACGCCCCCGCGCCACAGCGGGTCCCACGTGCCGAGCGCGAGCTGCAGCGCGGCCGACAGGCCGGAGCCGAGCGTGAGGCCGAGCGCCGCCTGCCGGCCGCCGCCGGGGCGCCCGGCGACGAGGGTCGCGGTGAGCACGAGCGTCGCGACCGCGAGGGCCGCGGTGACCAGCCCCGCGACGAACCGGGCCTCGTCGTGCACGGCCTGGGTCACGAGCCGGAGGACGCCGGTGGCGACGACCGCCGCCAGCACGGTGCGCCCGGAGGCGGTGCCGGTGCCGCGCCGTCCGGTGGCCAGCAGCGCGACCGCGGCGACGAGGCCGGCGCCGGCGAACGTGACCAGCGCGGTGAGGGCCACGGTGAGCGTGCCGACCGTGAACGCGCGGTCGAGCACCGGGCCGGACGCGCGCACCACGTCGGTCGTCAGCACCGCCACCAGGGCGAGCAGCGACACCCGGGTCGCCGTCCCGGCGTCGGGCGGCAGCGGGCTCCCGGAGGCGGGCGTGGCGGGGCGCGCGGGCGACGGGACGGTCATCCGGCCAACCTACCGCCGGGGACGGCGCGTCCGGGTGGTGGTCCACAGCCCCGGGTTCGCGGGCCGTGCCGCAGGTCAGGCGGGGCGCTCGACCTCGGCCGGCAGGCCCGCGCGCAGGGCCGGCCACGCGTCGGCGAACGCGGGCAGCAGCGGCAGCGCCGGCACGTCGTCCAGCGCGACCCAGGCGATCGCCAGGCTCTCGTCGTCGGTCGGCCGGGCGTCGACCGGCCCGTCGGCCACCGCGACGACCGTCGTGTACGACCAGTCCTCGTGGTCCAGCACGTGCTCCCCGACGACGCGGACCGACGCCGCGTCGATGCCGGCCTCCTCCGCCGCCTCGCGCAGCGCCGCCGACCGCGCGTCCTCCCCGGTGTGCCGGGCACCGCCGGGCAGCCCCCAGGTGCCGCCCTGGTCGCTCCACGGGGCGCGGTGCTGCAGCACGACGGCCGCGGCGCCGGCGCCGTCCGCGGGGCGCGCCAGCAGCAGACCGGCCGCGCCCGACAGCCCCCAGTGCCGCCGCCCGCAGCGGCACTCCACCCAGCCGTCGCCGGGGTGCCGCGGGCGGCCGACCGTCATCCGCGCGCCCTCAGTCGACGATCTCGCAGATCGCGGACCCGGCGGCGACCATGCCGCCGACGCCCGCGGACAGCGACGCCACGGTGCCCGCGCGGTGCGCGACCAGCGGCTGCTCCATCTTCATGGCCTCGAGCACGACGACGAGATCGCCCTCGGCCACCCGGTCGCCCTCGCCGACGGCCACCTTGACGATGGTGCCCTGCATGGGGGAGGTCAGGGTGTTCCCCGACGCGGCGACCGTCCGGGTGCCGGAGCGGCGCGGCGCCGCGCGCCGGGGGCCTGCCGGGGTGCGGCCGCCGCGGCCGGCGCGGAGCGCGAGGGCGGCGGGCAGCACGACCTCCAGGCGCTTGCCGCCGACCTCGACGACGACGCGCTCGAGCTCGGTGGGCACGTCGTCCTCGTCGGCGCTCGGCGCGGTGACGGCGGGGGCGCCGGTCAGGGCCGGGAGCCGGTCCGCGAACTCCGTCTCGATCCAGCGGGTGTGCACCGCGAACGGCTGCTGCGGGTCGGCCGGCACGAACGCCGGCTCGGCCATCACCGCGCGGTGGAACGGCACGACGGTCGGGATGCCGGCGATCTCGAGCTCGGCCAGCGCGCGGCGGGCGCGCTCGGCGGCCTGCTGCCGGGTCGCGCCGGTGACGACGAGCTTCGCGATCATCGAGTCGAACGCGCCGGACACCGTGTCGCCCTCGACCACGCCGGAGTCCACGCGGACGCCCGGGCCTGCCGGGAAGCGCAGCGTCGTGATGCGGCCGGGGGCGGGCAGGAACCCGGCGGCCGGGTCCTCGCCGTTCAGGCGGAACTCGAAGGAGTGCCCGCGGGTCTCGACGTGGTCGTAGCCCAGCGGCTCGCCCGCCGCGATGCGGAGCTGCTCGCGCACCAGGTCGATGCCGCTGATCTCCTCGGAGACCGGGTGCTCCACCTGGAGCCGGGTGTTCACCTCGAGGAACGAGATGGTCCCGTCGGCGGCGACCAGGAACTCGCAGGTGCCCGCGCCGACGTAGCCGGCCTCCTGGAGGATGGCGACCGACGCGTCGACGAGCTGCGCGCGCTGCGCGTCGGTGAGGAACGGCGCCGGGGCCTCCTCGACCAGCTTCTGGTGCCGGCGCTGCAGGGAGCAGTCGCGGGTGGACACGACGACGACCGTGCCGCGGGAGTCCGCGAGGCACTGCGTCTCCACGTGCCGCGGGCGGTCCAGGTACCGCTCGACGAAGCACTCGCCCCGGCCGAACGCCGCCGTCGCCTCGCGGACCGCGGAGTCGTACAGCTCGTCGATCTCGTCCTCGGTGCGGGCGACCTTGAGCCCGCGGCCGCCGCCGCCGAACGCCGCCTTGATCGCCACCGGCAGGCCGTGCTCGGCGACGAACGCGTGCACCTCCGCCGCGCCGGACACCGGGTCCGGGGTGCCGGCCACCAGCGGGGCGCCGGCGCGCTGAGCGATGTGCCGGGCGCTGACCTTGTCGCCGAGCTCGCGGATCGCCGACGGCGGCGGCCCGACCCACGTCAGGCCGGCGTCGATGACCGCCTGGGCGAACTCGGCGTTCTCCGACAGGAACCCGTATCCGGGGTGCACGGCGTCCGCGCCGGACCGGCGGGCCACGTCGAGCAGCTTCGCGACGTCGAGGTAGGTCTCGGCCGCCCGGGCTCCGTCCAGGGCGTACGCCTCGTCCGCGACGCGCACGTGCAGCGCCTCGCGGTCGGGGTCCGCGTAGACGGCGACGGAGCCGATGCCGGCGTCGCGGCAGGCGCGGGCGATGCGGACGGCGATCTCGCCGCGGTTCGCGACGAGGACCTTCGAGATGCGGGGCACGGCTCACGGTAACGCGAGGGGCGGCGGCGATCACGCTCGCGGGGAGGCGCGCCGCCAAGATTGCGGAACCGCCCACCTGGCGTGCTCGCGGCTTGGAGGTTCCGGCAACGCCCTGGCGTCGGACGGCCCGCCTGCCCCGGACGGCCTTGTCCGGACGGGACAAACGCGCGACCTCGCCGACGGTGCCCCGAGGGGCGCCTGCGCCGGACCCGAGCACGGTCCGCCGACGAGGTCGGCGAGCCGAGGGGGCATGCCGGGTGCCGAGGGGGTGCGCCGCGAGGCGCCGCGGATGCGCGCGGGGTGCCCCGGGCGCGCGGAGGGTGCGCGGACGGTGCGTGCGGTCAGGCCCAGAGGGTGTGGATCGGGGTGCCGCGCCGCGCGAGGAGGGTGCGGAGCAGGGGCAGGCTCAGGCCGACGACGCCGTGGTGGTCGCCCTCGACGCGCTCGACGTACGGGCCGCCCAGGCCGTCGATCGTGAACGCGCCCGCGACCCACAGGGGCTCGCCCGTGGCGACGTACGCCGCGATCTCCTCGTCGGTGAGGTCGGCGAAGTGCACCACCGTGGTGGACGTGGCGCCGACCTCGCCCGGGGCGGCCGGCCCGCCGCGGCCGTCCACCAGGCAGTGCCCGGTGTGCAGCCGGCCCGCGCGCCCGCGCATGGCGCGCCACCGGTCCGCGGCGTCCGCGGCGTCGGCGGGCTTGCCCAGCACCGCGCCGTCGAGTTCCAGCATCGAGTCGCAGCCCAGCACCAGCGCGCCCGGGTGCGCCGGCGCCACGTCGCGGGCCTTCGCCCGCGCGAGCAGCAGCACGGCCTCCGCCGGCGGGACGTCCCCCGCGGCGGCCAGGACGGCCGGCTCGTCGACGGCGGACACCGCGACGAGGGGCTCGATGCCGGCGGACCGCAGGGTCGCGAGCCGGGCGGGGGACGCGGAGGCCAGCACGAGGGAGGTCACGGCAGCGAGCCTACGGGGACGTCCGCCGCTCGCCGCCCCGGGGACGTACGTCCCTGTGGCCACACCCCCCGGATGCCGATGATGTCCCGGGAACGTCCAGGGGAGGGTGGCACGATGACCAGCGTGACGGAGCTGCAGGGTGCCGCGGTCGCGCCCACGCCCACCGACCTGACCGACCCCGTCGACCCCGACCCGGACTCGCCGCCCCGGCGCGCGTGGCGCCGGCGCACGGCGATCGAGATGGTCGTGTCCGGGGTCCTCGGGCTCTACACCTCGTTCGTGCTGTCGATCGAGGCGTGGCACCTCGCCGCGGACCCGGACGCCTCGTTCGGCTGCGACCTGTCCTCGGTCATCTCGTGCTCGACGGTCGCGAGCACGTGGCAGGCGCAGCTGCTCGGGTTCCCGAACGCGTTCCTGGGGATCGCCTTCGAGTGCGTGGTCATCACGATCTCGGTCGCGGCGATCGGCGGCGTGCGGTTCCCCCGCTGGTTCATGCTCGGCACCCAGGCGCTGTACACGATCGCCCTGCTGTTCGCGTACTGGTTGTTCCTGGAGTCGTACTTCGTCATCCGGGTGCTGTGCCCCTGGTGCCTGCTCATCACGGTGACCACGACGCTCGTGTGGGCCGGGCTGACCCGGTGGAACGTCCGCGACGGGCACCTGCGCCTGCCGGGCCGCGCCGGGCAGTGGGCCCGCGACTTCGTGGCCGCCGGCACCGACTGGTACGTCACGGCCGCGTGGCTCGTGGCGTTCGCCGCGATGGTGGTCCTCAAGTACGGGCCCTCGCTGCTCGCCTGACGCGGCGGCGCACCCCGCCGCGCACGACGACGGCCCCGGACCCTCTCGCGAGGGACCGGGGCCGTCGTGCGTGGTGCGGCGCGGTCTCAGGACAGCGCGCCCCGCAGCACGTCGAGCGGCAGCGCGCCCATGCCGAGCGCGCGGGCGTGGAACTCGCGCAGGTCGAACGCCTCGCCGCGGGCCTGTGCGGACGCCGCGGCGCCGTCGCGCACCTGCTCCCAGATGCGCTGCCCGATCTTGTAGGCGGGCGCCTGCCCGGGCCAGCCGAGGTACCGGTTCAGCTCGAACCGGACGAACTGCTCGGGCATGTTGACGTTGGCCCGCAGGAACTCCCAGGCCTTGTCGGCGTCCCAGGTGCCGCCGCCCCAGCGCTCGGGGGCCGGCAGGCCGAGGTGCACGCCCAGGTCCAGCACGACGCGGGCGGCGCGCATCCGCTGCCCGTCGAGCATGCCGAGCCGGTCGCCCGGGTCGTCGAGGAAGCCGAGGTCCGCCATGAGCCGCTCGGCGTACAGCGCCCAGCCCTCGCCGTGCCCGGACACCCAGCACGCGAGCCGGCGCCAGGAGTTCAGGGTCGCCCGCTGGTACACGGCCTGGCCGATCTGCAGGTGGTGGCCGGGGACGCCCTCGTGGTAGACGGTCGTCTTCTCGCGCCAGGTGTTGAAGGTCGTGACCTCCGGCGGCACGGACCACCACATGCGGCCCGGGCGGCTGAAGTCGTCCGAGGGGCCGGTGTAGTAGATGCCGCCGTTCTGCGTCGGTGCGATCCGGCACTCCAGGGTGCGGATCGGGTCCGGGATGCTGAAGTGCACGCCGTCCAGGGCGGCGACCGCGGCGTCCGAGGTCTCCTGCATCCACGCGCGCAGCGCCTCCGTGCCCTCCAGGCGGCGGGACGGGTCGGCGTCGAGGGCGGCGACGGCCTGCTCGACGGTCGCGCCGGGGCCGGCGATCTCCGCGGCGACCCGCTCCTGCTCGGCGACGACGCGGTCGAGCTCCTCGAGCCCCCACTGGTACGTCTCGTCGAGGTCGACCGCCGCGCCCAGGAAGTACCGGGACCACAGGGCGTACCGGTCGCGCCCGGCGGCGTCGGCCTCGGGCGCCTGCGGCGCGAGCTCGTCGCGCAGGAACGTGACGAGCTCGGCGTAGGTCTGCCGGGCGGCCTCCGCGCCGCGCTCGAGGTCGGCGCGCAGCCCGTCGCCCGCGGCCTCGACGGCCGCCTTCGCCTCGGCGCCGGTGACGAAGCCGGTGAAGAAGGACGTCGACGGGTCCGCGAGCTCCTCGGCCTGGGCCAGGGCCTCGCGCACCTGCCGGACGGCCGGGACGCGGCCCTTCGACGCCGCCAGGCGCAGGGACTCGACGTAGCCGGCGCCCGCGGAGGGCAGGCCGGCGAGGCGCTGCGCGATCGCGGACCAGGCGTCCGGGCCGTCGGTCGACATGATGTCGAAGACGTCCCGCAGGCCCTGCACGGGTGAGGCGATGACGTTGAGGTCGGCGAGGACCTCGCCGGACTCGTGCAGCTCGACGTCGAGGCCCAGGCGCTCCCGCATGGCCGCGAGGGTGACCTCGTCCACCTCGTCGGCGGGGGCCAGGCCGTCCAGGGCGCGCAGCGTGGCGCGGGCGGCCTCGGCGCGGGCCTCGTGCCCGGCGGGGGACAGGTCGGTGACCTCGTGGTCGTGACCCGGGATGCCGAGCTCGGTGGCCTCGAACGGGTTCAGGGTCGCCAGCGTCGTGACGTAGGCGTCGGCGACGGCGTCGATCGGGGTCGCGGCACGCTCCGGTGCGCGGCTGTCGGGGGTGGGTGCGGTGCTCACCCGGCCGACCCTACCCGCGCCGCGGCCGCCGGCTCGTCCCGATCCCCGCCGCGGGCCGGCGGGTCAGCGCAGGCTGCGGCGCCAGGCGTCCGGGCCGGTCCGCCAGGTGCTCTGCGTGCCCCGGACGGTGCGCGCGCGGTCGGACCAGGCGTCCCGCGGGGACCACGCGCCGTCCGGCTCGTCCCCGCCGGCGCCGGCCGCGGCCACCAGCCCGGCGACGAGCGCGGCGAGCTCCACGTCGTCCGGCGTGCCGCGCACGACCTGCACGTGCGCCGCGGACGGCCCCTGCGGCGCGGTCACGAGCCCTCCGGGTCGTCGCCGTCGTCGTCGAACGTCACCGGCGCCCCGCGGGACGCGCCCCAGCCCTCGACGGTGTAGCCGCTCTCCAGGAGCCGCTCGACGATCTCCGCGCCGCCGTTGTCGACGATGCCGAGGACGGCGTCGATCGACTGGTCGGCGGGGCCGGCGGGCACGCTCACGACGAACCCGAGGTGGAACTCGTCGGTGTCCTCCTCCTCGGCCGGCTCGGCGGCGGGACGGGTCTCGTCCTCCCACGTCATGCCGGTGAGCTCGGAGTGCATGCCGAGGCTCGCGTGCAGCAGGTCGTACAGCCGGGCGTTCAGGCCGGAGACGCGGGCCTCGAGCGCGAGCACCCGCGGGTCCTCGTCCGCCTCGGCGGCGCCGAACTCCGCGCGCACGCCCGCGGCGGTCTCGACGTACTCGTGCAGCGCGGCGGTCAGCGCGTCGACCACGCCGTGCATCGCGCCCGTGTCGACGCCGGGCAGCGGCTCGGGGCCGTGCGCGCCGCCGTCGTGGTCGTGGGCGTGGCCGTGGTCGTCGGGCCCGTGGCCGCCGGGCAGGAGCGGGTCGCCGGTCACAGCGGGATGTTCCCGTGCTTCTTGGGCGGCAGCGCGGCGCGCTTGGTCCGCAGCACGCGCAGCGCGCGCACGATCTGCGAGCGCGTCTCGGCGGGCGCGATGACCGCGTCCACGTAGCCGCGGTCGGCGGCGTCCCACGGGTTCACGATGGCCTCCTCGTACTCGCGGGTCAGGCGGGCGCGCTCGGCCTCGACGTCCCCTCCGGCGTCGGCGACCTGCTTGAGGGCGCCGCGCTGCAGGATGTTCACCGCACCGCCGGCGCCCATCACCGCGATCTGCGCCGTCGGCCACGCCAGGTTGACGTCCGCACCGAGCTGCTTGGACCCCATGACGATGTACGCGCCACCGTACGCCTTGCGGGTGATGACCGTGACCAGCGGGACCGTCGCCTCCGCGTAGGCGTAGATGAGCTTGGCCCCGCGGCGGATGATGCCGTTCCACTCCTGGTCGGTGCCCGGCAGGAAGCCCGGGACGTCCACGAACGTCAGCACCGGCAGCCCGAACGCGTCGCAGGTGCGCACGAACCGGGCGGCCTTCTCGGCGGCGTCGATGTCGAGCGTGCCCGCCATCGTCAGCGGCTGGTTCGCGACGATCCCGACCGCGTGCCCCTCGACCCGGCCGAAGCCGACCAGGACGTTCCGCGCGAACAGCGGCTGGACCTCCAGCAGGTCGCCGTCGTCCAGCACGTGCTCCACGACGGTGCGCATGTCGTACGGCTGGTTGTCCGAGTCCGGGACCAGCGCGTCGAGCTCGCGGTCCTCGTCGGTGACCTCGAGGTCCGCCTCCTGCGGGTAGGCCGGCGGGTCGGTGAGGTTGTTCTGCGGCAGGTAGGACAGCAGGGAGCGCACGTAGTCGAGCGCGTCGTCCTCGTCGGAGGCCAGGTAGTGCGCGACCCCGGAGCGCGTGTTGTGCGTCGTGGCCCCGCCGAGCTCCTCGAAGCCGACGTCCTCGCCGGTCACGGCGCGGATGACGTCCGGGCCGGTGATGAACATGTTCGACGTGCCGTCGGCCATGACGATGAAGTCCGTCAGCGCCGGGGAGTACACCGCGCCGCCGGCGGACGGGCCCAGGATCAGGCTGATCTGCGGGATCACGCCGGACGCGGCGACGTTGCGGCGGAAGATCTCCGCGAACTGCGTGAGGCCCGCGACGCCCTCCTGGATGCGCGCGCCGCCGCCGTCGCTGATGCCGACCAGCGGCATCCCGGTGCGCAGCGCGAGGTCCATGACCTTGGTGATCTTCTGGCCGTGCACCTCGCCGAGGCTGCCGCCGAACACCGTGAAGTCCTGGGAGTACACGGCGACCGGGCGGCCGTCGACCGTGCCGTGCCCGACGACGACGCCGTCGCCCGGGACGCGCCGGCGGTCCAGGCCGAAGTTCGTGGACCGGTGCCGCACGAAGGCGTCGAGCTCGGTGAACGAGCCCGGGTCCAGCAGGGCCTCGATGCGCTCGCGGGCGGTGCGCTTGCCGCGCGCGTGCTGCTTCTCGGCCGCCGCCTGCTCCGGCTCGGTGACGGCGCGGCGGTGGCGGTCGGCCAGGTCGGCGACCTTGGCGGCGGTGCCGGCGGGGGCGCCCGGGGGGACGTCCGCGGGGGCGTCCGGGGTCCGGGGGGCGTGCGAGGCAGAGGTGTCTGTCACCTGAGGAAGGCTAGTGGCCGCGCCGGGGGCGCGGGGGGTGCGGACGCGCACGGACTCCGGCGCGCGGGGTCGTGCGGATGCGACAAGCGCCCGGTGGAGGCGGCGGGGGAGGATGGGCGGGTGGACTCCGGACGGGCCCCCCTGCGGGCGGACGAGGTGCGGGCGGCGCTGCTGGCCCCGGCCGGGCCGCTGCGCCGCTGCGAGGTGCTGCCCGTCGCCGGGTCGACCAGCACCGAGGCGCTCGCGCGGCTGGCCGCCGACCCCGCGTGGGCGGACGGCGGCCTGCTCACCGCGGAGCACCAGGACGCCGGCCGCGGTCGCGGCGGGCACACGTGGACCACCCCGCCCGGCGCGGCGGTGACCCTCTCGCTGGTGCTGCGCCCCGGCGTGCCGCGGTCCGCGTGGGGCTGGCTGCCGCTGCTGACCGGGCTCGGCGTGGTGCGCGCCGTGTCGGCGGTCTCGGGGCTGCCGGCGGCGCTCAAGTGGCCGAACGACGTGCTGCTGCCCGCCGCGGACGGCGCGGACCTGCCCGGGTGGGGGACCGACCGCAAGGCCGCCGGGATCCTCGCGGAGGTCGCCCCGTCCGGCGACGCGGTGGTGCTCGGGATCGGGGTCAACGTCGGGCAGGCCGCGGCCGAGCTGCCGGTGCCGAGCGCGACGTCGCTGCGTGCGGCGGGCGCGGCGGGCGCGGCCGGCGTGGACCGGACCGCCGTGCTCGTCGCCGTGGTGCGGGAGGTCCTGGCGGTGCTCGAGCGCTGGCGCGCGCACGGCGGCGACGTGACGGCCGCCGGGCTGGACGCCGACGTCGCGGCGGTGTGCCGGACGCTCGGGTCGGCGGTCCGGGCGACGCTCCCGGACGGCGCCGAGGCGCGCGGGACGGCGGTGCGGATCGACGCGGACGGTGCCCTCGTGCTGCGCGGCGCGGACGGGGCGGAGCGGCGCCTGCTCGCCGGTGACGTACGTCACGTGCGGCCCGCCGGTGAACTAGGGTCACCGGTGTGACGGACGGGACGCAGGGCGTGGTGCACGGGGACGGCGGGAACGCGTCGGACCCCGCCGACGCCCCCGGCGCCCGGCTCGACGCCGCGCTGCTCGGCGGCCCGCGGACCCTGTCGCTGCGCGACCTCGCGGACAGCACGGGCGTCGACCTGGAGCTCGTCCGGCTCTACTGGCGGACGCTGGGCCTGCCGCACCCCGACGCCGACGACGTCGCGTTCACCTGCCGGGACGCGGAGGCGCTGGGGAGCGCCGCCGCGCTGCTCCGGGACGAGCGGGTCGGCGGCCGCACGATGATCTCGCTGACCCGGGCGCTCGGGCACACCAGCGACCGGCTCGCGCTGTGGCAGGTGGAGGCCCTGGTCGAGGACATGGCCACCCGCCGCGGCCTGGACGACCCGGCCGCGCGGCGCGCGGTCCTCGACGAGCTGCCCGACCTGGCGCCCGTCCTCGAGGCGCAGCTCCTGCACTCCTACCGGCGGCACCTGGCCGCGATCGCCGCCCGGTACGCCGTCGAGTTCGCCGCCGGGCAGGACCGGGCCGGCGACCCGGCCGCGCTGCCGCTGGCCCGCGCCGTCGGGTTCGCGGACATGGTGTCGTTCACCCGGCGCACCGCCGGCCTGGGCTCGACCGACCTGTCGGACTTCGTGCAGCGCTTCGAGACCATCGCGCGGGACGTCGTCACGCAGGGCGGCGGCCGGGTGGTCAAGACGATCGGCGACGCCGTGCTGTTCGTCGCGGACGACGTGCGGACCGGTGCGCGCGTGGCGCTGGAGCTCGCCCGGGTGCTCGGCGGGGACCTCGACGTCGAGCGCGAGAAGGGCGCCGGCGGGCTCGCCGAGGGGGCCCGCGGCGTCACGCCCGTGCGGGTCGGCGTGGTGTGGGGGCGGGTGCTGTCCCGGTTCGGCGACGTGTTCGGCCCGTCGGTGAACGTCGCCGCGCGCCTGACCGACATCGCCGACCCGAGCACGGTGCTGACCGACCCGGCGACCGCGCGGCTGCTCGTCGACACCCCGGGCCTGGTGCTCCAGGCGCTGCCCGAGCGGGAGCTGGAGGGGATCGGGGCGCTCGCCCCGGTGCGCATCCGCACCGCCTGACCGGCGGGGTCGAATCGATTCGCGACCGCGGCGGCGCCGTGGGACGATGGGGCCACATGAGCACCGGCGACCCCGTCCCGCCCCCGCCTGCGCCCGCCCCCGGCGCGGCGCCCGCCGTCGCACCGGCCGCCGCCAGCCCGGACCCCGTGTTCCGCCCGAACGCGAAGTACGTCCTGCTGCTGGGCGTCATGACCGCGCTGCCCGCGGTCACCACCGACATCTACCTGCCGTCGCTGCCCGACGTGGCGCGCGACCTGCACACCAGCGCCGCCGCCGCGCAGCTCACCATGACGTCGATGCTGATCGGCGGCGCCGTCGGCCAGCTCGTCATCGGCCCGCTGTCCGACCGGTTCGGCCGGCGGAAGCCCGTGCTGACCGGCGTCGCGCTGCACGTCGTGACCTCGCTGCTCTGCGCGATCGCGCCGGCGATCGTCCCGCTCATCGCGCTGCGCACGATGCAGGGCTTCTTCAACGCCTCGGCGTCCGTCGTGGCGATGGCGGTGATCCGGGACCGGTTCGTCGGGCCCGACGCCTCGCGGCTGCTGTCCCGGCTCATGCTCGTCATCGGCGTGGCCCCGCTGTTCGCGCCCACGGTCGGCGGGCTGATCGCGGGGGAGTTCGGCTGGCGCGGGGTGTTCGTCGCGCTCGCCCTCTACGGGGCGGCGCTGTGGGTGGTCGTGCTGCTGCGGCTGCCCGAGACGCTGCCCGCCCGGCGGCGGCTGCCGTCCACCGGCGGGGCGTGGCGCGGGTACGGGGTGCTGGTCAAGGACCGGCACTTCGTGGCGCTCGCGGTGCTGCCGGGACTCGGGCAGGCCGTGCTCATGAGCTACGTGGTCGGGTCGCCGTTCGTGCTGCGGGAGGGCTTCGGGCTGACGTCCGGGCAGTTCGCGCTGGTGTTCGCCGTGAACGGCGTGGGGCTCGTCGCCGGGGCCCAGGTGAACGCCGCGCTGGTGCGCCGGTACGCGCCGATCCAGATCGTCCGGGCCGTGCTGCCGGTGTCGTTCCTCCTGACGCTCGTGCTGCTCGGGCTCGCGCTCACCGGTGCCGGCGGGCTGCCCGCGCTGCTCGTGTCGCTGTTCCTCATCATGTCGCTGGTGAACTTCACGCCGCCCAACGCCTCGGCGATCGCGCTGTCCCGGCACGGCGAGCGCGCCGGGACGGCCGCGGCCTTCATCGGCGCGCTCCAGGCGGGCGTGGCGGGCGTGGTCAGCCCGCTGGTCGGCGTCCTGGGCGAGGACACGGTCGCGATGGCCACGGTCATGGCGTGCGCCGCGGCGGCGGCCCTCCTCGTCCTGGCCCTGGCCACCCCGGCGTACCGCCGAGGCGGCTGGACCAGCACCCACTGACCGCGCGCCCCGGGCGTGCGCGGACGGTGCGTGCGCGGCCCGTGCCCCTGCCGAGGGGGTGCCGTGCGATCACCCGGGGCGGTCCGGGAGGTGCCCGCCCGTCCGCGGGGGACCCCCTCGGTGGCCGGGGGGCGGCGGGGTGCGCGGGCGGGGTGCGCGGGCGCGGGGGTCAGCGGGCGAGGGCGGCCAGGCGGGTGGTGGCCTCCGCCAGGACGTGCTCCTGCTTGACGAACGTGAACCGGACCGCCGTGCGCAGGGCGCGGTCGGCGGGGGAGCCGTCGCGGGTGAACGCGCCGACCGGCACGCCCACCACCCCGGCCAGCTCCGGCAGGGCGCGGCACAGGTCCGCGGCGTCGCGCAGGCCCGAGCCCGCGAGCGGGCCGGCCAGCAGCGGGGCGGCGTCCGCGACCACGAAGTAGGTCCCCTGCGGGCGGACCACGGCGAACCCGGCGTCCGCCAGCCCGGCGCTCAGCAGGTCGCGGCGCGCCGCGAGCGAGGTCGCCAGGTCGCGGACCCAGCCGGCGTCGGGGCCGTCGGACGTCTCCAGCGCCAGGGCGTGCGCGATCGCGGGCTGGAACGGCGCACCCGACACGTACGTGAGGAACTGCTTGACCGCGCGGACCGCGTCCACCAGCGGCGCCGGCCCGGTCACCCAGCCGATCTTCCACCCGGTGAACGAGAACGTCTTGCCGGCCGACGAGATGGTCAGCGTCCGGTCGGCGACGCCCGGGAGGGTCGCGAACGGGACGTGCGCGACGCCGTCGTAGGTGAGGTGCTCGTAGACCTCGTCGGTGACGACCAGGCAGTCGTGCCGCTCGGCGACCTCCGCGACGACGGCCAGCTCGTCCCGGGTGAGCACGGCGCCGGTCGGGTTGTGCGGGGTGTTCAGCAGGATCACGCGCGTGCGGTCGGTGACCGCGGCGCGCAGCGCGTCGGCGTCCAGCCGGAACCCGTCGGGGGTGGCGGCGAGCGGCGCCGTCGTGTGCCGGGCGCCGGCCAGGGCGATCACGGCGGCGTAGGAGTCGTAGTACGGCTCGAGGGTCAGCACCTCGTCGCCCGGCTCGGTCAGGGCGAGCAGCGCCGCGGCGAGCGCCTCGGTCGCGCCGGTGGTGACCAGCACCTCGGTGTCCGGGTCCGGCTCGAGGCCGTAGTGCCGGCGCTGGTGGTCGGCGATCGCGTGCCGCAGCTCCGGAATGCCCGGGCCCGGCGGGTACTGGTTCACGCCGGCGGCGATCGCGTCCGCGGCGACCCGCTTGACCGACTCCGGGCCGTCGACGTCCGGGAACCCCTGGCCGAGGTTGATCGCGCCGGTGCGCGCGGCGAGCGCGGACATCTCGGCGAAGATCGTCGGACGCGGCACGCCGTCGGCGCCCAGCAGGCCGGCGGACCGGGCGGCGTCGCGCCACCGGCCGGCGGGGGAGGTCGGGGAGGGGGTGCTCATCGCGGTCCTGTCGTGTCGGGGACGCCAGGAGGGTAGACCCGCGACGGCCGCGGGGGTCGGGGGTGCCCGCGGTGCGGTCCGGGGTGTCGGAGCGGCGGCCCGCGGCCTGGCCCGGCGGTCAGAGCAGCCCGGACGCCGCGGCCAGCCCGCCGAGGACCAGCAGCAGCAGCGACGCCCACGCGCACACGACGAACCACGGCACGTGGTGCCGGGTCCGGGTGCGGGGGTGGTGCGCGCTCATACCCGGGACATCGGCAGGACGGGCGCCGCCTCAAGGCCTCGCGGCGCGTCCACCCGGGTGACATCCGCCCGGGCGTCGCGCGGGGCGTTCGCCCGGACGGGTGGCGGGGCGGTCTCAGCCCTGCTCGGTCTGCCGCACCTGGTCGCCGAGCTCCTGGACCTGCTGCGCCAGCCGGTCGAGGGCGTCGGCCGTCGTGGCGTCGACCTGACCGGAGGCGTCGTCCAGCGCGGTCCGGGCCTGGTCGAGCGCCGACTGCGCGGACTCGAGCTTCTCCTGCGCGGCGGCGGAGCCCTGCTCCTTGGCGTCCGCCAGGGCGGTCGTCGCGTCGTCGATCGCGGTGCGCGCCTGGTCGACGGCGTCCTGCGTGGCGGCCTGCGCGGTGCCGTCGAGGTCCGAGAGGCGGGCGGTCGCGTCGTCCAGCGAGGCGCGCGCGGACTCGACCCGCTCGCGCGCGGAGTCCGCCAGGGCGGACAGCCGGTCGGCAGCCTCGCTCGCGGACTCGCGGGCGGAGTCGACGGCCGACTGGGCCTGGGACGCGGCCTCCTGGGCCTCGGCGCACGCCCCGAGCACCCCGGCGGTGCCGAGGGCGAGCGGGACGGCGAGCGCGAGGCGCGCGGCGCGGGTCAGCGGGGCACGGCGGGTGGTCATGCGGGGCCTCCTCGTCGGGGGCGCTCATTGTGCCAGGACGGGCTGGGAAGGGCCTGGACACGGGAGCGCCCCGCCCGCGGACGATCGCGGGCGGGGCGCTCGGCGAGCAGCCTGACCGGGGGTCAGGAGGAGGCGACCGTGGCGCTCTCCTCGGCCGGGGCCCCCGCCCCGGCGGGCGCGTCACTCGTCGCACCCTGCTGCTCGCGGCGGCCACGCACCTCGGCGACGGAGGTGCCGTAGTAGGCCGCAGTCATGATGTCCTTCATGTCCGCCCGCATCGGCATGCGGGGGTTGGCGGGGGCGCACTGGTCCTCGTACGCACCCATCGCGACCTCGTCGAGCCGGGACAGGAAGTCCTGCTCGTCGACGCCCTGCGCCTGGAAGGACGACGGGATGCCGACCTTCGCGCGCAGCGCCTCGATCGCCAGGGCGTAGGACTCGACGCCCTGCTCCGGGGTCTCGGCGGGCAGGCCCAGCATCTGCGCGATCTGCTGGAACCGCTCGGGGGCCACGTAGTGCTCGTACTTCGGCCAGCTCGTGAGCTTGGTCGGGATCTGGCCGTTGTACCGGATGACGTGCGGCAGCAGCGTGGCGTTCGTCCGGCCGTGGACCAGGTGGAACGTCGAGCCGATGACGTGCGCCATCGCGTGCACGATCCCGAGGAAGGCGTTGCCGAACGCCATGCCGGCGATGGTGCCCGCGTTGTGCATCTTCTCGCGGGCGGCCTTGGTGGCCGGGTCGGCCGGGTCGCCGTTCACCGACTGCGCCAGGTTGTCGAAGATCAGGCGGATCGCCTGCAGCGCCATGCCGTCGGTGAAGTCGTTGGCGTACACCGCGACGAACGCCTCGGTGGCGTGGGTCAGGGCGTCGAAGCCGGAGTCGGCGGCCAGCGAGCGCGGCATCTTCGAGGTGAGGACCGGGTCGATGATCGCGACGGTCGGGGTCAGCGCGTAGTCGGCCAGCGGGTACTTCTTGCCGGCGTCGGGGTCCGAGATGACGGCGAACGGCGTGACCTCGGCGCCCGTGCCCGACGTGGTCGGGATGCAGACGAGCTTGGCGAGCTCGCCCAGGACCGGGAACTTGAAGGCGCGCTTGCGGACGTCGAAGAACTTCTGCTTGAGGTCGGAGAACACGATCTCCGGGTGCTCGTACAGCAGCCACATGACCTTCGCGGCGTCCATCGGCGAGCCGCCGCCCAGGGCGATGATCGTGTCGGGGCGGAAGTGCCGCATCTGCGCCGCGCCGGCCTGGACCGTCTTGACGCTGGGCTCGGGCTCGACCTGGTCGATGATCTGCACCGACACGTGGTTGCCGCGGCGGTTCAGCACGTCCAGGACGCGGTCCACGAAGCCGAGGGTGGTCATCGTGGCGTCGGTGACGATGGTGACGCGCTCGACGTCGGCCATGTCGGACAGGTAGCGGATGGCGTTCGGCTCGAAGTACGTCTTGGCCGGGACCTTGAACCACTGCAAGTTGTTGTTCCTCCGGCCCACGCGCTTGATGTTGACGAGGTTGATCGCCGACACGTTGTTCGACACCGAGTTGTGGCCGTAGGAGCCGCAGCCGAGGGTGAGCGACGGGATGAAGGCGTTGTAGATGTCGCCGATGCCGCCGAGCGACGACGGGGCGTTCGCGATGACGCGGATCGCCTTGACGCGGTTGCCGTACTCCTCGGTCAGCGCGTCGTCCTGGGTGTGGATCGCGGCGGAGTGGCCCAGGCCGTCGAACTCGACCATCTGCTCGGCGAGCTGGATGCCCTGCTCGGTCGAGGTGGCGCGCAGCACCGCGAGGACGGGGCAGAGCTTCTCGCGGGTCAGCGGCTCGTTCGGGCCGACCGAGCCGACCTCCGCCAGGATGATCGAGGTGTCGGCCGGCACCGTGAAGCCGGCCTGCTCGGCGATCCACTGCGGGGACTTGCCGACCACCGTCGGGTTCAGCTTGGCGTCGGCGCAGTTCTTGCCCTTGGCCTCGACGCCGAAGATGAACTTCTCGAGGAGCGCCTTCTCCTTCTTGGTGGCCCGGTAGGCGTGCAGGACGGCGAACTCGGCCAGCGCGGCGTCGTAGATCTCGTCGTCCAGGATGACGGCCTGCTCGGAGGCGCAGATCATGCCGTTGTCGAACGACTTGGACAGCACCACGTCGTTGACGGCCCGCTTGAGCTTCGCGGTCTTCTCGATGTACGCCGGGACGTTGCCCGCGCCGACGCCGAGGGCCGGCTTGCCGCAGGAGTAGGCCGCGCGGACCATCGCGTTGCCGCCGGTGGCGAGGATCGTGGAGACCCCCGGGTGGTTCATCAGCAGGCCGGTGGCCTCCATCGAGGGGGCCTCGACCCACTGGATGCAGTTCTCGGGGGCGCCGGCGGCGATCGCGGCGTCGCGCACGACCTGGGCGGCGGCGACCGACGACCGCTGCGCGTTCGGGTGGAACGCGAAGATGATCGGGTTGCGGGTCTTCAGCGCGATGAGCGACTTGAAGATCGCGGTGGAGGTCGGGTTGGTCACCGGGGTCATGGCGCAGATGACGCCGACCGGCTCGGCGATCTCGGTGATGCCGTTGATCTCGTCGCGGCTGATGACGCCGACCGTCTTGAGCGAGGACATCGAGTTGGTGACGTGCTCGCAGGCGAAGATGTTCTTGACGGCCTTGTCCTCGAAGACGCCGCGGCCGGTCTCCTCGACCGCGAGCTCCGCGAGGTGGCCGTGCTGGTCGAGCGCGGCGACGGCGGCCTTCTTGACCAGGCGGTCGACGTCCTCCTGCGTGAAGCGGCTGTACTCCGCCAGCGCCTTGGTGGCGCCGGCGACCAGCTGGTCGATGGCGGCCGCGGTGTCGGTGCTCGTCGTGGTGGTCACGGGGCAACTCCCGAGGTGGGTCCGATGAGGGGGATGAGAGGGCTCCGTCGACCTCACGTGGACCACGCTATCGAGAAACTTTTCACAAAGTCTGGGACCGGAGTCCCGGGGACCTTCGTCCGGCCGGGCGCGGGGGTCCTCCGTCCGCCCGGAGGACCCCCGCGAGGACGCTCCTATGGTTCGTCAAGCCGGGAGTGGGCCGTGTTCGAGTTGGCGGAACAGGTCGCGGGCGATGTAGCGCTTGAGGCAGCGGCGGATCTCGCGGTCGGTCTTGCCCTGGGCGCGGCGGCGGTCGATGTAGTCGCGGGTGCGCTGGTCGTAGCGGGCGCGAGACAGGGCGATGACGTGCAGCGCGCGGTTGAGCTGGCGGTCCCCGGAACGGTTCAGCCGATGCCGGATCGTCATGCCTGAGGACGCGGGGATCGGGGCGGTCCCGGCGAGCATCGCGAACGCGGCCTCGGAGCGGATCCGTCCCGGGTGGGACCAGGCGATCAGGACCTGGGCGGCGGTGAGGGCTCCGATCCCGGGCTGGGTCAGCAGGTCGGGCCGCCACGAGCGCACGATCTCACCGATCGCGGTCTCGTGGTCGCGGGCCTCGTCCTGCAGGGTCAGGACCCGGCGCGCCAGGGTCCGCAGGACGTTCGCGGTGGTCACCGTCTGACGGTCCCAGGCCGATCGGGTCCGCAACCGGGCGGCGGTCTGGACCGTCACGGTCGTGTTCGCCCCGCGCAGCACGGCGCGCAGCTCCTCTGGCGCCGCGGTGACCAGAGCGAGCAGCTGGCGCTGAGCCAGGGTCGCGGCCTCGACCCCCGAGCGGCGGGCCGCCATGAGAACGGCGAGCTCGGCGCGAGGACCGTCGTCCTTGATCCGCGCGAGGTGCTCGCGGGCCAGGGCCTCGCGTGCGGCGCGGACCGCGTCCAGGGAGTCGGACTTCGCGCCATGACGTCGGGCGGCTCGCTTCGGGCGGTCCAGCTCCACGACCTGCTCACCGGCCGACCCGAGGAACCGGGCCAGACCGGCGCCGTAGCCGCCGCCACCTTCCAACGCCCAGACCCGCGAGCCACCACGGATCGCGCCGACCCAGGTCAGCAGCTCGCCATAGCCACCCGGATCGGTGCTGACGGTCAACTCGCTGAGCGTGCCGCCAGTGGTCGCGTCCACGACCGCGGCGGTGTGGGTGTGCTTGTGGGTGTCGACCCCGATGACGAGATCGACGCGTTCAGCCAGACTGGTCACCGCGTACTCCTTCGAACCGGAGGAACGTGAGGTTCCGGTCCGGCTGGAGATCGGCAGGACTGTGACGGGACACGCCCGCGTCCACGGGCGGTCAAGCTCCTGATCAGGCCAGCAACTCCGGTCGGGCCGGGGCCGGCAGGCACGCGCGGACAAGTCCGCTCGAAGGCACGAAGCCAGTCAGACGTAGAGTCACGCGCGCACCCACCGAACACAGCCCACCGCTCAGCGAGCCGCAGGCACAAGCCTCACAGTCAGTCGTGCGAGAGCGGCGGCGGGGTCAGCACCGTCGGGTGGTCCGGCACCGTCGCGGTCATGAGCGTGCCGTCGGCGCGGCGCGTGCCCTCGATGTCGCGGACCGTCGGCGTGCCGATGAGGCGCGGCGCCGGGGCCAGCGCGAGGACGACCGGGTCGCCGGCCGTGACCTTGACCTGCTCGCCGCGCACCACCAGGTCGGCGGCGTCGCCCTCCTCGACCGTCAGGCGCAGCTCGGTGTGCCGGACGTCCACGCGGACGCGGGTGCCGCGCAGCGTGAGCCGGAACGTCAGCCCGTCCCAGACCTCCGGCAGGCGCGGGTCGAGGGACACGACGCCCTCGTGGTCCCGCAGGCCGCCGAAGCCGCAGACCAGCGCGCTCCACACGCCGCCCGCCGACGCGACGTGCACGCCGTCGGAGGTGTTGTGGTGCAGGTCCGCGAGGTCCACGTACAGCGCGGCCGTGAAGTACCGCAGCGCGAGCTCCTGGTACCCGACCTCGGACGCCACGATGGACTGCACGACCGCGGACAGGGTGGAGTCCCCGGTGGTCAGCGGGTCGTAGTAGTCGAAGTCGGCGAGCTTCTCCTCCGCCGTGAACTGGTCGCCCTGCAGGAACAGGGCCAGCACGACGTCGGCCTGCTTGAGCACCTGGAACCGGTAGATGACCAGGGGGTGGTAGTAGAGCAGCAGGGGGCGCTTGGCCGGGTCGGTGTTCGCGAGGTCCCACAGCTCCTTCTCGAGGAACTGCGCGTCCTGCGGGTGGATGCCGAGCCGCTCGTCGTAGGGGATGTGCATCCGCTCGGCGGCGTGCGCCCACTCGTCGAGCTCGTCCTGGCTGAGCCGCAGCCGGGCGACCATCGCGGCGTGCGCGGCGGGGTCCTCGTGCGCGAGCCGCTCGACGGCCTGCACCGCGCCGCGCAGGTTGGCCCGCGCCATGACGTTGGTGAACAGGTTGTCGTTGACGACGGTCGTGTACTCGTCGGGGCCGGTCACGCCGTGGATGTGGAACGACGCGTCGCCGTTCGTCCCGCGCCAGAAGCCCAGGTCGGCCCACATGCGGGCGGTCTCGACGAGGATGTCGATCGCCTCGCGCGCGAGGAAGCCCTCGTCGCCCGTGGCGGCCACGTACTGCCGCACGGCGTGCGCGATGTCGGCGTCGATGTGGTACTGCGCGGTGCCGGCCGCGTAGTAGGCCGAGGCCTCCTCGCCGTTGATCGTCCGCCACGGGAACAGCGCGCCGTGCTGGTTGAGCTCGGCGGCGCGGCGGCGGGCCGCGTCCAGCATCGTGTACCGGAACCGCAGCGCGTTCCGGGCGACCCGGGGCGAGGTGTACGTGAGGAACGGCAGGACGTAGATCTCGGTGTCCCAGAAGTAGTGCCCGCTGTACCCGGAGCCCGTCAGGCCCTTCGCGGCGATGCCGTTGCCCTCGGCGCGGGCCGTGGCCTGCGCGATCTGGAACAGGTTCCAGCGGATGGCCTGCTGCAGGTCGGGCTGGCCGGGGACCTCGACGTCGCTGCGGGCCCAGAAGGCGTCCAGCCGCGCCCGCTGGTCGGCGAACTGCTGCTCGACGCCGGTCTGCGCGACCCGGTCCAGGGTGCGCCGGCACCGGTCGGCGAGCTCGCGCGCGGGGACGCCGCGGGACGAGTGGTAGGTGACGACCTTGGTGATCCGGACCGTCCGGCCCTGCTGGGCGTCGATCCGGTAGACGTGCTTGGCGAGGTCCTCCTCGACCAGCGAGAGCTCCTCGTAGTCGTTCTCGGTCTCGATCGTGTGGTCCGCCGCGACCGCGAGCGTCATCCCGGACGTCGCGGCCCGGTAGGACAGCACGTACCGGCCGCCCGAGCCCCAGTGGGTGCTGGGCTGCAGGACGCGCTCGGTCAGCGTCTCGGACTTGCGGGGGTCGAAGCCCTCGCCCATCGCGGCGGCGCGGACGTGGTACTCGTCCTGGCCGTCCTGCCGGTTGAGGATCTGGCTGCTGATCACGACCGGGGCGTCGGCGTCCAGCATCGTCAGCTCGTACGTCATGACCGCGAGGTGCCGCTCGGCGAACGACACCATGCGCCGGGTGCGCACCTGCACGCGCTTGCCCGACGGCGTCTGCCAGACCAGGTCGCGGTAGAGGACGCCGTCGCGGAAGTCGAGGCTGCGCTCGTACTCGTGCAGGTCGGCGACCGTGAGGAGCAGGGGCTCGTCGTCGACGTACAGCCGCATGATCTTCGCGTCGGGGACGTTGACGATCGTCTGCCCGACGCGGGCGAAGCCGTACGCCTCCTCGGCGTGCCGGATCGGCCAGGTCTCGTGGAACCCGTTGATGAAGGTGCCGTGGCTGTGGCTGTCCCGGCCCTCCTCGACGTTGCCGCGCATGCCGAGGTAGCCGTTGCCGACGGCGAACAGGGTCTCGGTGCGGCCGAGGTCGGCGGCGTCGTGCCGCGTCTCGCGCAGGCGCCACGGGTCCGCCGGGAACCGGTGCCGGTCGACGGGGTCGGGGGTGAACAGGGAGGTCGGGTTCACGGCTCGGTGCTCTCGGCGTCGTCGGACGTGGTGACGAGCTCGGCGAGGTCGTCCACCACCAGGTCAGCCCCCTGCTGCAGCAGGACCGCGGCGCCCGCGCCCCGGTCCACCCCCACGACGAGCCCGAAGTCCCCGGCCCGGCCGGAGGCGACGCCGGACTCGGCGTCCTCGACCACGACCGCGCGGGCCGCGGGCACGCCGAGCTGCTCGGCGGCGTACAGGTAGGTCGCCGGCTCCGGCTTGCCCGCGAGGCCGCGCGCGGCGGCCACGAGGCCGTCGACGACGAGCGGGAACCGGTCGGTCAGGCCGGCGGCGGCGAGCACCGGCACGGCGTTGCGGCTGCTCGACACGACGGCGACCTTCCGGCCGTCGGCGAGCAGCGCGTCGACCAGGCGCACCGAGCCGGGGTAGGGCGTGACGCCCTCGGACTCGAGCACCTGGGTGAAGACGGCGTTCTTGCGGTTGCCCAGCCCGCAGACGGTCTCGGTCGCCGGGTCGTCCGACGGGTCGCCCCAGGGCAGCTCGATGCCGCGCGACGCCAGCAGCGAGCGGACGCCCTCGTACCGCGGCTTGCCGTCGATGTGCGCGAAGTAGTCCGCGTCCGCGTACGGCGCGACGCCGCGCGCCTCGAGCAGCGGCGCGAACAGCCGGGCCCACGCGTGCATGTGCACGACGGCGGTCGGCGTCAGGACGCCGTCGAGGTCGAACAGGACGGCGTCCAGTCCGTCGAGGACCGCGGCGGGGCGGTCGGGGGCGGGTGCCACACGTGCTCCAGGGGCTCAGGGGGTGGGTGCTGCGGACAGGTCGGGGACGGCGGGCCGGCGGCGGGGTGCGGGCGCGACACTGGAGGCACGGACGACGAGCTCCGGCGCCACGAACCCGGCGGGGGCCGGCGGGTGCCCGAGGTCGACGCCGAGCCGGTCCAGCACCTGCTCGACGAGGGTCTGCGCCACCAGTGTGATCGGTTGGCGCACGCTCGTCAGCCCGGGGCGCGCGAGCGTCGCCAGGTCGGAGTCGTCGAAGCCGGTCACGGCGACGTCGCGGCCCGGGGTCGCGCCGGCGTCCGTGACCGCGGCCAGCACGCCGAGCGCGAGCACGTCGGAGGCGCAGACGAGGGCGGTCGGAGCGGTGCCGGTGCCGGAGGCGGCGAGCGCCGGGGCGGCGACGGCGGTGGCGGCGGCGGGGTCGTCGGCGGCCGCCGTGAGGTCCGGCCCGGCGTCCAGGCCGAGCCGGGCCAGCGCGTCCCGCCACCCCGCGCGCCGGGCGTCGCCGCCGGCGCCGTCCGCGGGCCAGCCGACGAACCCGATCCGGCGGTGGCCCTGCTCGGCGAGGTGCGCGACGGCGCGCGCGGTGCCGAGCGCGCCGTCGACGTCGACCCACGGGTGCGCGGCGCCGGCGTCGCCCCAGGGGTGGCCGTGCACCGCGAACGCCGCGCCGTGCTCGGCGAGCCACGCAGGCCGGCGGTCGCCGGGGTGGGTGTCGGCGACGACGACCGCGTCCACGTCGTGACCGGCCAGCAGCTCGGCGTACGCGGCGATCTCCGCGTCGTCGTCCCCGTAGGGCGCCTGGAACGCGAGCAGCCGGTAGCCGTGCGGGCGGGCGGCGCCGACCAGGGCGTGCAGCAGCCGGTCGGGGTGCGCGGCGGTGCGGTGCGCGGTCGGGCCGACGCGGATGCCGATCAGGCCGGACCGGCGCGACGACAGGGCGCGGGCCGCGCGGTCCGGCCGGTAGCCGAGCGCGGCGACGGAGCGGCGGACCCGGGCGAGCGTGGCCGCGGACAGGCGGCCGGGGGAGTTCAGCGCGTTGGAGACGGTCTGCCGGGAGACGCCCGCGTGCTCGGCGACGGCGCGGATGGTGACCCGCGCGCCCGTGCCCGTGCCCGTGCGGGTGCCCGTGCGGGTGCCCGCGCCCGGGCGCGCGGGGGCGCCCGGTCGTGCGGGGTCGGCGGGGGGCATGGGGCGGTCCTCGGGGCGTCCGTGCAGGGGGGTCGGTCGGACCCGACGGAGCCGCGTTTGACCGGTCAAATCCGTGATCCATCATCGAGCCGCGCCGGGGGCGGTGTCAAAGACCCAGGACGAGCCGGGCGAAGCCGGCATCCGCGGCCCTGCCTGGGGCTTCGTGCCCGCGCAGGGCGGTCCGCGGTGTGACTAGGGTGACAGTCATGACGTGGCTGACGACGCCCGCGCACGCCCGCTGGCTGGAGACCGAGACCGACCGCCTGCTCGCCTTCGGGAGGGCCTCGGCCGCGCCCGCCGGCGGCTTCCTGCGGCTCGACGACGTGGGGCGCCCGCTGCCCGGGCCCGTCGAGCTGTGGATCACCTGCCGGATGACGCACGTGTACGCGCTCGCGCACCTGCTCGGACGGCCCGGGAACGCCGCGCTCGTCGACCACGGCCTCGCGGCGCTCGACGGCCTGTTCCGCGACGCCGAGCACGGCGGCTGGTACGCCGAGGTGGACGCGGACGGCACCCCGCGCGACGACGCGAAGGCGGCCTACCCGCACGCGTTCGTGGTCCTGGCGACCGCCTCGGCAGCCGCCGCGGGCCGCCCGGGCGCCGAGGCGCTGCTGCGCGAGGCCCTCGCGGTGTCCGAGCGGCACTTCTGGGACGAGGAGGCCGGCATGGCCGTCGAGTCCTGGGACCGCACGTTCACCGACCTCGACGCGTACCGCGGCGTCAACGCGAACATGCACACCGTCGAGGCGTACCTGGCGGCGCACGGCGTCACCGGCGAGCGGGTCTGGCTGGACCGCGCGGTGCGGATCGTCGGCCGCGTCGTGCACGGGTACGCGCGCGACAACGCCTGGCGGATCCCCGAGCACTTCGACTCCGCGTGGCAGGCCGACCTCGAGTACAACGCCGACACCCCGGCGCACCCGTTCCGCCCGTACGGCGCCACGATCGGCCACTGGCTCGAGTGGGCGCGGCTCACGCTGCACGCCCGGGCCGCGATCACGGCCGCCGGCGACGTCGCGCCGGCCTGGATGCTGGACGACGCGGTCGCGCTGTTCGACGCCGCGGTCCGCGAGGGCTGGGACGTCGACGGGGCGCCGGGGTTCGTCTACACCGTCGACTGGTCCGGCCGCCCGGTCGTGCGCGAGCGGATGCACTGGGTCGTCGCCGAGGGCATCGCCGCCGCGGCCGCCCTGCACGCCGCGACCGGCGAGCAGCGGTTCGACGACTGGTACACGACGTGGTGGGAGTACGCCGCCGAGCACCTGCTCGACCACGACGGCGGGTCCTGGTGGCACGAGCTCGGCACGGACAACCGGGTGTCGCGGACCGTCTGGGAGGGCAAGGCCGACCTGTACCACGCGGTGCAGGCGACCCTGATCCCGCGCCTGCCGCTCACGCCGGTGATCGCGCCGGCGCTGGCCCAGGGGCTGCTCGACTAGGCGCGGACCGCGCGGACCGCGCGGGCGGGCGGGGGCCGGGGGGCCTACAGTTCCGCCGTGTCCCGGCGGCGGTCTGTCCCGTGGTGGGCGGTCGCCGTGGGGGTGGCCGCCCTGCTCGTCGTGACCGGGGTCCTGCCCCGGGCCGACGCGGCGGCGCTCGCGGAGCGGGTCGGCCCCGTCCTGGTGTTCGTCGCGGCGCTGACCGTCGTCGCGGAGCTGTGCGGCGCGGCGGGCCTGTTCGACGTGGCGACGGACGCGGCCGCGCGGTCGGCGGGCGGCCGCCGGTGGGTGCTGTGGCTCCTGCTGGTCGGGATCGCCGTGGTGTCCACCGTGCTGCTGTCGCTGGACACGACCGCGGTGCTGCTGACCCCGCTGGCGATCACGCTCGCGCGGCGGACCGGGACGTCGCCGCTGCTGCTCGTGCTGACCGTGGTGGCGCTGGCGAACACCGCGTCGCTGCTGCTGCCGGTGTCGAACCTGACGAACCTGCTCGCGGACCACCGGTTCACCGAGGCGGGGGCCGGGTACCTCGGGGTGATGTGGGCGCCGGCGCTCGCGGCGGTGGTCGTGACGGTGGCGGTGCTCGCGGTGCGCGGACGGGCCGACCTGCGGGGGCGCTTCGACCCGGGGCCGCGGTACGCGCCGCCGGACCGGGGCCTGCTGCTCGCGACCGGGGCGACGACGGCGGTGATGGCGGTCGGGTTCGTCGCCGGGCTGCCGGTGTGGGCGGTCGCCGTGGGGGCGGCCGCGGTGCTGGTCGGGGCCTTCGCGGTGCGCCGCCGGCCGCTGCCCGGGCGGGCGCGCGACCTGGTGCCGTGGCGGATGCTGCTGGTGGTCGCCGCGCTGTTCGTCGCCGTCGAGACGCTGCAGGTCCGGGGTCTCGGGGAGGCGCTCGCGGACGTGGCGCCCGCCGGCGGCGGGGCGGGCGCGCTGCTCGGCGTCGCGGGCCTGTCGGCCGGGGCGGCGAACCTGCTCAACAACCTGCCGGCGTACCTGGTGCTCGAGCCGGTCGCCGGGGGCGACCCGCTGCGGCTCGCGGCCGTCCTCATCGGCACCGGGGTCGGCCCGCTGCTGACGCCGTGGGCGTCGCTGGCGACGGTGCTCTGGTGGCGGCGCTGCCGGCAGGCGCTGGTGCACGTGCCGGTGCGCGCGTTCCTGGTGCAGGGGCTGTGGCTCGCGCCCCTGTGCGTCGGGGCGGCGACGCTCGCGCTCGTGGTGGCGCGGTGAGCCTCAGCGCGGCCGGCGGGTCGACCGGGCGCGGACGTGCATCCGCTCGCCCTGCGGGCCCCACAGGCTGATCACCTCGGACGGCCCGGGCCCCGGGTTCGTGAACCAGTGCGGCACCCGGGTGTCGAACTCCACCGCCTCGCCCGGCTCCAGCAGCAGGTCGTGGTCGCCGAGCACCAGCCGGATCCGGCCGGTGAGGACGTACATCCACTCGTAGCCCTCGTGCGTGCGCGGGTCCGGCGGCCCGGGGTGGTGGCCGGCGGGGAACACGAGCTTGTACGCCTGCAGGCCGCCCGGCTTGCGGCTGAGCGGGACGTACGTGACGCCGTGCCGCACGAACGGGGACAGGTGCACGCGGGGGTCGCCGGTCTCGGGCGCGCCGACGAGCTCGTCCAGCGGCACCTGGTGGGCGCGCGCGAGCGGGAGCAGCAGCTCGAGCGTCGGGCGGCGCTGCCCGGACTCCAGCCGGGACAGGGTGCTCACGGAGATGCCGGTGCTGCGGGACAGGTCGGTCAGCGTGGCGCCGCGGCGCTGGCGGAGGTCGCGCAGGCGCGGGCCGACCGCGTCGAGGACGGGGCCGAGGTCGGGCGCGGGATCGGCGGCGTCGGGGGCGTCGGGGCGTGCGGGGCGGGCGGGGCGGTCGGGCACCCGCCCAGTTTGCCGTTCCGGCAACGGCACTTGTCAACAGAGCACGTCCCGGCGCACCGTGGACGCCGACCGGGAGGAGACCCCATGGACCAGACGTACGACGCCCTCGTGCTGGGCGGCGGCGCGGCCGGGCTGAGCGCCGCGCTGACCCTGTCCCGCGCGCGCCGCCGCGTCGCGGTGGTGCACGACGGCACCCCGCGGAACCGGCCCGCCGCGCACATGCACGCCTACCTCGGCTCGGACGGGCTGCCGCCGGCCGAGCTGCTCGCACGCGGCCGGGCGGAGGTCGCCGGGTACGGGGCGACGCTGGTCGAGGGCACCGTCGCCGACGTCCGGCGCGACGGCGACGCGTTCCGGGCGGCGCTCGCGGACGGCACGGTGCTGCGCGCGGGGCGCGTGGTCGTGGCCACCGGGCTCGCCGACGGGCTGCCGGACGTGCCGGGGCTCGCCGACCGCTGGGGCCGGGACGTGCTGCACTGCCCGTTCTGCCACGGCTGGGAGGTGCGGGGAGCCGCGGTCGGCATCATCGCCGCCGGGCCGCTCGCCGTGCACCAGGCGACGCTCTGGCGCGGCTGGACGGACGACGTGACGCTGTTCCTGCACACCGCCGACGAGCCGGACGAGGCCGGCTGGGAGCAGCTCGCCGCGCTCGGCGTGCGGGTCGTGGACGGGCGGGTCGGCGGGCTCGTCGTCGCCGGGGACACCCTGACCGGGGTGCGGCTGGCGTCCGGGGCGGTGCTGCCCGTGGCGGCGGTCGTCACGGCGACCGGGATGCACGCGCGGCTCGACGGGCTCGACGGGCTCGGGCTGACCGTGGAGCCGGTGGTGCGCGAGGGGTACGTGATCGGCACCCGGGTCGCCGCCGGCCCGGACGGCGCCACCGGCGTCCCGGGGGTGTGGGCCGCCGGCAACGTCACCGACCTCATGGCGCAGGTGCAGGTGGCCGCCGCGGGCGGGCTGACCGCCGGCGCGGCGGTGGTGGCGGACCTGACCGCCGCGGACGCCCGGGCCGCGGTCGCGCGGTACCGGGCCGAGCGGGCGGCGCCCTTCTCGGCGGCCGCCGAGCGGGCGGTCGCGGAGCGGGTGGCGGGGCCGGGGCGGCACGGGCTGTGACGGACCACGGACGGACGACGGAGGAGCGCATGGAGCAGCACGACGGGCACGGGCACGCGCGGCCCGGCCACGGGGACCCGCGGGAGGTGCGGCACGACCGCGCGTTCTGGGAGGAGCGGTACCGGTCCGCGGACCGGATCTGGAGCGGGCGGCCGAACGCGCAGCTCGTCGCGGAGGCCGGCGACCTGCCGCCGGGCCGCGCCCTGGACGTCGCGTGCGGCGAGGGCGGGGACGCGCTCTGGCTCGCGGCGCGCGGGTGGGAGGTCACCGCGGTGGACCTCGCCCAGGCGGCGCTGGACCGGGTGGACGCCGCCCTCGAGCAGGCCGGGCCGGAGGTCGCGGCGCGGGTGCGCACGGTGCGCGGCGACATCGGGAGCTGGGACCCCGGGGCCGGGCGCTACGACCTGGTGACCTCGCACTTCCTGCACCTGCCGCCCGCCGACCGGGTGTCGGCGTTCGCGCGGATGGCCGCGGCCGTCGCCCCCGGCGGCACGCTGCTGGTGGTCGCGCACCACGGCAGCGACCTCGCGACCACGATCGGCCGGCCCGACCTGCCGGAGCTGTTCTTCGAGCCGGCGGAGGTCGTCGCGGCGCTCGAGCCGGGGGACTGGGACGTGCCCGTCGCCGAGGCGCGGCCCCGCGAGGCCGTGGACCCGGACGGCCGGACGATCACGATCCGGGACACGGTGGTGCGGGCGCGCCGGCGCGGCTGACCGGGCGCGCACCCGGTGGCAGGATCGCGGGCATGAGCGACCACGAGCTGCGGACCCTGATCGCGGAGGTGGAACGGCAGGAGCGCGACCTGCGGTTCGCCACCTTCACCAACGACGACGCCTGGGAGCTCGGCTGCCTGCTCGTGCGCGTCGCGACCGAGCGCGGGCTGCCCGTCACGGTCGACGTCCGGCGCGGCACGCAGCAGCTGTTCCACGCGGCCCGCCCGGGGACCACCGCCGACAACGACTCCTGGGTGGAGCGGAAGGTGCGGGTCGTCGAGCGGTTCGGGACGTCGTCGTACCTGCAGGGCCTGCGGGCGCGCGCGAAGGGCACGACGTTCGCGGAGGCGCACGACCTGCCGCTGCAGGAGTACGCGGCCCACGGCGGGGCGTTCCCGGTGCACGTCGAGGGCGTCGGCGTCGTCGGGGCGGTGACCGTCTCGGGGCTGCCGCAGGCCGAGGACCACGCGCTGGTCACCGAGGCCGTGCGGACGTTCCTCGACGGCTGACGTCAACCGAGCGGGAGCACCCCGGGCAGCCAGGCGGCGACCGCCGCGGCGACCGCGGGCAGGTCCTTCTTCAGGCCGTGGTCCCCGGCGACCCGCACGACGGTGCGCCCCGGGGCCTCCGGCGGGGTGCCGTACGGGTCGGTCGCGCCCTGGACGACCAGCACCGGGACGCCGGCCCCGTCGAGCTCCGGCAGGCGGTCGGGGGCGTCGGGGCGGCCCGGGGGGCGGGTCGGGAACGCGAGGCACAGCACGCCGGTGGCCCCGGTGGCGAGCGCGGTGCGGCACGCGGTGCGGGCGCCCGCGGACCGGCCGCCCGTGACGAGCGGGACGTCCAGCCCGCCGGCGCGCAGGTCCGCGACCACCGCCGCCCAGGCCTCGTCCAGCGCGGGGCCGCGGGGGCCGACGCGCCGGCCCGCGACGCGGTAGGGCTGCTCCACCAGGGCGACGGCGAGCCCGAGGCCCAGGGCTGCGGCGGTGACGGCCCGCAGGTCCGGCGCGTCGACGCCGCCGCCGGCGCCGTGACCGAGCACGAGCGCGCCGGGGGCGGGGGCCGCCGGTGCGCGCACGTGCGCGCGGGCGGCACCCTGCGGGGTGGCGATCTCCACCACGCGGGCCGGGGGCAGCGCATCGGGCGTCACGTCCGGCACGGTACCCCCGGCGGCCGGGGCGGGTCAGGCGGGGTCGACGAGGCCGCGTTCGACGGCGCGCACGAGGCGGCGGGGGACCTCGACGGTGCGGCCGTCGGGGGTGCGGGCGGTGGTCAGCGGGACGGGGGTCGCCTTCCACTGCGACCGCCGGGTGCGGGTGCTGGCGCGGGAGAGCTTGCGCTTGGGGACGGCCATCAGCCCTGCCTCGCCTTCCAGCGCGGGTTCTTCTTGTTGAGGACGAAGGTCTTGCCGTGGCGGCGCACCACGATCGACCCCTCCTTCTTCTTCAGGGACGCCAGGGACGCGCGCACCTTCATCGGGTCTCCTCGGGGGCGGTGATGCCGTAGCGCCGGCGGAACTTCTCGACGCGGCCGGCGGTGTCCAGGACGCGGGACCTGCCCGTGGAGAACGGGTGGCTGGCGGAGGACACGTCGACGTCGACGACCGGGTAGGTGTTCCCGTCCGGCCACTCGACGGTCTTCTCGGACGTGATCGTGGACCGGGTCAGGAACGCGAAGTCCGCGCTGATGTCCCGGAAGACCACCGGGTGGTAGTCGGGGTGGATGCCCTGCTTCATCTCGTTCTCCTCACCAGCTGGACTTCGTGACGCCGGGCAGCTCGCCGCGGTGGGCCATGGCGCGCATCCGGACGCGGGACAGCCCGAACTTCCCCACGTACCCGCGCGGCCGGCCGTCGGCGACGTCCCGGTTGCGGACGCGGGTCGGGCTCGCGTCACGGGGCAGGGCGTGCAGGGCGGCCCGGGCCGCGACGCGCTCGGCCTCGGTCAGGTGCGGGTTCACGGCGGCGGCCTTGAGCTCCAGGCGGCGCTCGGCGAAGCGGGCGACGACCTGCCTGCGGCGCTCGTTCGCGGCGATCTTCGACTTCTTGGCCATGTCAGCGCTCCTCTCTGAAGTCGACGTGCCGCCGGACGACGGGGTCGTACTTCTTCAGCACGAGCCGGTCGGGGTCGTTGCGGCGGTTCTTGCGGGTGACGTAGGTGAACCCGGTCCCCGCGGTGGAGCGCAGCTTGATGATCGGGCGGACGTCGGCGGCGCGGGCCATCAGACCTTCTCCCCGCGGGCACGGATCCGGGCGACGACGACCTCGATGCCGAGCTCGTCGATCGTCCGGATGCCCCGGGCCGAGACGGTGAGCGTGACGTGCCGGCCGAGCGAGGGCACCCAGTAGTGCTTGCGCTGGATGTTCGGGTCGAAGCGGCGCTTCGTGCGCCGGTGGGAGTGCGAGATCGCATGGCCGAAGCCGGGCGAGGTCCCGAGGACCTGGCAGTGAGCGGACATGTCGTCATCATAGGTAATGAGAATCGTTCGCGACAAGCGTTAGGCTGTCGGGCATGACGCAGCCGAAGCCCCTCGTGGTGCTCGCCACCGTGGGCCCCCTGCTCCGCGACGCCGTCGCGCTCGGCGTGGTCGTCGACCACCCGCGGACCGTCGTGCTGCGGCACGACATCGTCGACGGGCCCGACGGCGGCGGGATCCGCCGCGTGGTCGCCGACGCCGGCGGAGTGCTCGAGGACGTCCTCGTGCCGCTCGCGCACGCGTGCCTGTCCTGCTCGGTGCGCGAGGACGCGGTGCCGACCCTGGAGCGCCTCGCGCGCGACCCGCGGTGGGACCAGGTGCTGCTCGCGCTGCCGGTGTCGGCGGAGTCCCTGCCGGTCACGCGGGCCCTCGGGGCCGCCGCCGGTCGTGCCGGCCGGCTGCGCGGCCTGCGGCTCGCCTCCGTCGTCGCGGCGCTCGACCTCGCCGCGTTCGAGGACGACCTGCTGGGCGACGACCTGCTCGACGAGCGCGGGGTCGCGCTCACCGCGGACGACGAGCGCGCCGTCGGCGAGGCGCTCGCGGCCCAGGTCGCGCACGCGGACGTCGTGCTGGTCGCCGGGGAGCCGGCCGAGCACCCGGTCGCCTCCGACCTGCTCGACCACGTGCGCGCGGCCGACGGGCTCCGCGTGGACGGCGTGCTGGCGGCCGACGCCGCGGCGCTGTTCGCCGGGGCGCACGACCTGCGCGCGGGCGACCGGCGGCTCGACCCGCGGCGCGCCGCACCGGTGCCGGACGCGCCGACGCGGCACGGCGTGTGGACGCTCGACCTGCGGGCCGACCGGGCCCTGCACCCCGAGCGGCTGGTCGCGGACGTCGCCCGGCTCGGGCAGGGGCGGCACCGCAGCCGCGGCCGGTTCTGGGTGCCGAGCCGGCCGGACTCGGTGTGCGCGTGGGACGGCGCGGGCGGGCAGCTGTCCGTCGGCGAGGTCGGCACCTGGGGGCGGCGCGCGCCCGGCACGCGGCTGGTGTTCACCGGCGTCCAGGACGTGCGGGCGGACCTGCTCGCGGCGTTCGAGGACGTGCTGCTCACCGCCGACGAGCACGCGCGCGGGCTGCACCCGTGGCTCGGGCGCGAGGACGTGCTGGCGCCGTGGCTGGGGGACCGGGCGGCGTAGGCCGGTCGCCCGGGGGGCTGCCGGTGCTGCGGATGCGTCACGGTGCCGGCGGGGGCATGGTCGAGGGGACCGAACGTCGTCGCCTGCGAGGAGGCCGCCATGCCGCGCCGTGACTCCGGTCCGAGCGTCAAGGACAAGGAGCTCTACGAGGAGCTCCGGGACGAGGGCAACAGCAAGGAGAAGTCCGCGCGGATCGCGAACGCCGCCGCCGCGCGCGGCCGGTCCTCGGTGGGCCGCAAGGGCGGCGAGTCCGGGTCGTACGAGGACTGGACCGTGGACGACCTGCGCAGGCGCGCCGCCGAGATCGGCATCGAGGGGCGGTCCTCGATGAAGAAGGCCGACCTCGTGCGGGCGCTGCGGTCGCACTGAGCCCCGGCCCGGGCGGGCCCGCGCGGGTCAGCCCGCGCAGACCAGGCCGGACGCCAGCGCGTCGAGGTTGTCCCGCATGATGTCGAGGTAGTCGCGCTCGTCGCCCTCGGTGCGGCCCTCCAACGGGTCGAGCACCGCGGTCCCGACGCCCAGGTCCTCCGCGAGCGTCTGCGTGACCTTCGGGCTGGTGAGCGCCTCGAAGTACAGCGTGCGCACGCCCTCGGCCCGGACGGTCGCGGCGACGTCCCGCAGCCGGGCCGGCGACGGCTCCACCTCCGGGTCGATGCCGCTGAGGCCGACCTGGTGCAGGCCGTAGCGCTGCGCGAGGTAGCCGAACGCCTCGTGCGAGGCGACCAGGGTCGCGCCGCGGCACGCCGCCAGGCCCGCGGCGAGCTCGCCGTCCAGCGCGTCCAGGTCCGCCGCCAGGTCGTCCGCGGCGCCGGCGAACTCCGCGGCGTGCTCGGGGTCGACCTCGGCCAGCGCGTCCGCGACCTGGTGGCCGACGTCCGCGAGCCGGGTGGGGTCGAGCCAGAAGTGCGGGTCCAGGCTGCTGGTGCCGAACGTGCCGGACGTGCCGGGTGCGACGCCGTCGGGCGCGACCTCGAGGGCGGCCGCCTGCGCGGCGTCCACGGTGTGCGCCGGCGCGGTCGAGGCGACGGCCGCGTCGGTCGCCGCCTGGAACCCCGACAGGTAGACGACGAGGTCCGCGTCCCCCAGCCCGGCGACCGCGCTCGGCGACAGCTCCAGGTCGTGGGACTCGCCGCCGGGCGGGGTGAGCGAGGTGACGGCGACGTGCGCGCCGCCGACGCGCTCGGCGACGTACTGCAGGGGGTAGAACGCGGCGACCACGTCGTGCCGGCCGTCGTCGGCGGCGGGCGCGCAGGCGGCCAGCCCGAGGGTGAGGCCGGCGGCGAGGGCGAGGCCGGCCGCGAGCGCGGCGGTGCGGGTCGTGCGGGTGGTGCGGGAGGTGGTGCGGGCGGGGCGGGTGCGTCGGGGCACGGGGTTCCTCCGGGGCGGCGCCCGGACGGACCGGACGCGTGCCGAGTGGAGAGTTCTGGCACGACGCGCCGCGCGTGTCGGGCAGAACTCTCCACTCGGCGAGGTCAGTGGGTCGATGGGGGACGGGTCAGTCGGTGTGCTCGTCCTCGTGGGCGTGCTCGTCGTGCTCGTCCTCGTGGGCGTGGTCCCCGGACGCGTGGGGGTCGACCTGGCCGGAGGCCGTGGTGAGCTCGTTCGGGGTGACCTCGAGGGTCGCGCTCAGCCAGACCTCGCCGGTGACGACGTCCACCGCGTGCACCGCGTCCGCGGCCGGGTCGGTGACGTAGGCCGTGCCGTCGAGGACGGTGACCGCCGGGCGCGGGGACTGCCACTCGTCCGGCTCCTCCCAGGCGTCGACCACCGGGATCGAGCGGACGAGGGTGCCGGACTCCGGGTCGATGACGTGCAGCGAGCCGTCGGTGCCGAGCACCAGGGCCTCGCCGTCGTCGCCGCGGGCCAGCGAGCGGAACGTGTAGGAGGACGGCAGGTCGACCAGGCGCAGGGACGCGTCGCGGGTGTCGATCAGCGAGACGCGGGTCGGTCGCTCGAGCTCGGCGTCCGGGTCGGACTTGTAGTCGCCCAGGACGATCGGGGACGCCTCGGTGCCGGCCTGGTTGCCGATGCGGCCGTACGCGTCCGGCGCGGCGACCTTCTGGATGCTCCCGCCCGCGTAGACGACCGCGCCGTCCTCGCAGCCGATGACGACGGCCTCGTCCGCGGCGACGGCCTCGCCGTGCACGCCGGGGCACTCGGCGGAGGCGGCGACCTCGGTGCCCTCGGCGTCCAGGACGCGGATGCCGGTGCGGGCGTCCTCGGTGCCCTCGGAGACGACGAGCGTGCCGTCGGCCAGCTCGACCGCGACCCCGTGGTGGGCCGACGGGGTGGTCAGCTCGCGGACCTCGGCGCCGGCGTCGCCGACCTCGCCCGAGTCGAGGACGGTGATCGTGCCCGTGCCGTCGTCGAACAGGGCCGTGCGGCCCTCGTGCGGGACGACGTGGCCGGGCTTCTCGGCGGACCAGGTGACGTCGGTGAGCACGGGGTCGCTGGTGTACGAGTGGGAGTGGTCGCCGTGCGGCTCCGACCACGTGCCTGCGTCGAGGACGCGGAACCCGCCGGTCGTGGAGACCATCACGTGCCGGTTGTCGCCGGCGGCGTTGACGCGGTTGAACCCCTCGAGCGGGAGGTCGGCGACCAGCTCGAGCGTGTCGGCGTCGAGCACCTGGATGCCGCCGTCGTACGTGAGGACGAGGCGGGGCTTCGCGGTGGCGACCTCGGTGGCGGCGGGCGCGGCGTCGGTGGTCGGGTCGGCGGCCGGGGCGGCGTCACCGGAGCCGGAGCCGGTGTCGGCGCAGGCGGCGAGCAGGGCGAGGGACAGCCCGAGGCCGAGGGCCCCGAGCGCGCGCGGTCGGGTGGGGGTGTGCTTCATGCCCGCACGTTAACACGAGTGATACCCGTTCTCATTACCGAACGCGCACGGGTCGCACGTCGAGGTCGTCGGTTGCGCCCGTCCGCCCGGGTGCGCAACCGGCGACCTCGCGCGCAACCGACGACCTCGCGGGCCGGGCCGGCCCCGCGGTTCACCAGGCCGCGTCGAGGCGGGTGCGGAGCTCCGGCGGGAGCGCCAGGCGGACGCCGCGCAGGGCCGCCTCCAGCTGGGCGGGCGTGCTCACGCCCGCGACCGGCGCGACCTGCGGCGACCCGCCGGCCATCCAGGCCAGCACGACCTCGCTGCGCGAGACGCCGAGCTCGCCCGCGACCTCCGCGAGCGCGGCCAGCCGGCGGGTGGTGCCGGGGTGGTCGTACCCCTCGGGGACCGGGCGGTCGTCGCGGTCGTACGCGCCGCCCAGCAGGGGGCTGTAGGCCCACAGCTCGGTGCCGGTGTGCTGGGCGTGGTCGAGGTGGTCGTCGGTCAGCCAGCCGAACCGGTGGTCGTGCAGGTGGCCCCGGACCATCGGCCGCGGCTGGAGGTAGGAGTACCGGAGCTGGAACGCGCTCGGCTCGGCGAGGCCGGCGGCGCGGGCGAGCGCGGCGGCGCGCTCGAACCGCCACAGCGCGGTGTTGGAGCAGCCCCAGCGCCCGGCCGTGCCGTCCGCCACCAGGCCGCCGAACGCGTCGACGATCTCCGGCAGGGGCGTGGCGCGGTCGTCGCGGTGCACCCAGAACAGGTCGACGTGGTCGACGCCCATGCGGTCGAGGCCCTGCCGGGCGACGCCGCGCACGACGTCGCTGCCGAGGCCGGTGGACCGCTCGGGGTACGAGCCGGGCCACAGGGGCTCGCAGCCGACCTTGGTCGCGATCCTCACGCGCTCGCGCATGCCGGGCCGGGCGGCGAGCCAGCGGCCGAGCACCCGCTCGCTCTGGCCGCCGTGGCCGGAGCCTTCGGCCCAGAAGGCGTAGCAGTCGGCGGTGTCGATCCAGACGCCGCCGCCCTCGACGTAGGCGTCGAGCAGGTCGAAGGACTCGGCGTCGTCGTGGCGGGTGCCGAACAGCATGGCGCCCAGGGCGATCGGGGGGACGGGGGAGGTCGTCGTCATGGCGCCAGCGTGTCGGCTGGAGCGCGCTCCAGCGCAAGGGGGGACGTCGCGGGCACACTGGGCCCATGACCACCTACGCCCCGGCCGTCGCCGCGCGGCGCTCCGGGTTCAGCCTGGACACCCTGCGGTACTACGAGAAGATCGGCCTGGTGCGCGACGTGCGCCGGGACGCGGCGGGGCGGCGGGTGTACGACGACGCCGACCTGGACTGGCTGGGCGTGCTGCGCTGCCTGCGGGACACGGGCATGCCGATCGCGGCGATGCGCCGGTACGCGGCCCTCGCGCTGGACACCGGCCCGGGGGCGGACGCGACGGTGCCGGAGCGGCTGGCCCTGCTGGAGGCGCACGCCGCGCAGGTCGCCGCGACGATCGCGCTGCTGAACCGCCAGCAGGCGCACCTGGCCGACAAGATCGACTGGTACCGCGGGGTCGTGCGCGCGGCCGAGGCCCCGGTGGTCGTCTGATGGACCTGCTGCTCGTCGGCCTGATCGGCGCGATCGCCGTCATCGCCGTGACGGCCCTCGCCCCGCGCGTCGGGGTGGCGGCGCCCCTGCTGCTGGTCCTGCTCGGCGTCGGGATCAGCCTGCTGCCGGTGGTCCCGGCCGTGGAGATCGAGCCGGAGTGGATCCTCGGCGTGGTGCTGCCGCCGCTGCTGTACGCCACGTCCGTGTCGCTGCCGACGATGGACTTCCGCCGGGACCTCACGGCGATCAGCGGGCTGTCGGTGCTGCTCGTCGTGGTGACGTCGGTGGTGCTCGGGTTCATCTTCAGCGCGCTGGTCCCCGAGGTCTCGCTCGCGACGGGCATCGCGCTGGGCGCGGTCCTCAGCCCGACCGACGCCGTCGCGACGTCGATCGTCCGCAAGTCCGGCGTCAGCCCCCGCGTGGTCACCGTGCTGGAGGGCGAGAGCCTGCTGAACGACGCCTCCGCGCTGGTGCTGCTCCGCTCGGCGATCGCGGCGACGGCCACGTCGGTCACCCTCTGGGGCGTGTTCGCGGACTTCGTGTACGCGGTGGTGGTGGCCGTCGTCGTCGGCGCGGTCGTCGGGAAGGTCAGCCTGTGGCTGCGGACCCGGGTGTCGGACCCGCACCTCACCACGGCGATCTCGTTCCTCGTGCCGTTCATCGCCTACCTGCCGGCGGAGCGTCTCGGGGCCTCCGGCCTGGTGTCGACGGTCGCCGCGGGCCTGGTGGCCGGTGCGGGGAGCGTGCGGCTGCGGCCGCAGGACCGGATCGCGGAGGCGGCGAACTGGCGGACGCTGGAGCTGCTGCTCGAGGGGGGCGTGTTCCTGCTCATGGGCCTCGAGCTGTACGGCCTGGTCGAGGAGGTCCAGGACGACCACGGCCACCTGGGGATCGCGTTCGGGCTGGCCGCGCTGTCGGCGGTCGTCGTGCTGCTGGTGCGCACCGGCTACGTCGCGTTCCTGCTGCGGACGCTGTCCCGGCGCGCCCGGCGGGGGGCCACCGTGCGCGGGTACCTCACGGCCGCGAGCGACCGGGTGGACGCCCTGGGCTCGATGACGCCCGAGGAGCTCGCCCGGCTGCGCGTCCCCGGCGCGCCGCCGTCCGGCGCGGTCGACGACCCGCGCACGCGGCGCCGGACGCTGCGCGGCGTCCCGCGCCGCCGCCCGGCGGTGGGCCGCGACGACAGCGTCGAGCACCGCACCTCCCGGCTCCGCACCCGGATCATCCGGCGGATCGCGGACATCGACTACCTGCAGGCCGAGCCGCTCGGGCCGCGCGAGGGCGCCGTGCTGGTGTGGGCCGGGATGCGCGGCGTCGTCACGCTGGCCGCCGCCCAGTCGCTGCCGCGCGAGACCCCGCACCGGGCGCTGCTCGTGCTGGTCGCGTTCGGCGTCGCGGCGGGGACGCTGCTGGCGCAGGGCGGCACGCTCGCCTGGGTGGTGCGCCGGCTGGGGCTGTCCCGGGACGGCGCCGACGAGCGGGCCGACGTGGAGCGGCTCGTGGTCGAGATGGCGCGCGCGGCGGCGGACCTGCTGAGCGACCCGGACCTGCGGCGCGCGGACGGCACCCCGTACGACCCGGCGGTGCTGGACAAGGCCCGCCGGATCGCCGCGCGCCAGGGCGAGGAGGTCGACGAGGACGAGGCCGCCGAGGCGGACCGCGCGTCGGCCGCGGCCCAGGTGCGGGAGCTGCGCCTCGCGACGCTCACCGCGCAGCGGGAGGCGCTGCTGCGGGTCCGGGACCTCGGCACCGCCTCGTCGGGGGCGCTCACCGAGGCGCTCAAGGTGCTCGACGCCGACCAGATCAGCCTGGAGCTGCGCGGCGGCGACTGAGCGGGCGGGTCAGGGCGCGGGCAGCGGACCGCCGCGCGCGTCGAGCATCGCGTGCAGCGCAATCAGCTCGCGCTCCTGCGACGTCACGATGTTCCGGGCCAGGGCGACGACCTGGGGCCGGCGGGCGTGCTCGACGGCGTACCCGGCCATCGCCACGCCGCCCTCGTGGTGCGGGATCATCAGCTCGAGGAACAGCCGGTCGGCCTCGGCGCCGTCGGCGGCGGTGAGCCGCGCGAGGTCCTCCCGGGACACCCACCCGGGCATCGCGGCGTAGCCGGCGGGGGCGTCGGGGTCCGCGGCGCCGGCGGTGTGGGCGTGCTCCTCGCCGGCCATCCACGCCATCGGCGCGTCCGATGCGGCGGCCGGCAGCCCCCACGTGGACAGCCAGCCCGCCATCTGGCCGATCTGGTTCTGCTGGGTGAGCAGGATGTCCAGGGCGACGGTCCGCACCTCCTCGTCGGTGCTGCGGTCCCGGACCAGCACCGCGAGCTCGACGGCCTGCGCGTGGTGCGCCTGCATGTCCCGGGCGAACCCCGCGTCCACCGAGCCCTCGGCGGCGGCGGTGAGCGTCGGCTGCCGGGCGAGCAGCGCGCCGGCCAGGGCGCCGAGGGCCAGCGCGGCCACGACGACGACCGCGAGCACCGCGCGCCCGTGCCCCCGGCCCGCCGCGGGGGCGGTGCCGGGCGCGTCGGGCGCGTCGGGCGAGGTCACGCCGGGACGCCCACGCCGTTCGAGCAGGGGGCGCCGACCTCCGCGAGCTCCGGGTTCAGCAGGTACTTCTGCACGAACACCGCGAGCCGCTCGTCGTCGGCGGAGTCGACCTTGAGCTGGTAGCCCCACGCGGAGGCGGCCACGGCCGAGTCCAGGCCCTCGTACGGGGAGACGATCACGTAGCTCTGGCCGGCGGCGAGCGCCTCGAGCGCGGCGACCTGGTCGGCGGGCAGCGCGGGGTCGTAGGTGATCCACACCGCGCCGTGCTCGAGGGAGTGCACCGCGTTCTCGTCCGGGACGGGCTCGGTGTAGACGCCGCAGTTCAGCCAGGCCGCGTTGTGGTCGCCGCCCGCGGGCGGGTCCTGGGCGTAGTCGACGGCGGTCGTGACGTGGTTGAACGTCAGGCCGTCGATCTGCTCGACGCCGTCGATGGCCTGCTCGGCCTGCGCCTCGAGGGCGGCGTTCTCGCGACCGGCGTCGAGGATCACCCAGGCGCTCACGCCGACGAGGGCGAGGACGAGGACCCCCGCGATCGAGGCGATGGTGACGGTGCGCCGGCGCTCCTTGCTGCGCTGCTCGGCTCGGACGGCGGCCAGGCGGGCCTGGCGCTCGGCCGCGGTGGGACGGCGGTCGGGCATGGGGGTCTCCTCCGGTCGGTCGGCGCCGCGGGGCGCCGGTCGGTCGGACGAGGATACTTGAATCGTCTACTAATCGACAGGGGTGGCAGGCGACGGGACCGCCGGGCGCAGCAGCGGGTCCAGCGCGGCGGGCGCGCAGGGACGGCCGAGCGCCCACCCCTGCGCCGAGTCGCAGCGCAGGTCCCGCAGCAGGGCGAGGGTGCGGGCGTCCTCGACGCCCTCGGCCACCACCTGCATCCCCAGCGCGTGCCCGAGGTCGACCGTCGAGCGCAGGATCTCCGCGCACACCCGGTCGTCCGCGGCAGGGGCGACGAACGCCCGGTCCACCTTGAGCACCGTGAACGGCAGGCGCCGCAGGTAGTCCAGCGAGCCGTAGCCGACGCCGTAGTCGTCGATGGCCAGGTGCACGCCGAGGCCGGACAGCGCGCGCAGGGTGCGCTCCGCCCGGACGCCGTCGCGCATCGCCATCGTCTCGGTCACCTCCAGCGCCAGCGCGTCCGCCGGCAGCCCGTGCCGGGTGAGCGCGGCGCCGACGTCCGCGGGGAGGCGGTCGTCGTCCAGGTCGTGCGCGGAGACGTTCACCGAGACGACGAACCACGGCGCGCCCGCCGCGCGCCACCGGGCGCAGTGCCCCAGCGCGACGTCGAGGACGTGCAGCGTGACCGGGCGGATCAGCCCCGTGCGCTCCGCCGCGGGCACGAACGCCGCCGGGCCGAGCAGGCCGTGCTCCGGGTGCTGCCACCGGACGAGCGCCTCGGCGCCCTCGATGCGGCCGCTCGCGACGGCCACCATCGGCTGCACGTGCACGACGAGCTCGCCCGCCGCCACGGCCGCGGGCAGGCCGCGCAGCAGGTCGGCCTCGGGCAGGGCCGAGCCGGACTCGTCGCACCCGCCGCTGCGGTCCAGGGCCAGCCGGTCGGGCCGGGCCCGGGCCCCGGAGAGCGCGGCGTCGGCGCGGCCGAGGAGGGTCGCGGACGACACGGGACGCTCGACGCCGACCGCGGCGCCGACCAGCGCGCCCGCGGCCAGGTCCATGCCCCGGACCGGGACCGGGGCGGCCAGGCGGTGCAGCAGCCGCCGGGCGGCCGCCTCGGCCTCGTCCGGCCCGGCGACGTCCAGGCCGACCGCGAAGACGTCCCGGCCCAGCCGGGCCACCGTCGCGCCGTCGTCGGCCTCCCGGGCCAGCACGCCGGCGGCCGCGCGCAGCAGGTCGTCGGCCACGCCGTACCCCAGCGTCTCCATGACCACGCGGTACCCGTCGAGCGCGACCAGCAGCACCGCGGGGCGGGTGCCCTCCGGCGCGTCGGCGGGTCCGGCCTCGACGCGCTGCGCCAGCCCGGTCCCGTTCGCCAGCCCCGTGAGCGGGTCGGTCACCGTGAGGTGCTCCAGCCGGGCGTGCTGCCGGCGCATGTCCCGGATCAGGCCGCCGAACCGGGTCATGAACACCACGATCAGCGCCGCGCCGATCGTGCAGACCTGGACGAGGTGCACCGGGCCGCCGCGCAGCGCCTCGACGACCAGCGTCCCCGGCAGCACGGCCACCGAGACGGAGAGGAACGCGATGTGCACCCCGGTCAGCTCGCCCGTCGGCCGCGGCGGCGCCGGGCACGCGGCGGAGGGGTGCGAGGCCGCGGCGGCGAGCAGCACGTAGCCGGCGAGCCACAGGGTGTCCGCGACCGCGACGTGCCGCTCGAGCCACGGCCACGCCGGGGCGAGCTGGAACGCGAGGTCGGCCAGCAGGATGCCGACCACCGACAGCGAGGTGAGCTGGTGCGCCCGGGACCAGGGGCCGGTCGCGGCGAACGAGCGGGCGAGGACCACCAGCAGCACGCCGTCCCCGAGCGGGTAGAGGGCACCGACGACCGCGGCGAGCGGTGCGGACCACCCGCCCGCCAGCGCCGGCTCCAGCACGAAGACCCACAGCAGCACCAGCCCGCCGCTCGCGAGCATGAACGCGTCGAGCAGCCACACCGGCTGCCGACGTCCCGGTTGGGCCGGGAACGCCCGGACCAGCCCGAGCGCGAGCAGCGGGTACGACGCGACGTACGCGACGTCCGCGACGGACGGGAAGGGGTCCGTGCCGGCGACCCGCTCGAGGAACGTCCAGATCGCGTCGCCGAGCACCCACGCGGCGAGGCCCAGTGTGAGCAGCAGCCACGCGGCGCGGCGCGCGCGGGGCAGCCGGGCGGTCGCCCGGGCCGTGGCCACGACCGCCAGCACCGCGACCAGCAGGTACACGGCGTCCTGGACGGGCCCCACCGGGAGCAGGGCGTGCGCCAGGGTCCCGCAGCCGGCGACGGCGATCAGCAGCGGGGACGGTCGGGCACGTCCGGTCACGTGCCCAGTCATCGGCAGCGGGGGGCGGTCGTTGACCCGTCCTGAGGAAGCGGTGCGGGGCGGAGGGTCGGCGCGCGGGCCGCGCGCCCGCTGGGTAGGGTCGCGCCGGGTGGCACCGCCGTGGGCGGACGTGTCGTCCGGTCTGCGGAAGGAGCCGGGAGTGAGGCAGCAGCTCGTGCTGCGGGTGGTCGTCACGATCACGCTCGTGCTCGGCCTGAACTACATCGCCTGGCGCTGGCTGGAGTCGGTGAACTGGTCGGCCTGGTGGATCGCCGTGCCGCTGGTCGTCGCCGAGACGTACTCGTTCGTCGACGTCGGGCTGTTCGGCATGACCATGTGGCGGGCGCGCCGCCGACCGGAGCCGCCCGCGCCGCCCGCCGACCTCACGGTGGACGTGTTCGTCACCACGTACGACGAGCCCGTCGACCTCGTCATGCGCACCGCCGAGGCCGCGCGGGACATCCGCTACCCGCACCGCACCTGGGTGCTGGACGACGGCTCGCGCCCCGAGCTCGCCGCGGCCGCCCGGGCCGCCGGCGTCGGCTACATCGAGCGCTCGGCGGACTGGACGGACCGGCCCCGGCACGCCAAGGCGGGCAACCTCAACAACGCGCTGTTCGTGACGGACGGCGAGTTCCTGCTCGTGCTGGACGCGGACCAGATCCCGGAGCCGGAGATCCTCGACCGGACGCTCGGGTACTTCGCGGACGACCGGGTGGCGCTGGTGCAGACCCCGCAGTTCTTCACGAACGTCACCGAGGCCGACCCGCTGGGCAGCCAGGCGCCGCTGTTCTACGGCCCGATCCAGCAGGGCAAGGACGGCTGGAACGCGGCGTTCTTCTGCGGGTCCAACGCGGTGCTGCGGCGCGACGCGCTCATGCAGCTCGGCCTCGTCGGCTACGTGCGCGAGACCGAGCGCTCGGTCCGCGAGGCGCTGCACGCCGCCCGCCGCGTGCTCGAGCAGGCGCAGCGCACCGCGCCCGACGCGGAGCAGGCCGCCGTGCTGCACGAGGTGCAGGAGGCGGCGGCGCAGGCGCTCGGCGCCCTCGACGCGGGGGAGCCGCTGTCGGACGTCACCTACGGGTTCCAGCGCCGGGTGGACGCGATCTCGGCCTCCGTCGTCGCGCACGACGTCGCCGGCATCCAGGCCGACCTCGCCGCCATCGCCGCCCTGCCGATCGCCCGGGACGACCAGATCGACGCCGTCGTGGTGGACGAGCCCGCTCTGGCCCGCCTCGCCGACCGGGAGTGGTCGCCGCTGGGGGCGATCGAGTCGGTGCAGGCGCTGGTCCGGGCGGTCGACGTGGGCCGCTCCGCCGAGGCGCAGGCCGTGATGCCGGTGGCGACGCTGTCGGTCACCGAGGACATGGCGACCGCGATGCGGCTGCACGCGCTGGGCTGGCGGACGGTCTACCACCACGAGCGGCTGGCGCACGGGCTGGCGCCGGAGGACCTGGGCACGATGATGACCCAGCGCCTGCGGTGGGCCCAGGGCACCATGCAGGTGATGCTCCAGGAGAACCCGCTGACGGTGCGGGGGCTCGCGGTGGGGCAGCGGCTCATGTACTTCGCGACCATGTGGTCGTACCTGTCCGGGTTCGCGGCGCTGGTGTACCTCGCCGCGCCGATCATCTTCCTGTGCTTCGGCGTCCTGCCGGTCACCGCCTGGAGCCAGGACTTCTTCGTGCGGTTCATCCCGTTCTTCCTGGCCAGCCAGCTGCTGTTCGTCATCGCGGCGCGCGGGGTCCGGACCTGGCGCGGCCAGCAGTACGCGCTCGCGCTGTTCCCGGTCTGGATCAAGGCCGTCTGGACCGCCGCCGCGAACGTGTGGTTCGGCCGGCCGCTGGGCTTCGCGGTGACGCCGAAGACCCCGCGGGGCGGCCGCCGGCGCCCGGGCCAGGCCCGGCTCGTGTGGCCGCAGCTCACGGCGATGGTGCTGCTCGTGGTCGCCGCGGTGGTCGGGACCGTCCGGGCGTCGATGGGCCTGTCCTGGTGGGTGGGCACCGCCGTCAACCTCGTGTGGGTCGGGTACGACCTGGTGGTGCTGAGCGTGGTGGTGCAGGCTCTGCGGTACCGGGGGTACCCGGGCGCGGCGGACGACGCGGCGCCCCGCCGCGCGCGTGCGCGGCGCGCGTCCTGAGGGTTCCTGAGGAGGAGAGTCGATGGAGCTGGTGACCGAGCAGGTCGGGCAGGCCGCGGTGGTGCGGGTGCGCGGCCGGCTGACCATGGCCGCCGCCGGCGAGCTCAAGGCGGCGGTCGACGCCGAGGTGGCCGCCGGGCGCACCCTGGTCGTCGTCGACCTCGCCGAGACCACCTTCCTGGACTCGTCGGGGCTGGGCGCCCTGGTCGGCGGCCTGCGCACCGCGCGCGCGGCCGACGGCGACCTGCGGATCGCCCGGGTCGGCCAGCAGGTCCGCACCGTGCTCGAGCTCACCACCATGGACCGGGTGCTCCGGCCGTACGCGACCGTCGAGGACGCGGTCGGTGCCGCGCGCTGACGGGGCCGCGGAGCTCCGCGTCGAGGGGCCGGCCGAGCCGGTCTGGCTCGACCAGGTGCACGCCGCGCTCGACCGCCTCTGGACGGCGAGCGCCGACGTGCCCGAGCTCGACCGGATCCGGTTCGAGACCGCGGTCATCGAGATCGCGACCAACATCGTGCGGCACACGGTGCCCGCCTCCGGGCCGGGGCCGGTGCAGGCCGCGGTGCTGCTCCGGTCGGCGCCGCCGCGGCTCGAGGCCGAGCTGTCCGACGACGGCGCGGCCGTGTCCGTCGACCTCGACCCGGCGCCCGTCGACGACCTCGCCGAGAGCGGCCGGGGGATCGCGCTCGTGAAGCGGGCCGTCGACACCCTGACCCTCGACCGGGCGGACGGGCGGAACACGTGGCGGCTCGCGCGGGTGTGGGCCCGCTGACGGCGGCGAGGCCCGGGCGTTCGCGGGCCCGCTGACGTACGGTCGGAGGCGATGTCCACCGACACCACCGCCCGTGAGCAGGACCGCGTCGCTGCGCTGCACCGCCTCGGCGTGCTCGGCACGCCCCCCGAGGAGCGCTTCGACCGGGTCGTCCGCCTCGCGCGCCAGCTGTTCGACGTCCCGACCGCCCTCGTCTCGCTGGTCGACCGCGACGTGGTGGTGCACAAGGCCATGGCCGGGTTCGACCAGGAGGTCGTGCCGCGCGGCGACTCGTTCTGCGGGACCGCCGTCACCCAGGACGCGATGCTCGTGGTCGAGGACGCCACGGCAGACCCGCGGTTCGCCGCCTCGCGGTACGTGGACCAGCCCGACGGCCTGCGGTTCTACGCCGGGCAGCCGCTGGTCGCCCCGGGCGGGTACCGCGTCGGCACGCTGTGCATCGCGGACAACCGGCCGCGCGCCTTCCCGGCCGAGAGCGCGGCGCTGCTCCGCGACCTCGCGGCGTGGGTCGAGAAGGAGCTCGTCATCGACTCCGAGCTCGAGCGCGCCGCCCAGGTGCAGGCGGGGCTGCTGCCGCGCACCGCGCCCGACGTGCCCGGCTACGGCGTCGCGGGCGCGTGCCTGCCGAGCCGCGCCGTCGGCGGGGACTTCTACGACTGGGCGCCGACCGCGGACGGCGGGCTCGTGCTCAGCCTGGTGGACGTCATGGGCAAGGGCGCGGGCGCCGGGATCATCGCGGCCTCCGTGCGGGCGGTGCTGCGGGGCTCGGCGCACGGGTCCGACGTGGGGCAGTCCCTGGCCCGGGCCGGCGCGGTGCTGCACGCCGACCTGTCCGGCGCCGGGGTGTTCGCGACGGCGTTCCACGCGTGCCTCGACCCCGCCACGGGCGACGTCCGGTACGCCGACGCGGGGCACGGGCTGACGGCGCTCGTGCGGGCCGACGGGACGTGCGAGCGGCTCGAGGCGACCGGGCTGCCGCTCGGGGTGCTGGACGAGCCGGCGCGGGAGCAGCGGGGCGTCCGCCTCGCGCCCGGCGACCTGCTGGTGACGTTCTCCGACGGGGTGCTCGACCTCGGCGACGGCACCGTCGCGACCGGGCTGCCGCGGGTCGTCGACGCTGTCCGGGGCGCGGGGTCGGCGCAGGCCGCCGTGGACGGGGTGCTGCGGCTCGCCGCGGGTGCGGCGGAGCGGCCGGACGACCTCACCGTGGTGGCGCTGCGGCGGGACTGAGGCCGGGCCGGTGCGGCGTCAGGACCGCGGGACCGGATGCAGGACGACGTCGGTCAGCGCGCCGTCGTGGGCCCGCGCGGTGAGGTAGGTCCCCGTCGGCTGCCGCCGGCGGTCGGTGGGCGACCCGGGGTTCAGCAGCCGGAGACCGCCGGGGGCGACGCTGTCCCACGGGATGTGGCTGTGGCCGAACACGAGCACGTCCGCGTCCGGGTACACGGCGGCCGCCCGCGCCTCGCGGCCGGTGCGCTGGCCGGTCTCGTGCACGACGGCGAACCGCACGCCGCCGAGCGTCGCCCGGGCCACCTCCGGGAGCCGGGCGCGCAGCTGCGGGCCGTCGTTGTTGCCCCAGCAGCCCACCACCCGGCGGGCCCGCTCCTCCAGGGCGTCGAGCAGCGCGACGTCCACCCAGTCGCCGGCGTGCAGCACGACGTCCGCGGCGTCGACCGCCGCCCAGACCTCCGGCGGCAGGTCGCGGGCGCGCCGGGGGACGTGCGTGTCGGCGAGCAGCAGCACGTCCACGCCGGTCACGCCGCCCGCAGCAGGGTCACGACGGTGAGGTCGTCCTCGGGCTGCCGCGTGTCGCGCACCAGGGACAGCACCGCGTCCGCCGCCTCCTCCGCCGACCGGGTGCCGCGCACCACCCGGCGCACCTGGTCGAGGTCCTGCAGCGAGCCGCCCAGCGCGTCGAGCACGCCGTCGCTGAACGTCACCAGCAGGTCGCCGGGCCGCAGCCGGGCCTGCGCGCTGGTCCGGGCCGGACCGGGCGCGATGCCGAGCGGCAGGCCGGTGGCCGACAGCCGGCGCGCGCTGCCGTCGGCGCCGACGATGAGCGACAGCCCGTGCCCGGCGTCGGTGTAGGACACGCTGCCGTCCGCGACGTCCACGTAGGCGCGGAACATCGTGACGAACGCGCCCGCGTTCACCAGGTCGGCGTCCATGGCACGCTCGGTGGCCGCGAGGGTGCCGGCGACGTCGTGCAGGCTCGGCTGCGCGTGCAGCACCGAGCGTGTCGTCGCCGCCAGGATCGCCGCGGCGGTCCCCTTGCCCATCACGTCCGCGAGGGTGAGCACGAGCCCGTCCGGGAGCGACTGCCAGTCGTAGAAGTCGCCGCCGACCGACCCGGCCGGCACGAACCGCGCCGCGAGGTCGAATCCCGGGACGTCCAGCCCGCGCGCCGGCAGCAGGCTCGCCTGCACCTGCGCCGCCCGGCGCAGCTCGGTGCGCTCCGCTGTGACGTCCCGGAGCACGGTGACCACGCCGCCGCCCGACGCGTCCGGGATGGGGGAGGACGAGAACGTAACGATCCGCGGCTCGGGGGTGCCGGGCACCCGGACCAGCAGGTCCAGGTCGCGGACCTCCTCGCCCGCCAGCGCGCGCCGGAACGGCAGCTCCGCGTCCGGCACGGGGGAGCCGTCCAGGCGCGCCAGCCCCGCGAGGTCGGTGGTGCTGTCGTCCGGGTCGAGGTGCGAGCGGCCGGCCAGCAGCCGGGTGGCGGTCGGGTTCCGCACGACCACCCGGCCCTGCGCGTCCACCACCCGCACGCCCTCGGCCATCGTGTCGACGACGGTGCTGAGCAGGGCGGCCTGCTCCTGGGCGCGGTCGCGGGCGGCCGCGAGCTCGGCGACCAGGCGGCCGCGCTCCTCGCGGGCGATGGCCAGGGCTAGCCCGATGACGGTGATGAGCCCGACGTAGAGCTGCGCCACCGCCACCTGCGTCGTCGCGTCGGGCAGGGACGCGAAAGCGCCGATCCCGGCGACGGTGAGCTGGATCGCCACGACGCCGCACGCGAGCGCGTGCAGCACCACCGTCCGGGTGGGCAGGCGCGACCCCGCCCAGACCGTGAGGCCGATCAGGGGGAAGACCACGGCGATGTCGGACAGCTCGGCGAACCAGAGCACGTAGAGCAGCGGGGCCAGGACGAGCGCCGCGAGCAGGTCGCCGCCGCCGCGGCTGCCGGTCCACCCCTCGACGCGCTCCTGCTCGGTGGACGCGCTCCGGCGCACCCGCAGCCAGTCGCCGACCGCGCACCCGAGCGTCACGATGCCCAGGATCGCGACGGTGTTCCGGGCGGACCACAGCAGCCCCGTCCGCCAGGTCCACGGCTGGCCCCCGAGGACCACCGCGGCCTCCACGAGCGGCGCCGTCACCACGGCGCTCCCCGCGGCGCCCAGCAGGAACCACCACAGGTCCGGGACCCGGCGCAGCTGCCGGCGACCCCGCGCGGCCCACACGTACGGGACCCGGCGCGCGAGCACCCAGCAGCACAGCACCGCCTGCGCGGTCGCGGCGACGGCGCCGATCGCGGCCGAGAGCGGCCGGCTGCCGGTGCCGGCCACGACCACCGCCGTCGTGAGCGCGAGGACGAGCGGGTCGAGCCACGGCCAGGGACGCCGGGCGCGCAGGACGAGCCAGAGGACCGACACCCCGGCGGCGGGCCACACGAGGCTGACGTCGGCGTCCGGCACCCGGGTCGAGCGGCCGAACAGGCACGCGCCGGCGTACAGCGCGGCGAAGGCGAGGACGAGCCACCAGTCCCGGGCGTCCGGCAGCCGGCGGGGGCGTGCCGGGGCGCCGGGCGCGGTCGCCTGCTGCGCGGTCACCCCACCTCCGTCCCCGCCGGGCGCGTCCGCCCGGCGCACCCCTGCAGGCTACGGGGCCGCGCGGGGGCGCGCCGGGCGGGGCGCGTCACGCCCCGACGTACTCCGCGAGGTGCCGGCCGGTGAGCGTGGACCGCGCGGCGACGAGGTCGGCCGGCGTCCCCTCGAACACCACGCGCCCGCCGTCGTGGCCGGCGCCCGGGCCGAGGTCGATGATCCAGTCGGCGTGCGCCATCACGGCCTGGTGGTGCTCGATGACGACGACCGACTTGCCCGAGTCCACCAGCCGGTCCAGCAGGCCGAGCAGCTGCTCGACGTCCGCCAGGTGCAGGCCGGTCGTCGGCTCGTCCAGGACGTAGACGCCGCCCTTCTCGCCCATGTGCACGGCGAGCTTGAGGCGCTGCCGCTCGCCGCCGGACAGCGTCGTCAGCGGCTGGCCGAGGCTGAGGTACCCGAGGCCGACGTCCGCGAGCCGGTCGAGGACCGCGTGCGCGGCGGGGGTGCGGGCGTCGCCGGAGCCGAAGAACGCCTCCGCCTCCGTCACCGACATGGCGAGCACCTCGGCGATGTTCCGGCCGCCGAGCGTGTACTCGAGGACCGACGCCTGGAACCGCCTGCCCTCGCACTCCTCGCAGGTCGTCGCGACCGTGGCCATCATCCCGAGGTCGGTGTAGATGACTCCCGCGCCGTTGCACGTCGGGCAGGCGCCCTCGGAGTTGGCGCTGAACAGGGCCGGCTTCACGCCGTTGGCCTTCGCGAACGCCTTGCGGACCGGCTCGAGCAGGCCGGTGTACGTGGCGGGGTTGCTGCGCCGGGAGCCGCGGATCGCGCCCTGGTCGATCGCCACGACGCCCTCGCGCCGCGACACCGACCCGTGGATGAGCGAGCTCTTGCCGGAGCCGGCGACGCCCGTGACGACCGTGAGCACGCCCAGCGGCACGTCGACGTCGACGTCCTGGAGGTTGTGGCGCGTCGCGCCGCGGATCTCCAGCGCGCCGGTCGGGGTGCGGACCTGCTGCTTGACCGCGGCGCGGTCGTCCAGGTGCCGGCCGGTCAGCGTCCCGCTCGCGCGCAGCTCGTCCACGGTGCCCTCGAAGACCACCTCTCCGCCCGCGGTGCCGGCGCCCGGGCCGAGGTCGACGACGTGGTCCGCGATCGCGATGGCCTCGGGCTTGTGCTCGACGACGAGCACCGTGTTCCCCTTGTCGCGCAGCCGGAGCAGCAGGTCGTTCATCCGCTGGATGTCGTGCGGGTGCAGGCCGATCGTCGGCTCGTCGAACACGTAGGTCACGTCGGTGAGCGAGGACCCGAGGTGCCGGATCATCTTGGTGCGCTGCGCCTCGCCGCCCGACAGGGTCCCGGACGGCCGGTCGAGGGACAGGTACCCGAGGCCGATCTCCACGAACGAGTCCAGCGTCTCCCGCAGCGCGGCCAGCAGCGGGGCCACCGACGGCTCGTCCAGCCCGCGCACCCACTCCGCGAGGTCGCTGATCTGCATCGCGCAGGCGTCGGCGATGCTGATCCCCGCGACCTTCGAGGACCGGGCGCCCGCGTTCAGGCGCGTGCCGTCGCAGTCGGGGCAGGTCGTGAAGGTGACGGCCCGCTCCACGAACGCGCGGATGTGCGGCTGCATCGCGTCGACGTCCTTGGCGAGCATCGACTTGCGGATCTTGGGGATCAGCCCCTCGTAGGTGAGGTTGATGCCCTCGACCTTGATCTTGGTGGGCTCGCGGTGCAGCAGGTCGTCCAGCTCCCGCTGCGTGAAGTCGCGCAGCGGCTTGTCCATGTCGAAGTAGCCGCTGCCGGCGAAGATCCGGCCGTACCAGCCGTCCATCGTGTAGCCCGGGACCCTGAGGGCGCCGCCGGCGAGCGACTTGTCCGCGTCGTACAGCTCGGACAGGTCGAAGTCCTGCACGGTGCCGCGGCCCTCGCACCGGGGGCACATGCCGCCGGTGATGCTGAACTCCCGGCGCTCCTTGGTGGTCTGGCCGCCCTTCTCGAACGTGACCGCGCCCGCGCCGCTGATCGAGGCCACGTTGAACGAGAACGCCTGGGGCGAGCCGATGTGCGGCTGCCCCAGCCGGCTGAACACGATCCGGAGCATCGCGTTCGCGTCCGTGACGGTGCCGACGGTCGAGCGCGGGTTCGCGCCCATGCGCTCCTGGTCCACGATGATCGCGGTGGTCAGCCCGTCCAGGACGTCGACGTCCGGCCGGGCGAGCGTCGGCATGAACCCCTGCACGAACGCGCTGTAGGTCTCGTTGATCATCCGCTGCGACTCGGCGGCGATCGTGGCGAACACCAGCGAGCTCTTGCCCGAGCCGGACACGCCGGTGAACGCGGTCAGCCGGCGCTTCGGGAGCTCCAGGCTGACGTCCTTGAGGTTGTTCTCGCGCGCGCCCTGCACGCGGATCCGGTCGTGGCTGTCGGCGACGTGCGCCGCCGCCGTCGCACTGCTCTCGCTGCTCTCGGTGGTCGTCATCGTGTCTCCCTGCTGCTCGCGGGCGCGGGAGCGCGTCTGCGCGGCCCCGTCGCCCGTGCCTCCTGCGCCCCGCCGGGGACCAGTGTGACCGATGCGTCCGACACTCAGGCACCCTCCACGACCCCGGGACCTACGTCCCGGGGTACGGTCGGGCGCGTGGACCGGAGCCCCCTGCTGCGCGCGCTCGTCGCGGGGCGGCTCGTGGGCGTGGCCGGCGCCGTGCTGGGCCTGGGGTCCGGCGCGCACGTGCTCGCCGGCGGCGGGCTGCCGTCGGCCGCCGCGCTGCTGCTGGTCGGCGCGCCGGTGCTGGTCGGGGCCGCGGCGCTCGCGCGGCGACCGCTGTCCGTGCCGGTCGTGCTGCCGCTCGCGCTCGCGGGGCAGCTCGGGGTGCACGCGGGTCTCACGTGGCTGTCCCCCGGGGGCGCGGCCGCCGCGGTCGTGCCGGGGGTGCACCTGCACGGGGCGGACGCGGTCGAGGTGGCCGGGTCGGCCGCCCACGCGCACGCCGCGTCGCCGGTGATGCTCGCCGCGCACGCGGCCGCCCTGGTCGTCACGGTGCTGCTGCTCGTCGGCACCGAGCGCGGGGTCGCCGGCCTGGTCCGGCGCTGGTCCGCGATGCTGCCCGCGCTGCTCGGCCGGGCCCACCGGGCGACCGGCGCGGTGCGGGGTCCGGTCGTCGCGCCCGTGCGCGGCGTGCGCCCGCTGCCCGCGGGGCGCGGGGGCGTGGGGCGGCGCGGGCCGCCCGGGGTGCCGCACCCCGCGACCGCCGCCTGACCCGGCCCCGGTCGCGCGTCCACCCGCGCCGCGCCGGCCGTCCGCCGGTGCGGCGCCCCCTGCCGCACCCCTGGAGTCCCGTCATGCCCGCACACCGCACCCGCCTGGCCGCCGGCACCGCCCTGGCCGCCACGCTGGTCCTGCTGCCCGCCGGCGGCGCGTCGGCGCACGTCCGCGTCGTCCCGGAGGCCACCGCCGCCGGCGGCTGGACCGTCCTGACGTTCCGCGTGCCCAACGAGTCCGCCACCGCCGCCACCACGAGCGTCACCGTGGACCTGCCCACCGGCACCCCGCTCACCTCGGTCAGCACCCGCCCGCTGCCGGGCTGGACCGCCACCGTCGAGGAGGGCGACCTGCCCGAGCCCGTCGACGTCGGCGGCGCCACGATCACGCGTGCTCCGGTGCGCGTGGTCTGGACGGCCGACGGCGAGGGCATCCGCGACGGGGAGTTCCAGGAGCTCGAGCTGTCCGTCGGCCCCCTGCCCGAGGCGGGCACCCGCCTGGTGCTCCCCGCCCACCAGGGGTACTCGGACGGCACGGTCGTCGACTGGGACGAGACCACCGACGACGGCACGGAGCCGGAGCACCCGGCGCCCGAGCTGACGACCACCGAGGCGGCGGACACGCACGGGGGCCACGGCGCCCCGGAGGCGGCCGCCGACGCGGGGTCCGACGGCGACGCCGACGCGGGGTCCGACGGAGATGCCGACGCGGGGACGGGAGCCGCGACCGCGACCCCGGACGCGTGGGGCCGCACCCTCGGCGCCCTGGGACTCGCGGCGGGCGCGGCGGCCCTGGTGGTCGCCCTCCGCACCCGCACCCGCGTCCGCCGCCCCTGACCGCGCCCCCGCCGCGGTGAGTGGCGGGTTCTGCCCGACACGCCCGGCGAGTCGCGCCAGAACCCTCCACCCACGCGGGGTCCCGCCGCGCCCGCGGCCCTGGTCCGGCGGAGTGGAAGGTTCGGACGAACACGCCGCGGGCGTGTCCGCTCGAACCTTCCACTCCGCCCACACCGCGGGGCAGCCCCGGTCCGACCCGACCGGGCCCGACCCGGCCCGGCCCGACAGAGGAGCCGGCCCGCGCCCGTGAGTGGAGGGTTCTGCCCGACACGCCCGGCGAGTCGCGCCAGAACCCTCCACTCACGTGGGCCCCGACTCACCAGCGTGCCCCAGCCCGCCCAACCCCAGCCCGGCCCGGCGGCCCCGGCCCCCCGACCCCCTGACCCGCGGCCCCCGGGCCCCCGGGCCCCCGACCCCCCAATCCGGGCCCCCGGGCCCCCGGGCCCCCGACCCCCCAATCCGGGCCCCCGGGCCCCCGGGCCCCCGACCCCCCAATCCGGGCCCCCGGGCCCCCGGAACCCCGACCCCCCAATCCGGGCCCCCGGGCCCGACCTTCGGCCCCGGCCCCCGACCGCCCGCAGAGTGGAAGGTTCGGACGAACACGCCGCCGGCGTGTCCGCTCGAACCTTCCACTCCGCGAGGCGCAGGGGATGGGGACCCCCGGGACCCCGGGCTGCACCCCGTCCCGGGGCACCTTGTCTCAACAGGAGGAACGGGCGTCTCAGAACGTAGGAAATGCCCCATGATCGGCCGCGACGGCAGGGTGGGCATCCCCGGCCGCGACCGACTCGCCCCCAGGACGGATCCCGTGACCCGCACCCCGACCGGCCCCCGCCGTCCGGTGCACCGCCACGCCCCGGGTCGATGTCGCTGACGCCCGCGTCCCGCGCCCGCTGAGCGCGCCCCGGACGCACCCCCCGCACCGCCCGGCGCGCCGATCGCCGGACCCCCTCCCGCCGCGCGCCCCCCCGCGCGCCCCCTGATGGAGCAGCCGCATGTCCTCGTGGAAGAATCTCGCCGCCCTCGCCGTCCTCCCGGTGCTGGCCCTGACCGCCTGCGCGTCGGAGCAGCCCGCCGCGACGGCCCCGAGCGCGGGCGGCGCGACCGTCGCCGCCGGCTCGGACGCCGACATCCCGGAGGCGGTCGTCGACCCGCTCGACGTCGCCCTGGTCACCCGCATCACCACCGGCTCCTGGTACGAGACCTACGCCCGCGCGGTGCAGTCCCAGGTGGACGCGTTCGGCGGGTCGCTGCAGGTCTACGACTCGAACAACGACCTCGCGAAGATGGCGTCGAACGTCGACACCGCGGTGAACTCCGGCGCCGACGTGCTGCTCATCAACAACGGCACGGCCGAGGCGCTCGACGGCCCGGTGCAGGACGCGCTGGACGCGGGGATCACCGTGGTCACGTACGACTCGGACCTCACGCTGGACGGCATCACCCAGATCAACCAGGACGACGCCGCGCTCGCCGGCAACGGCCTGCAGCAGATCTCCGACGACTTCGACGGGGCCGCGGACATCGTGGTGCTGAGCGTCGCGGGCTACCCGCCGCTGGACCGCCGGTCGGAGGCCGTGGACGCGTTCCTCGCCGACCACCCGGAGTCCACCGAGGTCGCCCGTGCGGGCGTGGTGTCCGGCAACTCCGCCCTGGACACCCAGGCGCAGGTCGACGCGCTGCTCAAGCAGTACCCGGACCCGGGGCAGATCGACGCGATCTGGTCGCACTGGAACGAGTTCACCCGCGGGGCGTTCGCCGCGCTGGAGGCCGCCGGCCGCACCGACATCGCGGTGTACTCCGTCGACCTGACCGACCAGGAGCTGCCGTACTTCTGGAACGAGAAGGTCGACTTCGAGGCCGCCTCGGCCACGAACCCGTCGTCCATCGGCCAGGCGCAGGTCCGGCTCGCGTACGAGAAGGTGGCGGGCGAGGACGTCGAGGCGTCCGTGCAGGTCCCGCCGGCCCTCGTGACGAAGGCCGACCTGCCGGCGGAGGAGATCACCTTCGACCAGCTCGCCGACGTGGTGCCCGCGTGGTCCGCCTCCTCGCTGGAGTGGCCGGACTGGGTCGCCGCGCTGGAGAGCCAGAACGCCTGACGCCATGCCGCTCGAGCTCGTCGACATCACGCACGACTACGGGGACGGCCCGGTCCTGCACGACGTGTCGTTCGCCGTCCGCCCCGGGCAGGTGCACGCCCTGCTCGGGGTGAACGGCGCGGGCAAGAGCACCCTCGTCCACGTGGCCACCGGCGTCCTGCGGCCGACCGCCGGCCGCGTGGTGCTGGACGGCGCGCCGGCGCGGTTCGCGGGGCAGGGGGACGCGAACCGCGCAGGCGTCGCCCTGCTGTCGCAGGAGGTCGACCGGGCCCTCGTGGCGTCGATGACGGTGCACGAGAACCTCACGGTCGGCCTGCTGCGCGCCCGGGGTGCCCGCGGGTTCCGGCCCCGGGCCAACCGGGAGGAGGCGCGCGCGCTGCTCGCCCGGTACGGCGTCGACCTCGACGTCGACCGCCTGGTGCAGGACCTGTCGCTGTTCGAGAAGCAGGTGCTGTCGCTGGTCCGGGCCGTGGCGTCGGACGCGCGGTTCGTCGTCCTGGACGAGCCGACGTCCTCCTTCGACGTGCCGGAGACGGAGCGGTTCTACGCGATCGTCCGGGCGCTGCGGGACCGCGGCATCGGGCTGGTGTTCATCTCGCACCGCCTGGCCGAGGTGTTCGCGCTCGCGGACACCGTCACCGTGCTGCGCGGCGGCCGGACCGTGCTGGCCGCGCCGGCGTCGCAGACCACGCCCGAGCAGGTGGTGGCCGCGATGACCGGCGAGGTCGCGCACGGGACGCGGCGCTCCGAGCGCGCCGCGGCGCCCGCGCAGCCCGGGGTGCCCGAGCACGCCCTCGCCGTCACCGGCCTCGACCTCGGCCGCGGCCGGCGCCCGCTGGACCTCTCCGTCGCTGCGGGCGAGGTGGTCGTGGTGTTCGGCCAGCTCGGCACGGGCAAGTCGACCCTCGCCCGCACGCTGTTCGGCCTCGCGCGCCCGTACCGCGCCCGCGTCGGCGGCCGGGAGGTCCGGGTGTCCCGCCCCGAGCAGGCCGCGCGCCTCGGCGTCGGCCTGGTGCCCGAGGAGCGCCGCCGCGACGGCCTGTGGCTGGACGAGACCGTGCAGACCCACCTGTCGCTGCGGCTCCGCGGCCTGGTCCGGCACCGCGCCGAGGCCGCCCGCGCCCGCCGCCTGGTCGTCGACTACGACGTGCAGCCGCCGGCCCCGGAGCGCCTGGTGCGCCGGCTGTCGGGCGGCAACCAGCAGAAGGTGGCCGTCGCCAAGTGGGACGGCGCGGCCCGCCGCCTGCTCGTCCTCGACGAGCCGATGAAGGGCGTGGACGTCGCCGCGAAGGAGGCGCTGTTCCGGGCCGTCGAGCGCGCCGCCGACGCCGGGGCCGGCGTCCTGTACCTGACCGCCGAGCCGGACGACGCCCTGCGCATCGCGGACCGGATCGTCGTCCTGGACCGGTCCGGCGTCGCCCTGGACCGTCCCGCGCACGGGCTGGAGCCCGTCGACCTCATGCTCGCCGCAGAGAAAGCCGAGATCCCGTGACCCTCACCGCCGAGCCGCAGGCGCCCGCCCGCGCCGTCACCGGCAGCGCCGCCCGCGCGTTCGCCTACCGGTACGCCGCGGTGCTGGTCATCGTCGCCGTGGTCGTGTTCTTCTCCCTGGTGAACGACAACTTCCTCACCTACAAGAACCTCATCGACATCGTCCGCTCGGTGTCGGTCTCCGCGTTCCTCGCGCTCGGCGTGACGTTCTCGCTGGTGGTCAACGGGTTCGACGTGTCGATCGGCTCGGTGGCGTCGCTGGCGACGATCGGGGCCGCCGCGGCGATGGTCTACCACCGGCAGGAGCTGCTGGTCGCGCTGCTGGTTCCGCTCGCGCTCGGGGCGATCGTCGGGCTGGTGAACTCGTTCCTCATCGTGAAGCTGCGGCTGCCGGACCTGCTGGCGACCCTGGCGATGCTGTTCGTCGTCAACGGGGTCCAGCTCACGTACACGAACGGGTTCTCGATCTACCCGGGCGTGCAGACCCCCGACGGGCCGGCGCCCGGCATCGTCGTGCCGTCGTTCCTCGCCATCGGGCAGGGCGACGTGCTGGGCGTGCCGGTCGCGGTGCTGCTGCTGCTCGCCGTGGTCGTGGTGTCGCACCTGTTCCTCACCCGCACCACGACCGGCCGGCACATGGCGATGGTCGGCGGGAACGTCGAGGCGGCCCGGCACTTCGGCCTGCCGGTCGGACGGCTCATCACGCTGGCGTACGTCATCAGCGGCGTGCTGGCGGCGGTCGGCGGCATCGTGCTGACCGCCCGCATCGGCTCGGGCCAGGTGTCCGCCGGCGCCCCGATGCTCATGGACGCCGTGGCCGCCGCGTACGTCGGCTACGCGATCTTCGGGCAGAAGCGCCCGAGCGTCGTGGGGACCCTGCTGGGCGCGCTGCTGATCGGCATCCTGCTCAACGGCCTGACCATGATGAACGTCCCGTACTACGCGCAGGACATCGTGAAGGGCGGCGTGTTCGTCGTCGCGCTCGCGTTCGCGTTCCTGCGCAAGGACCGCTGAGGAGCGCCCCGTGACCACCCCCGACTTCGCGCAGGGCTTCACGTTCCTCGGGCACAGTGACCAGGGCGGCCGCCCCGACGGCTGCCAGGTGATGGTGCACCGCGGGCACGCGTACGTCGCGCACGCGTTCTCCGGCGGGTTCTCGGTGCTGGACGTGCGCGACCCCCGCGACCCGCGGCCGGTGGGCTTCGTCGCGGCGCCGCCCGGGACGTGGAGCGTGCACCTGCAGACCGCCGACGACCTGCTGCTGGTCGTCAACGCCAAGGACCTGTTCGCGGACACCGAGTTCCAGACCGAGGCGGACTACTACACCCGCTCGATCGGCACCCCGGCGCTGCAGGCGGCGCGCGGGTACGCCGCGGGCCTGCGGGTGTTCGACATCTCGGCGCCCGCCGAGCCGCGGGAGATCGCCTTCATGCCGGTCGAGGGCGTCGGCCTGCACCGGCTCTGGTACACCGGCGGGCGCTGGGCCTACGCGTCGGCGCTGCTCGACGGCTTCACGGACTACGTCCTGGTGACGATCGACCTGGCGGACCCGACCCGGCCGCAGATCGCCGGGCGCTGGTGGCTGCCCGGCATGCACGAGGCGGCGGGGGAGACCCCGACGTGGGACACCGGCCGCTGGCGGTACGCCCTTCACCACGCGATCGTGCACGGGGACACCGCGTACGCGTCCTGGCGGGACGGCGGCCTGACGATCCTCGACGTGTCCGACCGCTCCGCGCCGTCGCTGGTCGCCGCGCGGAACTGGTCCGACCCGTTCGGGGGTGGGACGCACACCGCCCTGCCGCTGCCCGGCCGGAACCTGCTGCTGGTCGCCGACGAGGGCGTGGCCGACAACGCCGCCGACGGCATCAAGCACACGTGGGTGTTCGACGTCCGCAACCCCGCCAACCCGGTGAGCATCGCGACCTTCCCGCAGCCCGCCGAGGACGACTTCGTCGCCAAGGGCGGGCACTTCGGGCCGCACAACCTGCACGAGAACCGGCCGGGGTCGTTCCAGAGCGAGGAGCTCGTCTTCGCGACGTACCAGAACGCCGGCGTCCGGGCCTTCGACCTGCGCGACCCGTACCGGCCGGAGCTCGTCGCCGGCTGGGTGCCGCCGGCCCCGGAGCGGATGGTCGACACCCGGCCGGGGCGGCCGCGGGTGATCCAGAGCTTCGACGTGTTCGTGGACGCCGAGGGCGTCGCGTACGTGACCGACTACAACGCGGGGCTGTACGTCCTGCAGTACGACGGTTCCTGAGCGCGGGGCCCCGCGGGGCGGGGCCTCAGACGACCGGGCGCTCGACCAGGTAGGACCGGCCGTCCGGACCGGTGACGCGCACGAACTCGGTGCGCAGGGCCTGGTCGCGCTCGCGGTCGGCCTCGGCGACCTCGCGGTCGGGGGCCAGCGGGTCCCCGACCTGCGCGGGGCCGAACACGCTGAGCAGCGCCGCCTCGCGCCTGTCGCCCGCCTTGCCGATGGTGCCCATCGCGCCGTCCTCCCGATCGGTTCGTGCCCTCATCATATGGCCCCTCACGAATCCTCGGTAGCATCGGGGTGTGACCGCCGCACCGGACGCCCCCGCCGACCCGGCCGGCGCCGACCCGCTCGCCGTCGAGGCGCAGGTCTGCCTCGCCGTGTCCGCGGCGTCCCGCGCGCTCGTCGCGTTCTACCGGCCGCTGCTCGAGCCGCTCGGGCTCACCCACCCGCAGTACCTCGCGATGCTCGCGCTCTGGCAGCACGGCGACCTCACGCTCAAGGCCCTCGCCGGGCTGCTGCACCTGGAGCCGGCCACGACGTCCCCGCTCGTGCGGCGCCTCGCGGCGATGGGGCTCGTCACGCGGGACCGGGACGGGGTGGACGAGCGGGCGCTCGCGATCCGGCTGACCGACGCCGGCCGGGCGGTGCGCGAGCAGGCGGTCGGGATCCCCGGGGCGATGGTCGCGGGCCTCGGGCTGGACCTGGCCGAGGTGGCGCGCATCCGCGAGGCGGCGGACCTGCTCCTGGCGGCCTGCACCCGCGAGGCCTGACGGCTCGGCGGTGGGCCGGGCCCGGTCGGGTGGGTCAGCGGGACAGGGCCTGCTCCACGACCGCGCACGGGTCGCCCGTGTCGCGGTACTCGCACGCCGCGCGGCGGAGCAGCACGCCGACCGTGCGGCGGTCGGCGGGGTCGAGCGCGCCGAACACCGCGTCCTCCGCGACGGCGACGCGGTGCTCGAGCTCGGCGAGCAGCGCCTCCGCGGCGGGGGTCGGCAGGACGCGGCGCTGCCGGCGGTCGACCTCGGCCACCTGCCGGCTGACCAGCCCCGCGCGCTCGAGGTCGTCGAGCAGGTACGTCATGACCGTGCGGTCGATGCCGAGGCTGGCGGCGAGCGCGGCCTGGCTGGGGTGCGCGCCGCGGACCACCTCGCGCAGCACGAGGAACCCCCGGAACTCGTGCGGCACGTCCGCGAGCGCCGAGGTCATCGCCCGCTCGTAGGCCCGCAGGAGCACGCCGAGCGACCAGCCGAGGTCGGAGGCCGGGTGCGCGTCCGTGGTGGTCATGTCCCGGAATGCTACGCGCCGACCCGCGGTTGAGCCAATCGTCTGCAACACATACGATCGGGCCTGCCGACGGGTACCGAGGGAGAGGCGCCACGCATGTCCGACTACGGCCACGATCTGCTGTTCGGGTCCTTCATCACGCCGACCAACGCCGCCCCCGAGCGCGTCGTCGGGCTGGCGCAGCTCTCGGAGCAGGCCGGCCTCGACCTCGCGACGTTCCAGGACCACCCGTACCAGCCGGGGTTCCTCGACACCTGGACGCTGCTGTCCTGGGTGGCCGCGCGCACCGAGCGCATCCGCCTGGCGCCGAACGTGGCGAACCTGCCGCTGCGCCCGCCCGCGGTGCTCGCGCGCTCGGTCGCCAGCCTGGACCTGCTGTCGGGCGGCCGGGTCGAGCTCGGGCTCGGCTCCGGCGCGTTCTGGGACGCGATCGAGGCGATGGGCGGCCGGCGGCTGACCCCCGGCCAGGGCGTCGACGCGCTGCGCGAGGCCATCGGCATCATCCGCGCGCTGTGGGACACCACCGACCGCACCCGCGTCGACCTGCCCGGCGAGCACTGGTCCGCGGTCGGCGCGAAGCGCGGCCCGGCCCCGGCGCACCCGGTCGGCATCTGGGTCGGCGCGTACAAGCCGCGGATGCTCCGGCTCACGGGCGAGCTCGCCGACGGCTGGCTCCCGTCGCTGTCCTACCTGCAGAGCCTGCAGGACCTCGACGACGCCAACGCCCGCATCGACGACGCCGCGCAGGCGGCCGGCCGCGCGCCCACCGCGGTGCGCCGGCTGCTCAACGTCGGCGGGCAGCTCGCCCCGCGCCCGACCGGGAACCTGCTCTCCGGGCCGCCGCAGCAGTGGGTCGAGGAGCTCGCGGTCCTCGCGCTCGAGCACGGGATCAGCGCGTTCATCGTCGGCGGGGACGACCCGACCCTGCTGGCGACGGTCGGCCAGGAGATCGCCCCGGCCGTCCGGGAGCTCGTCGCCGCCGAGCGCGGCACCCGCGGCACGGCGCCCGTCCCGGCCCCGGCGGCCCGCGCGTGACCGGCGACCTCGGGCACCCGCTGCAGGTCGGCGTCCTGCTGCCGGCCGACCCCGCCGACCCCGGCGCCCCGCTGCGGGCCGCGCGCCACGCCGAGCAGGCCGGGCTGGACCTCGCGGTCGTGCCGGGCGACGGGGCGCTCGACCCGTGGACCGTGCTCGCGCACGTCGCGTCCGGCACCACCGGGCTCGGGCTCGCGACGCGCGGCCTCGGCCTCGCGGACCGCGTCCCGGCGGTGCTCGCCCGGTCCGCCGCGAACCTCGACCAGCTCGCGGGCGGCCGGCTGTCGCTCGGTCTGTCGCCCGACCCGGCGCACGGCGACGAGGCGGTCGACGTGCTCGCGGAGGCCGTCGAGGTGCTGCGCGGGATGTGGGACGCCGCCGACCCCCGGCCGCTGGTGGTCGACGGCCGGCACGTCCGCGTCCCCGGGGCGCAGCGCGGGCCGGCCCCGGCGCACAACCTGCCGCTCTGGCTGGGCGCGGACCCGGGCGACCCGGCCGGCGCCCTCGCGCTCGCCGCCCGCGTCGCCGACGGCTGGTGGCTCTCCGGCGCCGCCGACGCCCCCGCCCACGTCCCCGCCCAGCAGCGCGTCCTCGACACCGCCCTCGCCGCCGCCGGCCGCGACCCGCGCGAGGTCCGCCGCGGCCTCGTCCTCCACCACCTCCCCGGCGCCGACGACCTCGCCGCCCTCGTCCTCGACCACGGCGTCGGCACCCTCGTCGTCGAGCCGCCGGACGACGCCGCCCTGGCCCGGTTCGCCGGCGAGGTCGTCCCTGCTGTGCGCGAGCGCGTCGCGGCCGCCCGCGCGGCCCGGGGCACCGTCGTCGGCACCGTGCGCAGCGCCGCGGTCCGCGCGGCCCGCCGCCCGGGCATCGACTACGACGCCATCCCCGCCGCCCTCGCCAGCACCGCGGTCGAGCCGGGGGACGCGGGGTACGCGGCCGTGCGGTCCACCTACCTGCGTGGCGGCCGGCCGGGCCTGGTCCTGCGGCCGACGAGCACCGCCGAGGTCGTCGAGGCGCTGGCGTTCGCCCGGTCCCAGGACGTGCCGCTCGCCATCCGGTCCGGCGGCCACGGCATCAGCGGCCGGTCCACCAACGACGGCGGCATCGTGCTGGACCTGTCCCGGATGCGCGCGATCGAGGTCCTCGACCACGCCACCCGGCGCGTGCGGATCGAGCCGGGCGCCCGCTGGGGCGACGTCGCCGAGGCCCTGCAGCCGCTGGGCTGGGCGCTGACCTCGGGCGACTCCGGGGGTGTCGGTGTCGGCGGGCTCGCGACGGCGGGTGGCATCGGCTTCCTGGTCCGGGAGCACGGGCTGACGCTGGACCACCTGCGCGCGGCCGAGGTCGTGCTGGCGGACGGGTCCGTCGTGCGGGTGAGCGACACCGAGCACCCCGACCTGTTCTGGGGCGTGCGCGGGGCGGGGGCGAACCTCGGCGTCGTCACGTCGTTCGAGTTCGAGGTGGACGAGGTCGGCGACGTCGGCTTCGCGCACCTGGTGTTCGACGCCTCCGACACCGAGCAGTTCCTCGTCGACTGGGGCGCCGCCGTCGAGGCCGCGCCGCGGGACACCACGGCGTTCCTCATCATGGGGCCTCCGCGCGGCGGGCTGGTCGCGGCGCAGGTGATGGCGATGGTGGACTCCGACGACCCGGACACGATCATCGCCCGGCTGCAGCCGTTCGCCCGGATCGCCCCGCTGCTCCAGCAGCAGGTCCAGGTGCTGCCCTACAGCGCGGTCGTCACGGCGCCCGAGGTCCAGCACACCTCCGAGGGCGAGCCGGTGACCCGCACCGCGATGGCCGAGCACCTGACGCCGGCGCTCGCGGCCGACGCAGCCCGGCTGGTCCGCAGCGGCGCGACGTCGTTCTTCCAGATCCGGGCCGCCGGCGGTGCGGTGCACGACGTGCCCGCCGACGCGACGGCGTACGCGCACCGGTCGGCGAACTTCAGCGTGCTGGCGTTCGGCGGCAGCCGGCGGCGGCTCGACGCGCTCTGGGACGCGATGGCGGAGCACTTCGACGGGCTGTACGTGTCCTTCGAGACCGACCCGCGCCCCGAGCGGCTGGCGGACGCGTGGCCGGGCGCGACGCTCGCGCGGCTACGGGACCTCAAGCGCCGGTACGACCCGCACGACGTGTTCCGGCACAACTTCTCGGTGGCCGAGCCGCCCGCCGTCGTCGTCTGACCTGCGCCGTGAGGACGACCCCGCGGTCCACGGCGTACGCCGGTCGTCGTACCGCAGGATCGTCCCGCCGGGCGATCCGCCGGGCGTGCCCGGTCGGCCACGATGGATCTCGTCAGCAGCCGCACCCCGTCAGGAGCAGATCGTGTCCGCACAGCTCTGGATCGTCGTCGCCGGCCTCGCGGCCGTGATCGCCGTCGTCGGTCTGGGCGAGGCGGTCCAGCGGCTGCGCGCGGGACGGCAGCGCGTCCAGCGATGAGGAGAGAGCCCGTGTCCGCACGCCCCTGGAAGATCGTCACCGCCGTCGCGGCCGCCGGAGCCGTCATCGCGCTGGGCCGCAAGCTCGCGGCGGACCGCCGCGCGGGCGAGAGCGACTGACCCCCATCGGGCCCGGCGCCCCCGGGAGGGCGGGCGGCGCCGGGCCGACGGCATCGACGGGGCGGGGAGCGATCCCCGCCCCGTCGGCGCGTCACCGGGCGCGGGCCATGTGCCGCGCGGCGCGCATCCCGAACACGGCGGCGGGGCCGATCGTGGAGCCCGGGCCGGGGTAGGTGCGGCCCATCACGGACGCCGAGTTGTTGCCCGCCGAGTACAGGCCGCCGATGACGGTGCCGTCCTCGCGGAGGGCCCGGCCGTCCACGTCGGTCAGCACGCCGCCCTTGGTCCCCAGGTCGCCGATGACGACCTGGAACGCGGTGAACGGCCCGCGCTCGATCGGCCCGAGGTTCGGGTTCGGGTGCACCAGCGGGTCGCCGTAGTACCGGTCGTAGGCGGAGTTGCCGCGGCCGAAGTCGCCGTCCACGCCGGACCGCGCGAAGCCGTTGAACCGCTGGACGGTCGCCCGGAACCGCGCCGGGTCGACGCCGATCTGCCGGCCGAGCTCGGCCAGGGTCGGGGCCTTCACGTACGTGCCGGCCTCGGCCATCGCCCTGGTCGCGCGGGGGTCGAGCGCGTAGTTCCGCAGGTAGCGGCGGGCGTGCCGCGCGTCGGCGACCAGCCAGTACGGGCCGTCCGGGTCGTGCTCCAGCATGTGGTGCCCGAGGTCGACGTAGGACTCCGACTCGTTGGCGAACCGCTCGCCGCGGGCGTCCACGAGGATCGAGTACGGCAGCGAGCGCTCCCCGACCAGGAACAGCGGGTCGCCGCCGGGGGCCGCGGCGATGGAGGCGCCCCACCAGGCGTCGTCCATGAGCTCGACCGCGGCGCCGGCCGCCTGCGCGATCTCGATCGGCCGGCCGAGGTTGCCGGGGTTGCCGGACGGGTCGCCGTCGATGCCGTGGAACTTCTGCCGCCACTGCTGGTTGTGGTCGAACCCGCCGCCCGCGAGCATGACGCCCCGGTGCGCCCGGATGGTGAGCGGCGTGCCGTCCCGGGTGATCCGCACGCCGACGACCCGGTCCTCCTCGAGGACCAGGGACTCCAGCGGGCTGTCGAGCCACAGCGGGACGCCCGCCTGCTGGACCACCGCGTCGAGGAACTGGGTCGCCAGCGCCGCGCCGATGCCGGCCAGCCGCTGCCCGCGCACGGCGGACCCGAGCGCCCGGAACACGAACCGCGCGCCGCGCACGAACCCGCCGGGCGTGGACCAGGCGCGCTCGAGCTGTGGCTTCGTTCGCTTGGTGGCGGGGTTTTTGCAGCGCTCCGTGGCGGTCTTGTTGCCGCGATCACGCAGGACTGGCTGCAGGTAGGTGTCGCGGTCTGAACCGAGAGGGGTGCGCCCGGTCGGGGCCGTTTGGATCGCTGCCGCTACGTCAGAGTCCGAAGGCTCCGCCGCTGACGAGGATCACGATGCCGAGGCCGATGAGAACGATGGGGAAGAGGATGTGCTCCCAGCGTTCGAGCACTTCGGCGATCGGGGGGCGGGTGGCGACGAACTTTGCCAGGGCCACCAGGACCGCGACGAGCGCGAGGAAGATGATGCAGTAGGCGACTACTGCGAGAGGTTCCACGCTGAGGAAGACAGGGGTGTAGACGCCGATGTTGTCGCCGCCGTTGGCAAGGGTGACGCCTGCGACTGTCCACACGCCGACCTTCTTGCCGGCAACCTTGACCTCGTCGTCATCGTCGTCATCGTCTCCGCGCCAGGCCTGCCATGCGGCCCAGAGGCCGAGGCCCAGAGGGATGAGACCGAAGTACGGGATGGCTGCCGAGGGCAGGAATGCTCCGGCACCGATAGTCACCAGGACCGCGGCACCGAGGATGCCGGCGAATCCGAGGTACTGGCCGGCCAGAATGCGGGCGGTAGTGCCGCGCTGGCCTGCCCCTCGCGCGAAGAAGAGGGAGAGCACGATGATGTCGTCGATGTTGGTCGCTGCGAACAGGCCCATCGCCTGCAAGACCGAGGTGAGGATCATGCGCCCTCCCCAGCTGCGTCGCATCCGGGAAGCGAGCAGGCGGGATCGATGCACGGGGCGTCTTCGTCCACTGCCAGGGTGGCATCGACCAGTGCCGTCAGCGCCTGCGCCAGGTGCGAATCGGCGATCTCATATCGTGTCCGACGACCCTCGGGCTCGGAGACGACGATCCCGCAATCGCGCAGGCATGCCAGGTGGTTGGACACGTTCGGGCGTGTCAGGTCCAGATCTCGGGCCAGTTCCGCCGGGTAAGCGGGATGGTCGAGCAGGGTCAAGATGATCCGGGATCGAGTGGGGTCGGCCAGTGCACGACCCAGGCGGTTCATCACGTCGAGACGCGAAGCAATAGTCAGCATGGACTGAACTATACAGCGCGCACTGAACACTCGGTCACAGGCGTCAGCCCAGATGGGTCTGCTGCACGGATAGGTGACAGCGGTGACCTGCCCTACGGTTCGGTTACCAGATGGGGTCTGGTGGTTCGGCTTCTCCAGAGAGAAGGTTCGAACCATGCCGAAGCCGTATCCACCGGAGTTCCGCGCCAGGGCGGTCGCGCTCGTGCGGGCAGGCAAGCCCGCCAGCACGGTCGCCGGTGACCTGGCAATCAGCGCGAGCTGCTTGCAGAACTGGCTGCGTCAGGACCGCATCGACCGCGGCGAGATCGAGGGAGTTCCGCGGGCCGAGAGCGCGGACCTGCGACGGGCGCGGGCACGCATCCGCGAGCTGGAACGCGAGGTCGAGATCCTGCGCGTCGCGTCGAACCTGCTCGGGAACGAGGCCCCGCACCCAAAAGGGTCCACCCGGTGATCGACACCCTCGTCGCCGCCGGGCACCCGGTCCTGACCTGCTGCCGTGTCCTGGGCGTCAGCAAGCCCGGCTACTACCGCTACCGCAACCGTGCCACGTCCCAGACCCAGCTACGCCGCCAGTGGCTCACGGGCCTCATCCGGGAGGTCCATGTCGCCTCGCGCGGCACCTACGGCTACCGGCGCGTGCACGCCGAACTGACCATGGCGATGGATGTGACGGTCTCCTCCCGACTGGTGTTCACCCTCATGCACGATGCCGGGATCTACGGGCTGCCGGGCCCCGCCAGGGTCAAACGGCTGCGCGGCGTCGTCACGGCCGGTGACGGGGCCTGACCCCGGTTCTTGGACACGCTGAATCCAGCAACGCGCTGGGGAAGCGAGATGATCCAGTTCATGGCCAGGAAGAGCTACTCCGAGGAGTTCCGTCGTCAGGCCGTCGACTTGTACGAGTCCACTCCGGGCGCCACGGTGCGCGGGATCGCCGCGGACCTGGGCATCGTGCGCGGCACGCTGCGCCACTGGCTCGAGGTCTACGGCACGGGCGCCAAGACGGCCGTCGACGGGTCGGCGACGCCCAGCCCGTTGCGGTCCAAGAGCGCTGCGGCGAGCTCGACGGCGCCTGTCGGCGAGTCGCCGCAGGAGCGGATCGCCCGGCTCGAGGCCCGGGTCCGCGAGCTCGAGGTCGAGACGACCAAGCTGTCCACCGAGCGGGCGATCTTGCAGCAGGCGGCGAAGTATTTCGCCGGGGAGACGCGCTGGTGAGTCGCTTCCAGTTCGTCGCCGACAACTCCGCCACCTACCCGGTGAAGCGACTGTGCGAGCTCGTGCAGGTCGAGCGCTCGTCCTACTACGCGTGGAAGGCTGGCGCGCCGGCGCGGGCCGAGCGCGCCGCGGCGGACGCTCGGCTCGAGGCACGGATCCGCAAGGTCCACGCCGCGGACAGCACGCTCGGCGCGCCGCGGGTCACGGCCGAGCTCAACGACGACGCGCCCGCCGGTGAGCAGGTCAACCACAAGCGCGTCGCCCGGGTGATGCGCGCGGCGGGTATCGCGGGCTACGTCAAGAAGCGTCGAGTGCGGACCACGATCCCCGAGCCGTCGGGCCGCAAGCACCCCGACCTGCTCAAGCGGGACTTCACCGCGCCGGCACCGAACCGGCGCTACGTCGGCGACATCACCTACCTGCCGATCGCCGACGGCACGAACCTCTACCTCGCCACGGTCATCGACTGCCACTCCCGCCGGCTCGTCGGGTGGGCAGTCGCCGACCACATGCGCACCGAGCTCGTCGAAGACGCGCTCAAGGCCGCCGCCGCGACCCGCGGCACCCTGGCCGGGGCGCTGTTCCACTCCGACCACGGGTCGGTCTACTGCTCGAAGGACTACGCCAGGGTCTGCGCGAGGCTCGGCGTGACCCAGTCGATGGGCGCCGTCGGGTCCTCGGCCGACAACGCGATGGCCGAGTCGTTCAACGCCACCCTCAAGCGCGAGGTCCTGCAAGACGACGCCTGCTGGCCCGACGAGCCAACCTGCCGCCGGCAGGTCTTCCGCTGGCTGACCCGCTACAACACCCGCCGCCGCCACTCCTGGTGCGGCTACCTGTCCCCGACCGCCTACGAGGCCCGCCGGGCCGCTACGCTGCCGATCGCCGCGTAATCACACCCCGTGTCCAAGAACCGGGGGTAGGGCCCGACCTGGTCAACCGCAAGTTCCACCGGGTTCGACCGAACGAGCTGTGGGTCACCGACATCACCGAGCACCCCACCCGCGAGGGCAAGCTCTACTGCTGCTGCGTGCTGGACGCCTTCAGCCGCAAGATCATCGGCTGGTCGATCGGGCCCTACCCCCGGTTCTTGGACACGGGGTGTGATTACGCGGCGATCGGCAGCGTAGCGGCCCGGCGGGCCTCGTAGGCGGTCGGGGACAGGTAGCCGCACCAGGAGTGGCGGCGGCGGGTGTTGTAGCGGGTCAGCCAGCGGAAGACCTGCCGGCGGCAGGTTGGCTCGTCGGGCCAGCAGGCGTCGTCTTGCAGGACCTCGCGCTTGAGGGTGGCGTTGAACGACTCGGCCATCGCGTTGTCGGCCGAGGACCCGACGGCGCCCATCGACTGGGTCACGCCGAGCCTCGCGCAGACCCTGGCGTAGTCCTTCGAGCAGTAGACCGACCCGTGGTCGGAGTGGAACAGCGCCCCGGCCAGGGTGCCGCGGGTCGCGGCGGCGGCCTTGAGCGCGTCTTCGACGAGCTCGGTGCGCATGTGGTCGGCGACTGCCCACCCGACGAGCCGGCGGGAGTGGCAGTCGATGACCGTGGCGAGGTAGAGGTTCGTGCCGTCGGCGATCGGCAGGTAGGTGATGTCGCCGACGTAGCGCCGGTTCGGTGCCGGCGCGGTGAAGTCCCGCTTGAGCAGGTCGGGGTGCTTGCGGCCCGACGGCTCGGGGATCGTGGTCCGCACTCGACGCTTCTTGACGTAGCCCGCGATACCCGCCGCGCGCATCACCCGGGCGACGCGCTTGTGGTTGACCTGCTCACCGGCGGGCGCGTCGTCGTTGAGCTCGGCCGTGACCCGCGGCGCGCCGAGCGTGCTGTCCGCGGCGTGGACCTTGCGGATCCGTGCCTCGAGCCGAGCGTCCGCCGCGGCGCGCTCGGCCCGCGCCGGCGCGCCAGCCTTCCACGCGTAGTAGGACGAGCGCTCGACCTGCACGAGCTCGCACAGTCGCTTCACCGGGTAGGTGGCGGAGTTGTCGGCGACGAACTGGAAGCGACTCACCAGCGCGTCTCCCCGGCGAAATACTTCGCCGCCTGCTGCAAGATCGCCCGCTCGGTGGACAGCTTGGTCGTCTCGACCTCGAGCTCGCGGACCCGGGCCTCGAGCCGGGCGATCCGCTCCTGCGGCGACTCGCCGACAGGCGCCGTCGAGCTCGCCGCAGCGCTCTTGGACCGCAACGGGCTGGGCGTCGCCGACCCGTCGACGGCCGTCTTGGCGCCCGTGCCGTAGACCTCGAGCCAGTGGCGCAGCGTGCCGCGCACGATGCCCAGGTCCGCGGCGATCCCGCGCACCGTGGCGCCCGGAGTGGACTCGTACAAGTCGACGGCCTGACGACGGAACTCCTCGGAGTAGCTCTTCCTGGCCATGAACTGGATCATCTCGCTTCCCCAGCGCGTTGCTGGATTCAGCGTGTCCAAGAACCGGGGTCAGGCCCCATCGACTCCACCCAGGACACCCGTCTGGTCATCAACGCCCTCGACATGGCGATCAGCAACCGCGACCCAGCCCCGGGAGGGATCGTGCACGCCGACCACGGGGCCCAGTTCACGTCGTGGGCGTTCGGCGACCGCATCCGCCGGGCCGGGCTCATGCCCTCGTTCGGGTCCGTCGGTGACGGTCTGGACAACGCGATGATGGAGTCGTTCTGGTCCTCGATGCAGATCGAGCTGCTCAACCGGCAACGCTGGAACACCCGAGTCGAGCTCGCGAACGCGATCTTCGAGTACATCGAGATCTTCCACAACCGTCGCCGCCGACACTCGAGCCTGGGCTACCTCAGCCCGATCGAGTTCGAGCTACGCTCCGAACTGCCACCCATCCCGGCCTGACCACCACACGCACCGTGGTAACCAAGCCGTAGGGCAGGTCACGCTGTCACCTACTCGTGCAGCAGACCCGATCGCATGCCCGTAAGGGGAACCCTCACCGGACACCACCGCTACTTATCGAGAGGAACGACGGCACGCCTGGCGGGCTGTCCCGTAAGACCCGTCCGGTGAACTGTCCGGTGAAGGGAGGCTATATGTGTGGCTTTCAGCGCTGGGTGGCGGGAATCTGTCGCCGCAATGTGGCGGTTGAGCTGGGCCCATGACATCGACGGGGGGCTACGGCCCAGAGGCAGCCATCGGCGGCGCCGTGATCATGTGTGCACCTTGCGGCTGACTGCGCTGCGGCGTTCGCGCGCAGGTACGGCGGATGCTTCAGGCGGTGGGGATGAGGTGACAGACCTGGGCGGGGGTGCACTGGTCAGGGTGCAGAGTCTTTGCCCGCGCGCTGAGCTGGCGCACCTGGGTTAACAGAGTCGTGAGCTCGGCGATCCGCCGCTCAAGATCGTGGGCGTGCTGTTCGAGCACTGCCGCGACGTGTGCGCACGGTGCGCCGGCGCTTTCGCGGGCAGAGACGACGTCGACGATCTCCGCCAGGGTCAGCCCGGCCGCCTGCGCGGCCTTCACGAACGCCAGCCGGTCGACCGCCCGGTGGTCGTACTCCCGGTAGCCCGACGCTTGGCGAGCCGGCGCTGGCAGCACGCCGGCGCTCTCGTAGTAGCGGATCGTCTTGGTCGTCACGCCGGCCGTGGCGGCCAGCTCTCCGATGCGCATGGTCAACCGTAGACCTTGACCTTCCCCCGCACTGGAACGTCTACCGTCCGATGACCTGTCCGCGCGCGCGAGGAGAATGCCATGGACGAGTACGACCTGATCGTCATCGGGACCGGCGGCGCTGCGATGGCCGCGGGCATCGAGGCACGGTCCCGCGGCAACAGCGTCTTGCTCGTCGAGCACGGGCCGCTAGGCGGGACCTGCCTGAACATCGGTTGCGTGCCCAGCAAGAACCTCCTCGCCGCCGCCGGGCAGCGCCACCGTGCGGCCACGCACCCCTTTGAAGGCATCTCCACCAGCGCGGGCCCGGTCGCCTTGGGCGCCCTGATGGAGCAGAAGCAGGCCTTGATCGACCGCCTGCGCCAAGCGAAGTACGCCGACGTCGCCGACGCCCACGGCTTCCCGATCCTGCAGGGCCACGCACGCTTCATCGACCAAGAGACACTGCAGGTCGACGGCCAGGCCCTGCGAGCACGGCACGGGTACGTCGTGGCCACCGGCGTGGCACCACACATCCCGGACCTCCCGGGGTTGGGTGACGTGGCGTACCTGACCTCCACCACCGCGATGGAGCAGCAGGACCTACCCGCATCCATGGTGGTGCTCGGCGCCGGGTATGTCGGGCTCGAGCAGGCCCAGCTGTGGGCGCACCTCGGTGTCGCCGTCACCATCGTCGGACGCTTCGCGCCCCACGCGGAGCCGGAGGTTGCAGACGTGTTGCTCGGCGTGTTTCAGGACGAGGGCATCACCGTGGTGCAGGAGCGCGCGACGGAGGTGCGGGCGACTCACGACGGCGTTGAGGTCCGGACCGGGAGCGAGAGGCGGCTGACGGGCCAGCGGTTGCTCGTGGCGACCGGGCGCTTCGCCGACACGTCCGACCTGGCTCTCAATGCAGCAGGTGTTGCTACTGACAGGCGCGGCTTCGTCGTCGTCGACGAGAACCAGCGGACCACCAACCCACGGGTCTTCGCGGCCGGGGACGTGTCCGGCGTCCCGCAGTACGTCTACGTCGCAGCCCAGACAGGACACGTCGCCGCAGCCGGCGCGCTCGGCCAGCCCTCAGCAGTGGACTATCGAGGGCTGCCCGGCGTCACCTTCACCACGCCCCAGATCGCCAGCGCGGGACTGACGGAGGACCAAGCTCTCGCCGCTGGGCACGCCTGCGAATGCCGCGTCCTAGGAGCGCAAGACATCCCGCGCGCCCTGGTCAACCAGGACACCCGCGGTGTCCTCAAGCTCGTCATCGACGCCGAGAGCCGCAAGATCCTCGGGGTGCACGCTGCCCTGGACGGCGCAGGCGAACTGATGCTCGCAGCGACCTACGCGATCAAGTTCGGCCTCACCGTGGACGACCTCGCCGACACTTGGGCCCCCTACCTAACGATGAGCGAAGCCCTGCGCATCGCCGCCGGCTTGTTCCGCTCAGCGCTGCCCACGAGCTGCTGCGCATAGGCACCCGAGCCGGCGCGTCACGGCTCGTGCGAGCCCGCGCCGACAGTGTCGCCCTTCAGCCTCAGGGCCACCCATAGGCCGCAAGGCCGACAGATGTACGACGCCCCGCCGTCCAACGCATGAAGAGCGCGGCGCGGCTTGCTGCGCCCGCAGCACGAGCACTCCCTCGAGTCCTGGCTCATCACGCGATGCTCCCACTCCCGCACCAGAAGACACAGGGCCAGGCTGGGTCAACGCGTCAGACAGAGTTGAGCCTGTCCCACTTCCTTGGAAGTGGGACGAGCGGTCCAAGACTTGTTCGAGCCGAGGCGGCACGGCTGACGCGCCGTGCCAGAAGTAGGTCCCGAAATCGCGTCCCGTTGGTTCCGTACAGAGACGACCTTCGGTACGTTGGGCCGGTGGAGTTGGGCTACGCACGCGTCTCGACGGCGAAGCAGGACCTTGACCGGCAGGTCGAGGCGCTCGTGGCGGCCGGCGTCGCACGGGACAAGATCTTTTTGGACAAGAAGTCCGGCGCGACCACCGACCGGCCGGGCCTCCGGGCGGTGTTGGAGTACGCCCGTGAGGGCGACGTCATCGTCGTGCACACCCTGGACCGCCTGGGGCGCACGGTGCGCGACACCCTCAACCTGATCCACGACCTCACCGACCGCGGCGTCGGGGTCCGCAACCTCGCGGACCCGATCAAGGTCGACTCCGCGAACCCCAGCGACCCGATGGGACAGCTCGCGGTCGTCCTGCTGGCCCTGTTCGCGCAGATGGAACGGACCTACACCGTCGAGCGCGCCGCCCACGCTCGAGCTGTTGCCACAGCCAAGGGCCGGCGGATTGGCCGACCCGTCCTGGTCGACGCTGACAAGCTCGCCTACGCCGCCCACCTGCGTGAGGCCGGCCACTCCATCGCGGAGATCGTCGCCAAGACGGGGATCGCCCGCACCAGCCTGTACCGCCACCTGCCGCCTCGGGCCGTCGAGCACCTCACCGCTGCGCCGGCGACCGAGCAGGCGGCAGCGGAGTCCGCGAGGTAGCAAGGAGACAGCGATGGTCTCGGCTCGGTTGACGGCCCAGCAGAAGGCCTTGCTGCTGTGCCAGCACCTCCAGGACGGAGTGCCGCTGACCCGCCTGGCTGAGCACGCTGGCATCCCGGAGCGCACGCTGCGCCGGTGGGCAACGACCTACCGGGCCGACGGGACCGTCGATTCACTGGAACGTCGACGGCGCAGCGACGCCGGCCAGCGCCGGCTGCCCGACGACCTCATCGCGGCCGTCGAGGCGTTGGCTCTACGCCGGCCCGCCCCGACGACCGCGTTCGTGCACCGCCGGATCGCTGACATGGCGCGCGACCGCGGGCTGGCTCCGCCGAGCTACTCCACGGTGCGCGACATCGTCACCAGCATCGACCCAGGTCTGCGCACCCTTGCGACGGGTGGCGACACCGCCTATCGGGATCGGTTCGAGCTGGTCTACCGGCGCTCGGCGGCCCGCCCGAACGAACAGTGGCAGGCCGACCACACGCTGCTCGACGTGCAGATCCTCGATGCCCACCGACGCCCGGCACGACCGTGGCTGACGGTAGTGCTGGACGACTACTCGCGTGCCGTCGCCGGCTACACGCTCTTCCTCGGCGCGCCGAGCGCCGAGCGGACGGCCCTCGCGCTGCACCAGGCCGTCATCGCGAAGGGCAACCCTGCCTGGCCGGTCCAAGGCCTACCCGACGTGCTCTACAGCGACCACGGCAGCGACTTCACCAGCAGCCGGCTCGAGCGGGTCTGCCTCGACACCCACGTCAGCCTGATCCACTCCCGGATCGGGGTCCCGCAAGGCCGCGGCAAGATCGAGCGCCTCTTCAGGACCATCACCACCGAGCTGCTGCCGCACCTGCCGGGGTACATCCCGCACGGCACCGGCGGGCAACCCACCACACCGCCGCAGCTCACCCTCGCCGAGCTCGACAGCGCAGTCGAGCGCTTCGTCGTCGAGGAGTATCACAGCCGGCCGCACTCCGAGACCCGGCAGCCGCCCGTGGTCCGCTGGCTCGCCGACGGTTGGATCCCTCGCAGCCCAGCCCACCCGGAGGACCTCGACACGCTCCTGCTCACGGCGGCTACCAGCCGCATCGTCCAACGTGACGGGATCCGCTTCTCCGGCACCCGGTACATCAGCCCGGTGCTCGCCGCCTACGTCGGAGAGAGCGTCACCATCCGCTACGACCCCCGCGACGCAGCCGAGGTCCGCGTCTACTACTGCGATAAGTACCTGTGCCGGGCGATCGCACCTGAGCTCGCCCGCGAAGCAGTCACGCTGGAGCAGCTGCAGGACGCTCGCGTCGCCAGACGGCGGGCGCTGAAGAAGGAGCTGCGCGAGCGTCGGAGTCTGGCCGACGCCTTGCCCGCGGATCACCACTACGCCGTGGTGCAGCCCGCGGGCTTGCCGGGCGTGGACGGGCAGCGTCCGCCGGCCGAGCCGCCCGTCCCTCGTCACAGGCTGCGGACCTATGCCAACGACTGAACCTGCCCCCGACCGGAGCATCCTCGGCAAGAACGACGACGGCCGGCGCTTCCTGACCAGAGGACTGGGTGAGCTTGTCCCGCCGGCGCCGCGTGAGGAGCAGGTCTCCTTCTTGGTCACGAAGGAGCACCGGCGGTTCGCAGAGTTCGCCGACACCGTGCGACGCCACCGCCACGTCGGGCTGTGCTGGGGGCCGCCCGGGGTTGGCAAGACCCTGTCTGCTCGCCACTACGCCGGCACGGATCACTGGGCGCGTTGGCAGCACACCCTCACCAGCGGCACCGATCCCGGTGCCGTGCCCGAACGCGTCCTGCAGGCGCGGACCGCGTTCTGGACGCCCACGGTCAACGCGAGCACCCGCGAAGTCGACCGGGCCTTGCCCCGCGCGTGCCAGGAGATCTCCTACGCCGTCGACTACCACCAGTACGGCAAGGTCGACCCCTTCGTGCACCCGGCCTCAGCGGGCTCTGCGCTCACCGAGCTGCTCATCATCGACGAAGCCGACCGGCTTAGAACCGCTGGGCTGGAGCAAGTCCGCGACTACTACGACCGACACCGCCTCGGCGTCATCCTGATCGGCATGCCCGGGATCGAGAAGCGCCTGGCCCGTTACCCCCAGCTCTACAGCAGGATCGGCTTCGCCCACGAGTACCGATCACTGGGGCCCGACGAGCTCACCGCCGTCCTCACCCGCCGCTGGCAATCAGATAAGCACCCGGACGAAGACGACTTGGCTCAGGCCGCCGCCATCACCACGGTCGCCCGCGTCACCGGCGGCAACTTCCGCCTCGTCGACCGACTCCTCACTCAGATTGAACGCATCCGCCAGATCAACCACCTCCCGACGGTGACACCGGAGGTCGTCGAAGCGGCCCGCGAGGCCCTCCTCTTCGGGCACTGAGCGAAGGTGCCCGGACACAGAGCACAGGTGATCTACGGCCACATATCCCTGTGGGCCACACGCTCGAGCTCCCACATGTCGTCGGTCTTGATCGGCAGCGGGACCGGGGCGCGGCAGGTGTGCCACCACGCGCCGATGCGCTTGGTGTCCACGGGCTTCGCCTCGACGGCGCGGCCGATCTTCCCGCCGGGGAGCTCCGGGTAGTAGTCGGGGTAGTCGGTGGCGCGGGTGAACACCATGCCGTGCCGCTCCGCCGTCGTGACGAAGTCGGCGACGCCGTCGACGAACGCCTCCTTGCGGGCCCGGTCCGACGCCCGGCCGACCTCGCCGACGCAGGCCTCGAGGTAGGTCAGGGCCTCCTCGCGGGAGTCGCCGACGCCGTCGCGGCGCATGAGCGGGTTGTCGGGCAGCCACAGGCCGCCGCCGGACATGGCCGTGCTGCCGCCCCACTTGTCGGTGCTCTCCAGCATCAGCACGCTCAGGCCGGCGTCGACGGCGCCGAGGGCGGTCGCGAAGCCCGCGCCCCCCGTGCCGACCACGACGACGTCGTAGCTGTGGTCGAAGACCTCGGGCATGTGTCCTCCTCGCGCGATCCGGACACCGGTGTCCGGTTGCCGCCCAGCATGCGCCAGCGGGCCGGGGAAGGCAACGGCCGGCGCCCGACCCGCCCGTCCCGCTCGGGCCGCCCGCGCCCGGCCGCCGGGCCCGCGAGATCGGTCGGTCCGCCCGAGATCGGTCGCCGTATCGACCGATCTCGGCGCGGACGACCGATCTCGGTGCGAGGGTCCCGGGGGTGAGTGGCCCCGGGGCGGGGCGCGCGGGTCTCGCCCCGCGTCAGGACGGGAGGACCAGGCCGGGCTCGGGCAGGTCGTCCGGGGGTCCGAGCAGGAGGCCGTGCAGGGCGACCGCCAGGGCGCGGCGGACGCTGGCGCGGGCGCGCGCCGGGTCCTCGACCGCGAGCACGCCCTCGACCATGGCGAACACCAGCCGCACGTCGTCCACCGTCACGCCCTCGCGGACCCGGCCCCGGCGGTGCGCCTCCGCGAGGGCGACCTCCAGCAGCGCGGTCGCACGGCGCTCGACCTCGGCGACGCCGGGCGTCGTGCCGTGCGCGGCGCGGACGGCCGTGAACAGCCCGGGGGCGTCGGCCTGCAGCGCGGCGATCTCCACCACCAGGTGCTCCAGCAGCCGGTCGGGGGGCAGCCCGGCGGCGTACGCCTCGAGGGCGTCCACCCGCACCGCGTACACCGCGGCGATCAGGGCGGCGCGGTCGGGGAAGTGCCGGTAGAGCGTGCCGCGCCCGACGCCGGCGCGCTCGGCGACCCGGTCGAGCGGGACCGCCGCGCCGTGCTCGCGGAACACCGCCTCGGCCGCGGCGACGATCCTCGCCCGGTTGCGCACCACGTCCCGCCGCTCACCCACCCGGCCGAGGGTAGGGGACGCCGGCGGCCCTGGTGCGCCGGCCGGCGCGGGTCTACTGTCCGGAAACGGACACCGACGTCCTCTTCCGGGGCTCGGGCCGCCGCGGGCCGCTCACGAGGCGGCGCCGCCCGAGCGAGGAGGACCCCCGTGACCGACACCCCGCACCGCTTCGCCGACCGCACCGTCGTCGTCACCGGCGCCGGCTCCGGCATCGGCCGCGCGACCGCCGTCCGGCTGCACGCCGAGGGCGCCACCGTCGTCGCCACCGACGTGGTGGCGGACCGGTTGGCGGACCTCGCCGCGGCGCTCGGCGGGGACCGGCTGCGCGTCGTGGCCGGCGACGTCGCGGACGCCGGCACGATCGATCGGGTGGTCGCCGCCGCGGACGGCCGGCTCGACGGCCTGGCGAACGTCGCCGGGATCATGGACGGCTTCCTGCCCGCGGGCGAGGTGGACGACGACACCTGGGACCGGGTGATCCGGGTGAACCTCACCGCGCCGCTCCGGCTGGTGCGGGCGACGCTGCCGCTGCTGCTCGACGGCGGCGGGGCGGTCGTGAACGTCGCATCGGAGGCGGCGTTCCGCGGGTCGGCGGCCGGCGCCGCGTACACGGCGTCCAAGCACGGCGTCGTCGGCCTGACCAAGAACATCGCGTTCATGTACGGGCCGCAGGGCGTGCGGGCGAACGTCGTCGCGCCGGGTCCGGTCGCCACGAACATCGGCGGGCAGATGCGCTCCGGGCTGGCCGCCGAGCGGGTCGGCCCGGTGATGCAGACCGCCGGGCTCGTCGTCGCGCAGCCGGAGTCGCTGGCCGCCGCGATCGTCTGGCTGCTCAGCGACGAGTCCGCGAACGTCAACGGCGCGGTGCTGCCGAGCGACGGCGGCTGGTCGGTGGTCTGACTCAGCGGGGGTCGGTGACGAACACGTCCAGCAGCTCCGGGTGGTGCGCGTGCACCAGGACGCCGAACACCACGAGGTCGAACAGCAGGTGCACCGCCACGACGTAGGTCAGCGACGTGCTGCGGGCGAAGATCCAGCCCTGCACCAGCGCGAACGGGATCGTCAGCAGCGGCCCCCACTCGCGGTAGCCGAGCTCCCAGAGGAAGGACACGAACACCACGGCCTGCAGCACGTTCGCCGTCCACACGCCGAGGTGCGCCCGCAGCAGGGCGAACACCGTGCAGATGAAGAACAGCTCGTCCCAGATGCCGACGGCGTTCACCCCGACGAACAGCCGCGCGATCTCCTGCGGACCCGTGACCTCCGGCCAGTTCCGGTAGGCGCCCGACCCGATGAAGTAGAACGGCAGGATCAGGTACCCCGCGACGACCACCACCGCGAGGTAGACGAGCTGCGCGCGGGTCCACCGCCGGCCGGTCCGCACCGGGAACACGATGGTCCGCTGCCCGAACGCGTGGCGGGACAGCGCCCAGGGCACCAGGACGGCGAGGGACAGCGCGACGGTGAACCGCGCCATGCCCGCGTCGGACAGGTCCGCCTCGAGGGAGATGGTCGAGATGATCGCCATCCCGGTCGCGATCAGCGCGAGGTCCCGGCCGAGGCCGCGGTCCACCGCGAGGCCGAGCGCCACCCCGGCGACGAGCGGCAGGTAGCCGAGCGGACGCACGTGCACCGCGAACAGCAGCACGGCCGAGCCGCACACGAGCGCGGCGGCGAGCAGGCGGGCGGGGGAGCCGATCGCCCACGGGGCGCGGGCGGCCGGGGCGGCCGTCGTCGTCATGCCCGCACGCTGCCACGGCGGGCAGTCGGCGGCGACCGGGGATGCCGGCGGGGATGTCGGTGGCCGGCGGTACGGTCGGGCGGCAGCCGCGTCCGGGGCGAGGAACGGCGACGACCCCGCGACCCCTGGAGCGACCCGTGGACGACGAGTACACCCGCACGACCGTGGCCCTGGTGGCCGGCATCCCGCCCGGCCGCGTGCTGACCTACGGCCGGGTGGCGGCCGAGGTGGCCGAGCGGCTCGCCGCCGACGGCGGGGCGCCGCGCGGCGGCCCGCGGCAGGCGGCGCACGTGCTGCGGGTGCACGGTCCGTCCCTGCCGTGGTGGCGGGTCGTGTCGGTGGAGGGCCGGGTGGCGTGCCGCGACCCCGAGGCGGCCCGGGCGGCCCTGCGGGCGGAGGGCGTGCCGTTCGCGGCGGACGGCGAGCGCGTCGCCGTCGCGGACGCCCTGTGGCAGCCCGGCGGCTGAGCCCGCCCCGCGCGCCGGCCCCCGCTCAGGCGGCGACGGGCTCCGGAACCCCCGCGGTCCGGAACCGCAGCACGGTCGCGCTGAACACCAGCGGCACCACCGCGCACAGCAGCAGCGCCGGCCGCAGCCCGCTGCCGCCGTCGGCGGGCAGCAGGTCGGCCAGCGGGGCGAGCGGCCCGTCCGACGCGGCCGCGAGCAGCCCGGCGGTCCACGGCCCGAACGTGCCGCCCGCGTCACCCGCGAGCGCCAGCAGCGCGAACATCGCGGCGCCGCCGAGCGGGAACCGCGCCGCCGTCAGCGAGAACGTGCCCGGCCACAGCAGGCTGACCGACAGCCCGCACAGCGCGCACGCCAGCAGGCTCACGGCCGGGGTGCTCGCCGTCGCCGCGACGACGTAGCAGACCGCGGCGGCCGCGCTGGAGGCCACCAGCACCGCGCGCAGCGACACCCGGTGCCCCCACAGCCCGTACGTGAACCGCCCGAGCCCCATGAGCAGGGCGAACAGCCCCGGACCCAGCAGGTCGCCGACCTCCTTGCCGGCGCCCGCCCCCTGCTCGGCGAAGAACGACGACCACTGCGACATGGTCAGCTCCGCCGCGCCGCCGGTCATCATCAGCACGAGCGCCGCCAGGAACAGCGGCGTGCCGAGCAGCGAGCCCACCGAGGTCCGGTCCTCCTCGGCCACGGTCGGCGGCATCGGCACCCGCAGCAGCGCGACGAGGTTCACCAGCGGGACCACGGCCCACAGCACCGGCAGCACCGGCCACAGGTCCGTGCCCAGCACCGCGAGCAGCACGGTCGTCCCGGCTACCACCGCGACCTGTCCCCAGCAGTAGAACGAGTGCAGCAGCGCCATCCCCGCGGCCTTGTGCTCCTGCGGCGACGGCAGGTGCTCGACCACCGGGCTGACCAGCACCTCCAGCAACCCGCCGCCCACGCCGTAGACCACGACCGCCGCGCACAGCCCGAGGAACGGGTCCGGCGTGGCACCCGGCAGCACCGCCAGCAGCACCAGGCCGAGCGCCGCGAGCACGTGCGCCAGCACCAGAGGGCGGCGGTACCCGATCCGGTCGACCACCTTCATCGCCGCGAGGTCCGTGAGCAGCTGCACGCCGAAGTTCAGCGCGGCCAGCCCGCCGAGCTGCGCCACCGGGATGTCGAACCGCGTGTGGAACACGATGAACAGCAGCGGGGCCAGGTTGTTGACGATCGCCTGCACCACGTACGCGACGTAGCTGGCGCGCCGGGTGGCGGCGTAGGCGGGCACGGGCGGGTCCTCCGGGGTGGTGCGTGCGGGGCGGGCGGGATGTGCGCGCTCACATCCTGCCGGGTCGCGCGGGCCCCGGGGCGTCCGCCGCGCGGCGTCAGCGCGCCGTCGCGAGCAGTGCGGCCTGCGGTCGCCGCTCCCGTCCCTCCGCCGCGCGCTCGACCCGCGCCCGGACGTCGAACCCGCCGGCCACCAGCAGCGCCGCCAGGCGGCCGGGATCGTGCCGGTGCACCGCGAGCGTGACGTCCGTGCCGTAGGCGCCGGCGACCTCGTCGCGCTCGCCGTGCCCCGCCTGGAACGCCGCGAGCAGCGGCGCCCCCGGGCGAGCGACCCGGCGCAGCTCGGCGACCACCGCCGCCAGCCCGGCCGGCGCCGTGTGGATCACGGAGTACCAGGCGAGCACGCCGCCCGCGCACGCGTCCGGCAGCGGCAGCGCGTCGGCCGCCGCGACCAGGAACGGCAGGCCGGGGTGCGCCCGCCGCGCGGCGGCGACCATGCCGGGGGACAGGTCGGCGCCCAGCACGTCGACGCCACTCGCCGCCAGGTGCGCGGCGACGCGGCCGGTGCCGCAGCCCACGTCGAGCAGCGGGCCGCCGGGGCCGTCGGACCACCGGGCGGCGAGCTCGTCGAGCAGGGCACGTCGAGCCGGGACTCCGCGCGCAGGTCCGGGAGCAGGGCGGCGTACCGGTCGGCGACGGCGTCGTAGCCGGCGCGGGTGCGCGCCTGGTCCTGCGGGATCACGTCGGGCACCCTACGCCGGCGGCGACCGTCAGGCGGCCGCCGGCGAGGCCCGCCGGCTCGTGCGGCGAGGCGCTCGCTGTCCCCGTCGCCGCGGGCGGCGGAGCCGACCAGGTGTCCGGTGCGCGGTCGCGGCTCGGCGCCACGCCGGGGCGGCGAAGGCCCGGCCGCTCGATGAGCTGCCGGGCCTCGCGGTGCGTGCCCTCGATAGGATTCGAACCTACGACCTTCTGCTCCGGAGGCAGACGCTCTATCCACTGAGCTACGAGGGCGCTGCGCCGGCCGTGACGACCGGGCGGTGCACGAGACTACCAGGCCCGCGGCGCGTCGCCGGTCAGTCCTCGCCCAGCAGCCCCGACAGGTAGGTGGCGGTCTCCTCGACCGCGCGGGCGTCGTCCCCGGCGGCGATCGCGTCCACGAGCCCGTCGTGGTTGTCGCCGTCCTGCAGGTGCGCGAAGTTGAACCGGATGTTGTCGGTGACGGCGTCGATGAGGTTCTCGTACAGCGACAGCAGCACCGGGTTCCGGGCCGCGCGGGCGATGGCGCGGTGCAGGGCGAGGTCGGCGGCGACCATCCGGTCGAGCTGGCCGGAGCGGTAGGCCTCGGCGCGCTCGTCGCGCAGCGTCGTGATCGCCGCGACGTCCGCGGTGGTGCGGCGGCGGGCGGCGAGCCGGGCGGCCTCGACCTCGAGGCTGCGGCGGACCTCGATGACGTCGCGCTGCCGGGCGTCGGCGATCTGCCGCCCCATGCTGACGGCGAGCTCGGAGGTGGACAGCACGTAGGTGCCGGAGCCCTGCCGCCGCTCGACCAGGCCGGCGTGCACGAGGGACTGCACGGCCTCCCGGACGGTGTTCCGGCCGACGCCCAGCAGCTCGACGAGCGCGGGCTCGGGCGGGATGCGGGTGCCGACCGGCCAGTCGCCGGACGTGATCCGGGCCCGGAGCTGGGCCACCGTCGCGTCGATGAGGCCGGTGCGTCGCGTCATGCGGAGTAGTCTCCCTGGTCAGTTGTGCCGCGATTCAACACGAACCGGGCACCCGTCCGCCAGCGCCCACCGCCGCGCGCCTCACCAGTCGCCCGAACGAGGTCGCATGCCGTCTTCCCCCGTGCCCGCGGGCACCGTCGCCCCGTGGCGGGGCCGCCGCGTCGTCCTGCTCGGCGTGGTGCTGGTCGCCCTGAACCTGCGGATCGCGGTCGCGTCCGTGTCGCCGATCCTCGACCTGGTGCGCGCGGACGTGGCGCTGTCCGCCACGGAGGCCGGGCTGCTCGGGACCATCCCCGTCGTGTCGTTCGCGGTGTTCGGGTCGCTGACGCCGGTGCTCGCGCGCCGGATGGGGCTGGAGCCGCTGCTCGTGCTCGCGATGCTGCTGTCGGCGCTCGGCGAGGTCGTGCGGTCCGGCACCTCGACGTCGGTGGGCTTCCTCGGCTGGTCGGTGATCGCGCTGGCCGGCATGGGCATGGGCAACGTGCTGCTGCCGCCGGTGGTGAAGCGGTACTTCCCGGACCGGATCGGCGTGGTGACGTCGATCTACTCGGTGACGATGACGTTCAGCACGGCGCTGCCCGCGCTGCTGGCGGTGCCGGTCGCGGAGCGGCTGGGCTGGCGGACGTCCCTGTCCATCTGGGCCGTCGTCGGCGTGCTCGCCGCGCTGCCGTGGCTGGTGATCATCGCGCGCTCCGCCGCCGCCCGCGCGGAGCTGTCGGGACTGCTGCGGCGCGCGCCCGCCACGACGCCCGCGCTGACGTCGCGGCACCGCTCCGGCGGGCGGGTCTGGCGCAGCCCGCTCGCGTGGGGCATGGCCGTGACCTTCGCGATGAACTCGCTCGACTCGTACGCGATGTTCGCGTGGCTGCCGCAGATCCTCATCGACGGCGGGACGTCCCCGCACGCGGCGGGCGTGTGGCTGTCGGTGTTCGCGATCCTCGGCCTGCCGCCCGCCCTGATCGCGCCCATCGCGGCGTCCCGGATGAAGAACCCCATCGGCCTCGTCGTGTTCTTCGTCGCGTGCTTCGCGGCGTCGTACATCGGGCTGCTGGTGTCGCCCGAGGGACCGGTGTGGCTCTGGATCCTGCTCGGCGGCCTCGGCCCGGGCGCGTTCCCGGTGCTGCTGGCGCTGATCAACCTGCGCACCCGCACGTCCGCCGGGGCCGCGTCGCTGTCGGGCTTCACCCAGGGCGTCGGGTACGCGATCGCCGGCACGGGTCCGCTGCTGATCGGCGTGCTGTACGAGGCGACCGGCACCTGGACCGTCGCGCTGCTGTTCCTGCTCGGCACGCTCGTGGTGCTGGTCGGGGCGGCGACGGTGGCCTGCCGGCCGGTGATGCTGGAGGACACGTGGGGTCCGCGCGCCGCGCGGTGAGCGTCCCGGGCTGTGGATGACCGGTCGGGGGCGGTCCGGGGCGTCGCTACGCTTGTCCGGTGACCCCCGCTGAGCTCTCCGAGTCCCTGCGCGCCGCCCTCGCGGGCGCCGTCGCCGACGGGACCTTCGCCCTCGACGCCGCCGACCTCCCCGCCACCGTGCACGTGGAGCGACCCCGGCAGCGCGAGCACGGCGACTGGGCGACCAACGTGGCGCTGCAGCTCGCGAAGAAGGCGGGCACCAACCCCCGCGCGTTCGCCGAGGAGCTCGCGCGCCGGCTCGCCGACGCCCCGGGGGTCGCGAAGGTCGACGTCGCCGGTCCCGGGTTCCTCAACATCACCCTCGACGCCGCCGCGGCGGGCGAGCTCGCCCGTGCGATCGTCGAGGCCGGGCCCGCCTACGGGCGCGGGACGTCGCTGACCGGCGAGCGGATCGACCTCGAGTTCGTGTCCGCCAACCCCACCGGCCCGCTGCACATCGGCGGCGTCCGCTGGGCCGCCGTCGGCGACAGCCTGGCGCGGGTGCTGGAGGCGTCCGGCGCCGACGTGACCCGCGAGTACTACTTCAACGACCACGGCGCGCAGATCGACCGGTTCGCCCGCTCGCTGCTCGCCCGCGCCAAGGGCGAGCCCGCCCCCGAGGACGGCTACGGCGGCGAGTACATCACCGAGATCGCCGACCAGGTGATCGCGGACGCGGTCGCCGCGGGGGAGCCCGACCCGCGCACCCTCCCGGACGCCGAGGCGCAGGAGGTGTTCCGCTCCCGCGGCGTCGAGCTGATGTTCGCCGAGGTGAAGCGCTCGCTGCACGAGTTCGGCGTCGACTTCGACGTGTACTTCCACGAGGACTCGCTGCACGAGAACGGGGCCGTCGACCGCGCGGTCGCCCGGCTGCGCGAGCTCGGCCACATCTACGAGGCCGACGGCGCGACGTGGCTGCGCACCACCGAGTTCGGCGACGACAAGGACCGCGTCATCATCAAGTCCGACGGGGAGGCCGCGTACATCGCGGGCGACCTGGCGTACTACCTGGACAAGCGCGAGCGCGGCTTCGACCGGGCGATCATGATGCTCGGCGCCGACCACCACGGGTACATCGGCCGCATGATGGCGATGTGCGCCGCGTTCGGCGACACCCCCGGCGTCAACCTCGAGATCCTCATCGGCCAGCTCGTCAACCTGGTCAAGGACGGGCAGCCGGTCCGGATGAGCAAGCGGGCCGGCACGGTCGTGTCCATCGGGGACCTGGTCGAGGCCGTCGGCGTCGACGCCGCGCGCTACTCGCTGGCCCGGTCGTCCGTGGACTCCTCGATCGACCTCGACCTGGACCTGCTCAGCAAGGCCACGAACGAGAACCCCGTCTACTACGTGCAGTACGCGCACTCGCGGACCGCCGGCATCGCGCGGAACGCCGCCGAGGCGGGCGTGCGCCGCGAGGACGGCTTCGACGCCGCGCTGCTGGACCACGAGTCGGAGTCGGTGCTGCTCGGCCGCCTCGCGGAGCTGCCGCGCGTCGTCGCCCAGGCCGCCGAGCTGCGCGAGCCGCACCGCGTCGCCCGGTACCTGGAGGAGGTCGCCGGCGCGTACCACAAGTGGTACGACCAGCAGCGCCGGGTGCTGCCGTTCGGCGACGAGGAGGTGTCCGACGCGCACCGCACCCGCCTGTGGCTGAACGACGCCACCCGCCAGGTGCTGGCGAACGGCCTGGGCCTGCTCGGGGTGAGCGCGCCGGAGCGGATGTGACCGCCGGCCCGCTCGGCCTGCCCTGGTCCGCGACGGCGACCCGCGGGGCGGACGGCGCGGTCGCGGTGGGCGGCGTCGACCTGCGGGCGCTGGCCGCCGAGCAGGGCACGCCCGCGTACGTGCTGGACGAGGCGTCGTTCCGCGCCCGGGCGCGCGTGCTGCGGACGGCGTTCGAGCGGGCCTTCGCGCCGCTCGGTGCCGGGGTGGACGTGTACTACGCCGGCAAGGCGTTCCTGTCGGTCGCCGTCGCCCGGTGGGCGCACCAGGAGGGTCTGCGGGTCGACACGTCCACCGGCGGCGAGCTCGCCGTGGCGCTGCGCGCGGGCGTGCCCGGCGCGGACATCGGCCTGCACGGCAACAACAAGTCGGACGCGGAGATCGCGCGCGCCCTGGACGCCGGCGTCGGGCGGATCATCGTCGACTCGCTCGGCGAGCTCGACCGGATCGCCGCCGCCGTGCGCGCCCGCGGTGCCGGCGCCCCGGCCGCGCCCGTGATGGTGCGGGTCACCACCGGCGTGCACGCGGGCGGCCACGAGTACATCTCGACGGCGCACGAGGACCAGAAGTTCGGCCTGTCCGTCGCCCCCGGCCCGGACGGCACGAGCCCCGCCATGACCGCCCTGGAGCGGGTCGTCGCCGCGCCCGAGCTGCGGCTGCTCGGCATCCACTCGCACATCGGCTCGCAGATCCTCGACCCCGAGGGCTTCGCCGTCGCCGCCGGCGCGGTGCTGCGGCTGCGCGCCGACCTCGCCGCGCGGACCGGGTACCTCGCGCCGGAGGTCGACCTCGGCGGCGGCTTCGGCATCGCCTACCTGCCCGGCGAGGTCCCGCTCGACCCCGAGCGGATCGCCAAGGACCTCGCGACGACCGTGGACGCCACGTGCGCCGAGCTCGGCACCGCGGTCCCGCGGCTGTCCTTCGAGCCCGGCCGGGCGATCGTCGGGCCCACCACCCTGACGCTGTACACGGTGGGCACGGTCAAGCCCGTCCGGCTGGACGACGGCCGGGTGCGGCTCTACGTCTCCGTGGACGGCGGGATGAGCGACAACATCCGCCCCGCGCTGTACGGCGCGCACTACCACGCGGCCGTCGTCTCCCGGACCGGCGCGGAGGAGACCGTGCTCGCGCGCGTCGTGGGCAAGCACTGCGAGAGCGGCGACATCGTCGTGCACGAGGTCCAGCTCCCGGCCGACGTCGCGCCGGGCGACCTGCTCGCCGTCGCGGCCACCGGGGCGTACGGCCGGTCGATGGCCTCCAACTACAACCACGTCCCGCGGCCGCCGGTCGTGGCGGTGCTCGACGGGGCGACGCGCGTGCTCGTCCGGCGGGAGACCGAGGAGGACCTGCTGGCCCTCGACCTGGGGTGAACGCCGCTGATAGCATCTGCTATCAGGAGGTGGTCGAGGTGGATCAGGGCCCAGAGCGCGGCGGCGACTCGCCGCTCGAGGCGGCGTTCGCCGCGTACCTCGCCGACGCGTCCGCGCGGGCCGAGCGGCTGCGGGCGGAGGCGGCGCGCGGGCTGGTGCTCGCGGCGCGACAGGCGGCGGACCTCGGGTGGAGCCAGCGGCGCATCGCGGCGGCGCTCGGGCGGAGCCAGCCCGAGGTGGTGCGGCTGCTGCGGCGGGTGGACGTCGTGGAGCCGGTCGGGGACGGGGACTCGTCGCCGGGCGGCGAGGGCGAGACGGTCCTGAGCCGCGTGCTCGGGCGGCAGCGGGACGCGATCGTCGCCGCGGCGGAGCGGCACGGGATGTCGAACGTCCGGGTGTTCGGGTCGGTCGCGCGCGGCGAGGACGGGCCGGAGTCGGACGTGGACCTGCTGGTGGACCTCGGTCCCGAGGTCGGTCTCTTCGACCTGGGCAGGGCGGAGGTGGAGCTGGAGGCCATCCTCGGCCGGGAGGTGGACGTGGTCCCCGCCCGGATGCTCAGACCACGGGTCGCGACGACGGTCGAGGCGATCGCCCTGTGAGGCGAGCGCCGGCCGACCTCGTCGGCGATGCGCTGGAGCACCTGGATGCGGTGGTCGCCTACGCGGCGCGGATCGATCCCCACGACCAGGTCTGGTTCGACGGGCTCTGCCTGCGCCTGGCGGCGGCGATCGAGTGCCTCGGGGAGCTGTCCCCGGACCTGCGGGACACGGTCTGCGGCGGTTCCTGGCCTGCCGTGCGCGCGACGCGGAACCGGATCGTCCACGGGTACTTCGCCGTGGACCGCGAGGTGGTCCTGCGGGCCGTGGCGGACGACGTCGACCCGATGCGCGAGCGGTGGGTCGGCGCGGCTCGCGTGCTGGCCCGTGGCGCGTGACGTCGCGGAGCGTGGTCGGGACGGCCCACGGTGTGGATGCGCCCCCGGCTCGTCCGACCGGCCCCCTATCCTGGGGCCTCGGACCGGCGGCGACGCCCCGGACCGCTCCCCACGGGGCCCGGCTCGGCCGGGCGTGATCGAGAGGCGCACGCGGTGACTGCACGCGACGAGACCGTCGGACCCGCCACGCCCGCGACCGGAGACCGACCCGCCGTGCGGGTCGCGCTGCTCGGCTGCGGCGTCGTCGGCACGGAGGTCGTCCGGCTGCTCACGACGCAGGCGGCGGACCTCGCGGCCCGCGTCGGCGCCCCGCTGGAGCTGGTCGGGGTCGCCGTGCGCGACGTCGAGGCCGAGCGCGACCCGGTGGTCGACCGCGCGCTGCTGACCGCCGACGCCGAGGGGCTGGTCGCCAAGGCGGACGTCGTCGTCGAGGTCGTCGGCGGCATCGAGCCCGCGCGGTCGCTGCTGCTGCGGGCGATCGAGCACGGCGCGGCCGTCGTCACGGCGAACAAGGCGCTGCTCGCCGAGGACGGCCCGACGCTCTACCAGGCCGCCGACGCCGCCGGGGTGGACCTCTACTTCGAGGCCGCGGTGGCGGGCGCGATCCCGCTGGTGCGGCCCGTCCGCGAGTCCCTCACCGGCGACCGGGTCCACCGCGTGCTCGGCATCGTCAACGGCACGACGAACTACGTGCTCGACCGGATGGCCACCGAGGGCCTCGACCTCGCGGGCGCGGTCGCCGAGGCCCAGGCGCTCGGCTACGCGGAGGCCGACCCGACGGCGGACGTCGAGGGCTTCGACGCGGCGGCGAAGGCCGCCATCCTCGCGTCGCTCGCGTTCCACACCCGGGTGTCGCTGGACGACGTCGACCGGCAGGGCATCACCTCGGTCACGGCGGACGACGTCGCGTGGGCCGGTCGCACCGGCCACGTCATCAAGCTGCTCGCCATCGCCGAGCGCCGCGCGGGGGCCGACGGGGCGGAGGGCGTGCAGGTGCGCGTGCACCCGGCGCTCGTCCCGGCGGAGCACCCGCTGGCCGGCGTGCGCGGCGCCTTCAACGCGGTGTTCGTCGAGGCGGAGGCCGCCGGCGAGCTCATGTTCTACGGCCGCGGCGCGGGCGGCGCCCCGACGGCGAGCGCCGTCCTGGGCGACGTGGTGTCCGCGGCGCGGCACCGGGTGCACGGCGGGCGCGGCCCGGCGGAGTCCTGGTACGCGGCCCTGCCGGTGCTGCCCGCCGACGCGGCGCGCACCCGGTACCAGGTGCGGCTCGAGGTCGCGGACCGGCCGGGCGTGCTCGCGCAGGTCTCCGCCGAGCTGGCCGAGCACGGCGTGTCGATCGAGGCCGTGCGGCAGACGCCGTCGGCGGAGGCCGAGGACGGCGTCGCGCACCTGGTCATCACCACGCACGAGGCGCCGGAGGCCGCGCTGGCCGCCACGGTCGCCGCGATCGACGGCCTGGACGCGGTCCGCTCGGTCGTCTCCGTCCTGCGAGTCGAGGGAGCCTGATGGCACAGCAGTGGCGCGGCGTGATCCGCGAGTACGCCGACCGCCTGCCCGCGCACGTCCAGGAGCGCGTCATCACGCTCGGCGAGGGCGGCACGCCGCTCGTCGCGGCACCGGCGCTGTCCGCGCTCACCGGGGCGGAGGTGTTCGTCAAGGTCGAGGGCATGAACCCGACCGGCTCGTTCAAGGACCGGGGCATGACGACCGCGATGTCCGCCGCGGCCGGCCGCGGGGCGCAGGCCGTCGTGTGCGCGTCCACCGGCAACACCTCGGCGTCCGCCGCCGCGTACGCGACCGCCGCCGGGATGGTCTGCGCGGTGCTGGTGCCGGACGGCAAGATCGCGATGGGCAAGCTCAGCCAGGCCGTCGCGCACGGCGCCAAGCTGCTGCAGGTCGACGGCAACTTCGACGACTGCCTCGTCGCCGCCCGCAAGCTCGCGGAGGCGTACCCCGTCGAGCTCGTGAACTCGGTGAACCCGGACCGGATCGAGGGGCAGAAGACCGGGGCGTTCGAGATCGTCGACGCCCTCGGCGACGCCCCGGACATCCACGCGCTGCCGGTCGGCAACGCCGGGAACATCACCGCGTACTGGAAGGGCTTCCGTGAGTACGCGGGCCACGACGCCGGGGCCGACCTCGCCCCGGTCGCCACGCACACGCCGGCCATGTGGGGCTTCCAGGCCGCCGGCGCCGCGCCGATCGTCCGCGGGTTCCCGATCACGGAGCCGGAGACCATCGCGACCGCGATCCGCATCGGCAACCCCGCGTCCTGGACGCAGGCCGAGGCGGCGCGCGACCGGTCCGGCGGGCTCATCGAGTCCGTGACCGACGAGGAGATCCTCGCGGCGCACCGCGTGCTGTCCTCCCAGGTCGGGGTCTTCGTCGAACCGGCGTCCGCGGCGGGCGTCGCGGGCATCCTGCGGCTCGCGCAGGAGGGTCGCGTGCCGGCGGGCGCGCGGATCGTCGTCACCGTCACCGGCCACGGCCTCAAGGACCCGCAGTGGGCGCTGCGCACGGCGGACGGCGGCGAGGTCGCGACGACCCGCGTGCGGCCCGACGTGGTCGAGATCGCCGCCGCCCTCGGCCTCGGCTGAGCCCGCCGTGCGACTGGGAGCCGACCGGGCGCGGGTGCGCGTCCCGGCGACGAGCGCGAACCTCGGGCCCGGCTTCGACGCGCTCGGCCTCGCGCTGGCGCTGTACGACGACGTCGAGGTGCGCGCCCTCGGGTCCGCCGAGGTCGTCGTCGACGTGGTGGGGGAGGGCGCGCAGGACGTGCCCTCCGGTGACGACCACCTGGTGGTGCGCGCCCTGAGGCACGCGCTCGACCACGTGGGCGCTCCGCAGACCGGCCTGCACCTGACCTGCCGCAACCGCATCCCGCACGGCCGCGGCCTCGGGTCCTCCGCCGGCGCGGTGGTGGCGGGCATCCTCGCCGCCCGGGCGCTGGTCGCCGAGCCCGAGTCGATCGACGACGACGTCGCGCTGCGCCTGGCCACCGAGCTCGAGGGGCACCCCGACAACGCGGCGCCGGCGCTGCTCGGCGGAGCGACCGTCGCGTGGTCCGACGAGCCGTCCGGGAGGGTGCACGCCGCCCGGCTCCCGGTGCACGGGTCCGTCGCGCCCGTGGTCGTCGTCCCCGGCACGCGCCTGGCCACGTCGCACGCCCGCGGCGTCCTGCCCGCGACCGTGCCGCACGGCGACGCCGCGTTCCAGGCGGGCCGGGCCGCCCTGCTGGTGGAGGCGCTCGGCCGGCGGCCCGACCTGCTGCTGCCGGCGACCGAGGACCGGCTGCACCAGGGCTACCGGCGTCCCGTCATGGCGGAGAGCATGGCGCTCGTCGACGCGCTGCGCGCCCGGGGCGTCCCCGCCGTCGTCTCCGGCGCGGGTCCGACCGTCCTGGTGCTCGCGCGCGGCGTCGAGGGTGCGGCGAGCGCCGACCCGGCCGCCCCCGGGCCGACCGACGCGGACGACGCGCTGGCCGCCGTGTTCGGGGGTGCGATGGGCGGCTGGCGCATCGTCCGGCTGGCGATCGACACCGCCGGTGCGGCGTGGCGAACGCTGCCCTGACCGGCTGCGCCGGTGGTATGCTGGCGCCGTTCCCCGGACCCTCGTCCTGATATCCGCTCAGCCTTTTTCGGGTGCAGCGCCGCGCGTGCCCAGCGCCCCGAAGGCCCGGGTCCCATGAGCCCCGAGACCGGGAACGATCCAGCCCACGGCAGTCGACGCGCACGCGCGACCCGTGCGGCGTCACCGAGGCGCCGGTCCCGACGGAGGACCGGACGCGGACCGCACCCCGACGGAGGGTGACGGTCCCCGACGAGGGGGAAGGGTCCTTCGTGACAGAAACCATCGAGCCCGCCGTGAGCACCGGCTCCGGCGGCTCCGCCCGTGGCGGTGCCATCTCCGCGATGCGCATGCCCGAGCTGCAGGCCCTCGCCGCGGAGCTCGGCGTGACCGGCACGTCCCGCATGCGCAAGAGCGACCTGGTCGACGCCATCCAGGCGAAGCGCCAGGGCGGCGGCGAGCGGCCCGCCCGCGCCCGCCGCGCCGCCACCCGTGATGCCGGACAGCCCGCCGAGGCGCCGGCCGCCGTGAGCACCGCGCCGGCCGCCGAGAGCACCGCGCCCGCCGCCGAGCGCACCGCGCCGGCCGCCGAGGGCACCGACGCGCCCCGCGGGCAGCGCCGCCGTCCGGTCCGCGCCGCGTCCGCCGACGCCCCGGCCGCCGACGGTGCCGCCGCCGGCCGCGCCGTCGACGTGCTCGCCGGCCTGGAGGCCGCGCTCGACAACCGGCAGAACGCCCAGCAGCCCGACGCCCGGGACGACCGCGCCGCCCGCGCGGCCGACGCCGTGGGCGCGGTCACCGGCGAGCGCCGGTCCCGCCGGGCCGGCCGCGGCGCCGGCGCGCCGACCGTGGACGTCACCCTCCCCGAGGGCCCGACGACCGGCGGCGACCGCGACCGGCAGCAGCGCCAGCAGCAGCCGGACCAGCGTCAGCAGGCCGAGCAGCGCGACCGCGCCCCGCAGCAGGACCGCGGCGAGGACGACGAGCGCGGCGGCCGCCGCCGGCGCTCGCGCGACCGGTACCGCGACCGGGACCGCACCAAGCGCGGCCGCGGCCCGCGCACCGGCGAGGTCGGCGCCTACGAGGAGGTCGAGCTCACCGAGGACGACGTCCTCGTCCCGGTCGCCGGCATCCTCGACGTCCTCGAGTCCTACGCGTTCGTCCGCACCAGCGGCTACCTGCCGGGCGCGAACGACGTGTACCTGCCGCTCGGCCAGGTCCGCAAGGCCGGCCTGCGCCGCGGCGACGCGATCACCGGCGCCGTCCGGGCGCCCCGCGAGGGCGAGGCCCAGCCGCAGCAGCAGGGCGGCAACCGGCCGAACAAGGCCAACGCCCTGGTGCGCCTCGACACGGTGAACGGCATGTCGCCGGAGCAGGCCCGGCAGCGCCCGGAGTTCTCCAAGCTCACGCCGCTGTACCCGCAGGACCGCCTGCGCCTGGAGAGCGACCCGCACCAGCTCACCCCGCGGGTCATCGACATCGTCGCCCCGATCGGCAAGGGCCAGCGCGGCCTCATCGTCGCGCCCCCGAAGGCCGGCAAGACGATCATCATGCAGCAGATCGCCAACGCGATCACCGCGAACAACCCCGAGGTCCACCTCATGGTCGTGCTCGTCGACGAGCGCCCCGAGGAGGTCACGGACATGGAGCGCACCGTGAAGGGCGAGGTCATCGCCTCGACCTTCGACCGCCCCGCGTCGGACCACACGATGGTCGCGGAGCTCGCGATCGAGCGCGCCAAGCGACTGGTCGAGCTCGGCCAGGACGTGGTCGTGCTGCTCGACTCGCTGACCCGCCTGTCGCGCGCGTACAACCTGGCGGCCCCGGCCTCCGGGCGCATCCTCTCCGGCGGCGTGGACGCCTCGGCGCTCTACCCGCCGAAGCGGTTCTTCGGCGCCGCGCGCAACATCGAGCACGGCGGCTCCCTGACGATCCTCGCGTCGGCGCTGGTGGAGACCGGCTCCAAGATGGACGAGGTCATCTTCGAGGAGTTCAAGGGCACCGGGAACATGGAGCTCCGGCTCTCCCGCGGCCTCGCCGACAAGCGCATCTTCCCGGCGGTCGACGTCAACGCGTCGGGCACCCGGCGCGAGGAGATCCTCATCTCCCCGGACGAGCTGAAGATCATCTGGAAGCTCCGCCGCGTGATGGGGGCGCTCGACCAGCAGCAGGCCATCGAGCTGCTGCTCGGCAAGCTCCGCGACACGAAGAGCAACGTGGAGTTCCTGCTCCAGGTCCAGAAGACCACCCCGGGCATGGGCGGCAAGTCCGACGACTGACTGTGAGGCTTGTGCCTGCGGCTCGCTGAGCGGTGGGCTGTGTTCGGTGGGTGCGCGCGTGACTCTACGTCTGACTGGCTTCGTGCCTTCGAGCGGACTTGTCCGCGCGTGCCTGCCGGCCCCGGCCCGACCGGAGTTGCTGGCCTGATCAGGAGCTTGACCGCCCGTGGACGCGGGCGTGTCCCGTCACAGTCCTGCCGATCTCCAGCCGGACCGGAACCTCACGTTCCTCCGGTTCGAAGGAGTACGCAGTGACCAGTCTGGCTGAACGCGTCGATCTCGTCATCGGGGTCGACACCCACAAGCACACCCACACCGCCGCGGTCGTGGACGCGACCACTGGCGGCACGCTCAGCGAGTTGACCGTCAGCACCGATCCGGGTGGCTATGGCGAGCTGCTGACCTGGGTCGGCGCGATCCGTGGTGGCTCGCGGGTCTGGGCGTTGGAAGGTGGCGGCGGCTACGGCGCCGGTCTGGCCCGGTTCCTCGGGTCGGCCGGTGAGCAGGTCGTGGAGCTGGACCGCCCGAAGCGAGCCGCCCGACGTCATGGCGCGAAGTCCGACTCCCTGGACGCGGTCCGCGCCGCACGCGAGGCCCTGGCCCGCGAGCACCTCGCGCGGATCAAGGACGACGGTCCTCGCGCCGAGCTCGCCGTTCTCATGGCGGCCCGCCGCTCGGGGGTCGAGGCCGCGACCCTGGCTCAGCGCCAGCTGCTCGCTCTGGTCACCGCGGCGCCAGAGGAGCTGCGCGCCGTGCTGCGCGGGGCGAACACGACCGTGACGGTCCAGACCGCCGCCCGGTTGCGGACCCGATCGGCCTGGGACCGTCAGACGGTGACCACCGCGAACGTCCTGCGGACCCTGGCGCGCCGGGTCCTGACCCTGCAGGGCGAGGCCCGCGACCACGAGACCGCGATCGGTGAGATCGTGCGCTCGTGGCGGCCCGACCTGCTGACCCAGCCCGGGATCGGAGCCCTCACCGCCGCCCAGGTCCTGATCGCCTGGTCCCACCCGGGACGGATCCGCTCCGAGGCCGCGTTCGCGATGCTCGCCGGGACCGCCCCGATCCCCGCGTCCTCAGGCATGACGATCCGGCATCGGCTGAACCGTTCCGGGGACCGCCAGCTCAACCGCGCGCTGCACGTCATCGCCCTGTCTCGCGCCCGCTACGACCAGCGCACCCGCGACTACATCGACCGCCGCCGCGCCCAGGGCAAGACCGACCGCGAGATCCGCCGCTGCCTCAAGCGCTACATCGCCCGCGACCTGTTCCGCCAACTCGAACACGGCCCACTCCCGGCTTGACGAACCATAGGAGCGTCCGCGCGCACGGCCCACGACGGGGCGGCACTCCCACGGGGGTGCCGCCCCGTCGCCGTCCCCGGTGGCCGGACACCGACCCGCCGAGGGGGCACGCGGCGCGCATCGGGGGTGCGTGACGGGATACCCCGCGTGCTCGGAAGATGCCCCCCGCGCCCGAGGGCTGCCCCCGCGCCCGGGGGCTGCCCCGCGTGCCTGCGCGGTGCTCGCACGGGGAGGGCGCGAGCGGCGAGGGGGTGTCGTACGTGCGCCGGGGGTGCGCCGCGGAGTGCCCCCGGTGCTCGTGGGGTGCCCGGGTGCTCGTGGGATGCCCGGGTGCCCGGGGGGATGCGCGGGTGCCCGGGTGCCCCCGGTGCTCGTGGGCTGCCCCGGGACCACTCCCGCGGTCGTCAGGAGTGCCGCGTGCCGCGGCGGGTGGCGAGGGCCTCCGAGTAGAGGGCGAGGGTCTGGGCCGTGATCTCGCCCGCCTCGAAGCGGGACGCCGCCGCGCGCTGGGCGGGGAGCGCCGCGCGGCGGGCCGCCGGGGCATCGACCCAGTGCGCGAGCGTGCGGGCGAACGACCCGGTCGCGCCGGGCCGCACGAGCTGGTCCTCGAGGCCGGCCATCGGGGTGCGGTAGCCGGGGTTGTCGCCGGCGAGCACGACGCCCCCGGCGTGCGCGAGGGCCTCGACGACCGAGATGCCGAAGCTCTCCCCGCCGGTGGACGGCAGAACGACGACGTCGGCCCCGGCGAGCAGGGCGTTCTTGTCCTCCTCCGCCACGAAGCCGGGGAAGTCCACCTGGTCGGCGATGCCGGCGGCGCGGGCGCGCTCGCGCAGGTCGTCCAGCAGGGGTCCGCGCCCGGCGAGCGTGAGCGTCCAGGGGCGGGCGGTCCCGAGGCGGTGCAGCGCGGCGGCGGCGGCGAGGAGCTCGCGCGGGCCCTTGCGCTCCACGAGGCGCCCGAGGAACAGGATCCGCACCGGGCGGTCGTCGCCGCCGGCACGCGCGACCGCGCCCTCGACAGCACCCGGCGCCGCCCCCAGCTCCACCGGCGCCCCGATGATCGGCACCCGCCGCCCGTAGGCCTGCTGCACGGACTCCTGCGCCGCCTCGGACAGCGCGCTGATCGCGTCGAACCGCCGCAGCCGCCGCCGCTCGATGCGCCCCAGCGCCCGGATGCCCCAACGCGTGGCGGCGTCCTGCGGGTAGATGACGAACGACCCGACGACCGCGGTCCGCGGGTGCGCGGCGGACACGACCCGGCCGGCCAGCACGGGGCTGTACGGCATGGTCACGTGCAGGACGTCGAACGGGACCTCGTCCAGCAGCCGCCGGACCGCCGCGCGCGGGGCGGCCAGCGGGGTCCCGAGGCGGTTGCCGTTGAACCGGACGGCGACGTGGCGGGACAGCACGTGGAGGTTCGCCAGGTCCGTGCGGGTCGTCGTCGAGGTCAGGTAGTGCACCTCGTGGCCCAGGGCGGTGAGGCGGGCGCCGAGCGTGAGGACGATCTGCTGCACGCCGTCGGGACGGTCCAGGCCGTCGTCGATCACGAGGCCGATGCGGAGCATGGCGTCATCGTAGGTGGCGCCGAGGGGGTGGATCGTCCGGGTTCGTCACCGTGGGCGGCCCGGGTGCGCGGCCGGGAAGATTTCGCGGGGGCCCGCTGTTCTGGCAGACTGTTCCGTCGGTCTGCGGTTCACGTGCGCGGCTCGTGCGCACGACCCGGAGACCCAACCCGAGGAGAACACCGTGAAGACTGACATCCACCCCGAGTACGTGGTGACCCAGGTGACCTGCACCTGCGGCAACACGTTCACCACGCGCTCCACCTCGACCTCCGGCGAGATCCGCGCCGACGTCTGCAGCGCCTGCCACCCGTTCTACACGGGCAAGCAGAAGATCCTCGACACCGGTGGCCGCGTGGCCCGGTTCGAGGCGCGCTACGGCAAGCGCCCGGCCAACTAGCCGATCCGACGCCGGTGACCGGCGGTCCCTCACGGACCGCGGTCACCGGCGTCGTCGCATGTCCGGGGCCGGTCGCGCCCCGGGAGACGGCCCCGGAGGAGACAGCGATGACCGACCCGTTCGCCGCGGCGCGGCCGCTGCTCGACGAGCACGCCCGGATCGAGGAGCAGCTCGCCGACCCGGCGGTGCACGCCGACCAGGCCCTGGCCCGGAACCTCGGCCGGCGGTACGCCGAGCTCGGGCGGGTGGCGCAGGCGCACGCGGCGTGGCGGGCGGCGGCCGAGGACCTCGCGGACGCCCGCGAGCTGGCCGAGCAGGACGAGGCGTTCGCGGCCGAGCTGCCGTCGCTGACCGAGGCCGAGGAGCACGCCGCCGAGCGGCTGCGCCGGGTGCTGGTGCCGCGCGACCCGGACGACGCCCGCGACGTCATCCTCGAGATCAAGGCCGGCGAGGGCGGGGAGGAGTCCGCGCTGTTCGCCGGCGACCTGCTGCGGATGTACCTGCGGTACGCGGAGCGCCGCGGCTGGCGGACGGAGACGCTGGAGTCCACCGAGTCCGACCTGGGCGGCTACAAGGACGTGCAGGTCGCGGTGAAGGCCCGCGGCGCGGTCACCGACCCCGCGGACGGCGTGTGGGCGAGCCTGAAGTACGAGGGCGGCGTGCACCGCGTGCAGCGCGTGCCGGTGACGGAGTCGCAGGGCCGGATCCACACCTCCGCGGCGGGCGTGCTCGTGTTCCCGGAGGTCGAGGACGAGGGCGAGGTGGAGGTCGACCCGAACGACCTGCGGATCGACGTGTACCGCTCGTCCGGCCCCGGTGGGCAGTCGGTGAACACCACGGACTCGGCGGTGCGGATCACGCACCTGCCCACCGGCATCGTCGTGTCGATGCAGAACGAGAAGTCGCAGCTGCAGAACCGCGAGCAGGCGATGCGGGTCCTGCGGGCGCGGCTGCTGGCCGCCCGCCAGGAGGAGGCGGCCGCCGCGGCGAGCGAGGCCCGGCGTTCCCAGGTCCGCACGGTGGACCGCTCCGAGCGCATCCGGACCTACAACTTCCCGGAGAACCGGATCGCGGACCACCGCACCGGGTACAAGGCGTACAACCTCGACGCGGTCCTCGACGGCGACCTCGGCCCGGTCGTGCAGTCCGCGGTGGACGCGGACGAGGCGGCGCGGCTGGCGGCGGCCGGTGCCGGTGCCGGCGCGGACGGGGGGCGGCACCGGTGACCGCCCCGACGATGCGCACCCTCGTCGACGGCGCCGCGCGGGTGCTGGCCGAGGCCGGCGTCGGCTCGCCCCGGCACGACGCCACCGCGCTGGCCGCGTACGCGCTCGGGCTGCCGCGCCTGGACCTGGTGCTCGCCCCGCCGGTGCCGGAGGGGTTCACCGAGGAGTTCGCCGAGCTGGTCGACCGGCGTCGTCGCCGCGAGCCCTTGCAGCACATCGTCGGCTCGACGGTGTTCCGCTACCTGACCCTGCGGGTGGAGCCGGGCGTCTTCGTGCCGCGGCCGGAGACCGAGACGGTCGCGCAGGTCGCGGTCGACGAGGCGGCGCGCCTCGCGGACGGGGGAGCGAGCCCGCTGGTCGTCGACCTGTGCTGCGGTGCCGGCGGCATCGCGCTGGCCGTGGACACCGAGGTGCCGGGCGCGCGGGTGGTGGCGGTGGACGCGTCGCCCGCGGCGGTCGGCCTGACCCGGCACAACCACGGGGCCTCGGGCAGCGGCACGATGCGCGTCGAGCTGGGGGACGTCCGCGACCCCGGCCTGCTCGCCGACCTGGACGGCACCGTCGACGTCCTGGTGTCGAACCCGCCGTACATCCCCCCGGACGCCGTGCCGGTGGACCCCGAGGTCCGCGACCACGATCCGGACCTCGCCCTCTACGGCGGCGGGGCGGACGGCCTGGAGGTCCCGCGCGCGGTGCTCGCCGCCGCCGCGCGCCTGCTGGCGCCCGGCGGGCTGCTGGTCATGGAGCACGCGGAGGTCCAGGACGCCGCCGCCCGGGCCGCCGCCGAGGCGACCGGGGCGTTCGAGGGGGTCGAGACCCGGCCGGACCTGACCGGCCGGCCCCGCATGCTGGTGGCCCGGCGGCGCGCCGGACGGCCGGCCCCGGGCGCCCAGGTCGCCGTGGGAGACTCGCAGCCGTGACCGATCCCACCGTGCTGGACGCGACCGACCCCGCCACCTGGGGGCCGTCCCTCGACGCCGCGGTGCACACCGTGTCGCGCGGCGGCCTCGTGGTGCTGCCCACGGACACCGTGTACGGCATCGGCGCGGACGCGTTCACCCCGCCCGCCGTCGCGGCGCTGCTCGCCGCCAAGGGCCGCGGCCGCCAGATGCCGCCGCCGGTGCTGATGCCGGACGTGCGGACGCTGGACGGCCTGGCGATGGGCGTGCCCGCCGCCGTGCGGGACCTCGCGGAGGCGTTCTGGCCCGGCGGGCTGACCGTCATCCTCGTCGCGCAGCCGTCGCTCGCGTGGGACCTGGGCGAGACGCACGGCACCGTGGCGCTGCGGGTGCCGGACCACCCGGTCGCCCTGGCGCTGCTGTCCCGGACCGGCCCGATGGCGGTGTCGAGCGCGAACCGGACCGGGCAGCCGTCGGCGCTGGAGGTCGGCGAGGCGGTCGAGCAGCTGGGCGACCGGGTGCAGACCTACCTCGACGGCGGCCGGACCCCGGGCCAGGTGGCCTCGACGATCGTGGACGCGACGGGCGACGAGCTGCGGGTGGTGCGCCAGGGCGCGATCAGCCTGGAGCAGCTCCGCGAGGTCGCGCCGGTGGTGGGTGATCCCGGCCGGTGAGGGCGTACCTCCTGCTCCTGCTGATCGCCGCGGCGGCGACGTACCTGCTGACGCCGGTGGCGCGGTGGTGCGCCCTGCGGTGGGGGGCCATCACGGCGGTGCGGACGCGGGACGTGCACTCCATCCCGACGCCGCGGCTGGGCGGCCTGGCCATGTGGGGCGGCCTCCTCGTCGGGCTGGTGATGGCGAGCCGGCTGCCGTTCCTGGACGCGGTGTTCGCGCGGCCCGAGCCGATCATCGGCATCGCGGCCGCCGCGACGATCGTCTGCGCGCTGGGCGTGGCGGACGACATCTGGGACCTGGACTGGATGACCAAGCTCGTCGGGCAGGTGCTCGCGGCGTTCGTCATGGCGTCGCAGGGCGTGCAGCTCTACCAGCTGCCGATCGACGGGGTGGTGCTGGGCTCGCACCGCGTGATGCTCGGGCTGACCGTGCTCGTCGTGGTGGTCGCCATGAACGCGGTGAACTTCGTCGACGGGCTGGACGGCCTGGCGGCGGGCCTGATCGCGATCGGCGGCGCCGGCTTCTTCCTCTACTCCTACCAGCTCACCCGCGAGGCGAGCCCGGGGGACTACTCGAGCCTCGCGACGCTCATCGTGGCGCTGCTGGTGGGCGCCTGCATCGGGTTCCTGCCGCACAACTTCAACCCGGCGCGCATCTTCATGGGCGACTCGGGCTCGATGCTCATCGGCCTGGTGATCGCCGCGGCGGGCATCCTGGTGACCGGGCAGATCAACCTGGCCGTGGTGAACACCCGGGAGTCCTTCCCGGCGTTCCTGCCGATCGTGCTGCCGGTCGCGGTGCTGCTGCTGCCGCTGCTCGACATGGGCCTGGCCGTGGTGCGCCGCGTGGGGTCCGGGAAGTCGCCGTTCCACCCGGACCGGATGCACCTGCACCACCGGATGCTGGCCCTCGGGCACACCCACCGCCGCGCCGTGATCATCCTGTACGTGTGGACGGCGCTCTTCACCGGCGCCGCCGTGGCGCTCGTGTGGTTCTCCACCACCGCGGTGCTCATCGGGCTGGGCGTGGGCGTGCTGGTCGCGCTGGCGCTCACCCTCGGCCCGCTGCGCGGCCGCAGCACCCCGGGCGACCCCGGGCGTCCCGGCCCCGCGGGCCCGCCGCGCCCCGGCCCGGCCCCGGAGCCCTCGGCGGCCGGTGCCGCGCGCCACGCCGCCGACGCGCACCGGCACGCGTGGCACGCCGCGCCGCTCCCCGCCGCGGGCGCCGCCCCGGGTCCGGCCGCGGTGCCGCCGCCGGCCGCGCTGGCCACCCCCCTCGCCCTGACCGACCCCGACCCGAGGACGGACCGATGACCGAGCCCACCCCCGACCCGACCCCGCGCCCGGGGGACAGCCCCGAGGTCGCCGCCGTGTTCCGGCGGGCGCTGCGGGACATGGCGGTGCTGGTCGCCGGCGTGACCGTCCTGGGCGTCGGCGTCGGCTACCTCGTCGCGGGCCTGCCCGGCGTGTGGGGCGCGCTGATCGGCGCGGCCATCGCGCTCGTGTTCTCCGGCACGACCACGCTCGCGATGATGAAGACGTCGCACGCGGCGCCCGGCACGATGATGGCCGTCATCATGGGCACCTGGCTGGGCAAGCTCGCCGTGGTGATCGTGCTGCTCGCGATCCTGCGCGGGATGGACTTCTACGACCGCGTCGTGCTGGCCGTGGTGGTCGCCGTGGCCGTCATCGGGTCGGCCCTCCTGGACTACCGGGCCGTGTCGCGGGGCAGGGTGCCCTACGTGTCACCCTCCGGGACTGGGTCGAAGGTCCCGAATGTGGACGAGCCGGACGGCGGCACCCCGACCATGGGCTAGGCTTCCCCCGACCCACCGACGACGGCCGGGTCCCGGCGTGGCGCGTCCCGCCAGGGACTGCCCGCCGGAGCCTTCGACCCCAGGAGACTGCTCTGTCCAGCCTTGCGACGATCCTGCCGCTCGCTGCCGAAGGCGAGTCCGGGTTCCACAAGCCGTCGATCGCCGAGTTCTTCCCCCCGGCCATCTGGTTCGAGGGCACGATCTTCGAGATCAACCGCATCCAGGTCGTGCGCTTCGTCGCCGTCGCGGTGCTGCTGACCCTCATGGTGATCGCGGCCCGCCGCGCGAAGCTCGTGCCCACCCGCGGTCAGAACATGGCCGAGATCCTGCTCGACTTCGTCCGCGTCAACGTCGCCGAGGACATCATCGGCAAGGAGAAGGCCGGCAGGTACGTCGCCCTCCTGACGACCGTGTTCTTCGCGATCTTCGCGTTCAACATCACCGGTGTGATCCCGCTGCTCAACATCGCGGGCACCTCGCTGATCGGCCTGCCCGTGATGCTGGCCCTGTGGGTGTACGTCATGTACCTCGCGGCCGGCATCAAGGCGCACGGCGTCGGCGGGTTCCTCAAGAACAGCCTGTTCCCGCCGGGCGTCCCGCCGTTCCTCTACGTGCTGCTGACGCCGGTGGAGTTCCTGCAGGTGTTCGTCCTGCGGCCCGTCACCCTGGCGATCCGGCTCATGGCCAACATGGTCGCCGGGCACCTCATGCTGGTGCTCTGCTTCTCGGCCACCCAGTTCCTGCTCTTCGAGGCCAGCGGCGGGCTCAAGCCCTTCGGTGCGCTGACCCTCGCCGGCGGCTTCGCGATCACCCTCTTCGAGGTGTTCGTCGCGGCGCTGCAGGCGTACATCTTCGTCGTCCTCACGGCCGTCTACCTCAGCCAGTCGATCGAGGACGAGCACTGACCCAGCACTCCCCGGCCGTCGTCACCGGCGTCCGGTACTGAGACGACCACCGCACCGACCGGTCGGTGGCCAAACGGAAGGAACGAGCACAGCGTGTCTCTTCTCGCGGACCCCAGCGTCATCCTTGCGGCCGAGAACGCCATCTCGGGCAACATCGCGACCGTCGGCTACGGCCTCGCGGTGCTCGGCCCGGGCATCGGCCTCGGCATCCTGATCGGCAAGACCGTCGAGGGCATGGCGCGCCAGCCCGAGGTCGCCGGCCAGCTCCGGACGACCATGTTCATCGGTATCGGCTTCGTCGAGGTGCTCGGTCTCCTCGGCCTGATCACCGGCTTCCTCTTCTCGTGATCACCGCCGCGCTCCCCGCGGCGAGCATCCTGGCCGCGGAGACCGAGGAGGTCGAGGGCTGGCGCCTGCTGGTCCCGGCCGGCTACGACATCCTCTGGTCGACCGTCGTCCTCGTGGTCATCGGCGTCGTCTTCTACAAGCTGGTGCTGCCGAAGTTCCAGGCGGTGCTCGACGAGCGGACGGCGAAGATCGAGGGGGGGCTGGCCAAGGCCTCCCGCGCCCAGGAGGAGGCTGCCGCGGCCAAGGCCGAGTACGAGCAGCAGCTCCAGGACGCCCGCACCGAGGCCGCCCGCATCCGCGAGGAGGCGCGCGCCGAGGCCGGGCAGATCGTCGCCGAGGCCCGCGAGAAGGCGTCCGCCGAGGCCGCCCGCATCGCGGAGAACGCGCAGCGGCAGATCGAGGCGGAGCGCCAGCAGGCCGCCGTCTCGCTGCGCGCCGACGTGGGCTCCCTGGCCACGCAGCTCGCCTCGAAGATCGTCGGCGAGTCGCTCGAGGACGAGGCCCGGCGCACGCGCGTCGTGGACCGCTTCCTGGACGAGCTCGACGCCCAGACGACCGCCACCGCGGGTAAGGGGAACTGATGCGAGGGACGAGCCGGGCGTCGCTGGCCGCCGCGGAGGGCCGGTTCGAGCCGGTGCTGCGCGAGGCCGGCACGCAGGGGCGGCTGCTCGGCGAGCAGCTGTTCGCGCTGGTCGACGCGCTGGACTCGTCCGGCTCGCTGCGGCGCACCCTGACCGACCCGTCGGCCGCGGGCGACGCCAAGGCGGCGCTCGTGGCCCGGCTGCTGACCGCCGCCGACCCGCGCGTGGTCGAGGCCGCGCAGGGCCTGGTCCGGTCGCGGTGGTCGGAGGAGGACGACCTCGCCGACGCGGCCGAGCACCTCGCCTACGAGGCGGTGCTCGCGTCGTCCGAGGCGGACGGCACGATCGAGCAGGTCCAGGACGAGCTGTTCCGGATCGGCCGCGCCCTCGCGGGGCAGCGCGAGGTGCGCCGCCTGCTGTACGAGGACACCGTGCACGCCGAGGCCCGCGGGCAGCTCGTCGACCGGCTGCTGGCCGGCGCCGGGGCGCCCGCGACGCAGGTGCTCGCGCGCCGGGCGGCCGTGGCGCCGCGCGGCCGCCGGTTCGTCGCCACGCTCGGCCACCTCGCCGACCTGATCGCCGAGCGGCGCAGCCGCACGGTCGCGACGGTCATCAGCGCGGCGGACCTGGGCACGGCCCAGCGGCTGCGGCTCGCCGAGATCCTCGGCCGGGCCTACGGCCGCGAGATGCAGGTGCAGGTCCAGGTGGACCCGCACGTCCTGGGCGGCCTGCGCGTGCAGGTCGGCCCCGAGGTGATCGACGCGACCGTGCTCGCACGGCTGGCGGACGCCCGACGACGACTGGCCAGCTGACGGGCCCCGCGCCCGACCCCGAACAGACGTGGGAGCGCACGCCGCACGCGTGCGACACGACAGGAGAGATGCCATGAGCGAGCTGCAGATCCGGCCGGAGGACATCCGCGCCGCGCTGGACAGCTTCGTCACGACGTACGAGCCGACCGGCACCGCCGCCGAGGAGGTCGGGCGGGTCACCCTGGCCGGCGACGGGATCGCCCGCGTCGAGGGCCTGCCCGGCGCGATGGCGAACGAGCTGCTGCGCTTCGAGGACGGCACGCTGGGCCTGGCCCTGAACCTCGACGTCCGCGAGATCGGCGTCATCGTGCTCGGTGAGTTCACCGGCATCGAGGAGGGCCAGGAGGTCCGCCGGACCGGCGAGGTGCTGTCGGTGCCCGTCGGCGACGCGTTCCTCGGCCGCGTGGTCGACCCGCTGGGCCAGCCGATCGACGGCCTGGGCGAGATCGTGCCCGAGGCGCGCCGCGCCCTCGAGCTCCAGGCCCCCGGCGTCATGGCTCGCAAGTCGGTGCACGAGCCGCTGCAGACCGGCATCAAGGCCATCGACTCGATGATCCCGATCGGCCGCGGCCAGCGGCAGCTCGTCATCGGCGACCGCCAGACCGGCAAGACCGCGATCGCGATCGACACGATCCTCAACCAGAAGGCCAACTGGGAGACGGGCGACCCGGACCAGCAGGTCCGCTGCATCTACGTCGCCATCGGCCAGAAGGGCTCCACCATCGCCGCGGTCCGCGGCGCCCTGGAGGAGGCCGGCGCCCTCGAGTACACGACGATCGTCGCGGCCCCGGCGTCCGACCCGGCCGGCTTCAAGTACCTGGCCCCGTACACCGGCTCGGCCATCGGCCAGCACTGGATGTACGGCGGCAAGCACGTCCTCATCGTGTTCGACGACCTGTCGAAGCAGGCCGAGGCGTACCGCGCCGTGTCCCTGCTGCTGCGCCGCCCGCCGGGCCGCGAGGCGTACCCGGGCGACGTGTTCTACCTGCACTCCCGCCTGCTGGAGCGCTGCGCGAAGCTGTCCGACGAGCTCGGCGGCGGCTCGATGACCGGCCTGCCGTTCATCGAGACCAAGGCGAACGACGTCTCGGCGTACATCCCGACCAACGTCATCTCCATCACCGACGGGCAGATCTTCCTGCAGTCCGACCTGTTCAACGCGGACCAGCGCCCGGCCGTCGACGTCGGCATCTCGGTGTCCCGCGTCGGTGGTGCCGCGCAGGTCAAGGCGATGAAGCAGGTCTCCGGCACGCTGAAGCTGGACCTCGCGCAGTACCGGTCGCTCGAGGCGTTCGCGATGTTCGCCTCCGACCTGGACGCCGCGTCCCGCGCGCAGCTCACCCGGGGCGCCCGCCTCATGGAGCTGCTCAAGCAGCCCCAGTACTCGCCGTTCCCGGTCGAGGACCAGGTCGCGTCGATCTGGGCCGGCACCAAGGGCAAGCTGGACGACGTGCCGGTCGAGGACGTCCGCCGGTTCGAGTCCGAGCTGCTGGACCACCTGCGCCGGAACACCGACGTGCTGAGCACGATCGCGGAGTCCGGCAAGCTGGGCGACGACGTGGAGGAGAAGCTCGCGGCCGCGGTCGACGAGTTCCGCCACGGCTTCCTCAAGGGCGACGGCAGCCCGCTGATCGGCGCCGAGGCGCCCGAGGAGGAGACCCCGGTCGAGCAGGAGCAGATCGTCCGGCAGAAGAAGGCCTGAGCATGGCCGGACAGCAGCGCGTCTACCGGCAGCGCATCAGGTCCACCCAGGCGCTGAAGAAGATGTTCCGCGCCCAGGAGCTGATCGCCGCCTCGCGCATCGGGCGCGCCCGGGACCGGATGTCCGCCGCGTCGCCGTACGCCCGCGCCATCACCCGGGCGGTCTCGGCCGTCGCGACGCACTCGGACGTCCGGCACCCGCTGCTCGCGGAGCGCACGGACACCCACCGCGTCGCGGTGCTCCTCATCGCCTCGGACCGCGGCATGGCGGGTGCCTACTCGGCGTCCGTCATCCGCGAGACCGAGCGGCTGATCGAGCGGCTCGAGGGCGAGGGCAAGGAGGTCGCGCTGTACGTGAGCGGCCGCCGCGCGGAGTCGTACTACCGGTTCCGGAACCGCGAGCTCGCGGGGACGTGGACCGGCCAGTCCGACGCCCCGACGTCCGACCTGGCGGAGGAGATCTCGGGCACGCTGCTCGACGCCTTCGCCGCCGCGCCCGAGGACGGCGGGGTGGGGGAGCTGCACATCGTGTCGACGCAGTTCGTCAACATGGTGAGCCAGCGCCCGCAGGTCATCCGGATGCTGCCCCTCGAGGTCGTCGAGGGCGTCGCGCCCGCCGGCGAGCACGAGGTGCTCCCGCTGTACGACTTCGAGCCGGACGCGGCCGAGGTGCTGGACGCGCTGCTCCCGCGGTACGTCCGGACCCGGATCTTCGCGTGCCTGCTGCAGGCCGCGGCGTCCGAGCTCGCGGCCCGGCAGCGCGCGATGCACACGGCCACGGAGAACGCCGAGGACCTCATCCGCATGTACACGCGGCTGGCGAACCAGGCCCGCCAGGCCGAGATCACCCAGGAGATCAGCGAGATCGTGTCGGGCGCCGACGCGCTCGCCTCCTGAGCACCGACAGCACGACCGACCCCAGCCCGCCGGCTCCCCGGCGGACGACCGAAGGCAGGCAGACATGACCGCGACCACCGTCGACGCGAAGGACACCACGGCCACGCCGGGCGTGGGCCGCGTCGCCCGTGTGATCGGGCCCGTCGTGGACATCGAGTTCCCCGCGGACCAGATCCCCGACATCTACAACGCGCTCACGGTCGACATCGACATGTCGGGCCAGGGCGAGGGCGAGCAGTCGTTCACGATGACGCTCGAGGTCGCGCAGCACCTCGGCGACTCGCTCGTGCGCGCCATCGCGCTGAAGCCGACCGACGGCCTCGTGCGCGGCGCCCAGGTCACCGACACCGGCGCGCCGATCAGCGTCCCCGTCGGCGACGTCACCAAGGGCCGCGTGTTCAACGTGACCGGCGACGTGCTGAACCTCGCGGAGGGCGAGAAGCTCGAGATCACCGAGCGCTGGCCCATCCACCGCAAGCCCCCGGCCTTCGACCAGCTCGAGTCGAAGACCCAGATGTTCGAGACCGGCATCAAGGTCATCGACCTGCTCACCCCGTACGTCCAGGGCGGGAAGATCGGCCTGTTCGGCGGCGCGGGCGTCGGCAAGACCGTCCTCATCCAGGAGATGATCCAGCGCGTCGCGCAGGACCACGGCGGTGTGTCGGTGTTCGCCGGCGTCGGCGAGCGCACCCGCGAGGGCAACGACCTCATCGTCGAGATGGAGGAGGCGGGCGTCTTCGACAAGACGGCCCTCGTCTTCGGCCAGATGGACGAGCCGCCGGGCACGCGTCTGCGCGTCGCCCTGTCCGCCCTGACGATGGCGGAGTACTTCCGGGACGTGCAGAAGCAGGACGTGCTGCTGTTCATCGACAACATCTTCCGGTTCACCCAGGCCGGATCCGAGGTGTCGACGCTGCTCGGCCGCATGCCGTCCGCGGTGGGCTACCAGCCGAACCTCGCCGACGAGATGGGCCTCCTGCAGGAGCGCATCACCTCGACGCGCGGCCACTCGATCACCTCGCTGCAGGCGATCTACGTGCCGGCCGACGACTACACCGACCCGGCCCCGGCCACGACGTTCGCGCACCTCGACGCGACGACGGAGCTCTCCCGCGAGATCGCGTCCCGCGGTCTGTACCCCGCGGTGGACCCGCTGGCGTCGACGTCCCGCATCCTCGACCCGCGCTACGTGGGCCAGGAGCACTACGACGTCGCGACCCGCGTGAAGTCGATCCTGCAGCGCAACAAGGAGCTCCAGGACATCATCGCGATCCTCGGCGTCGACGAGCTGTCGGAGGAGGACAAGACGGTCGTCGCGCGCGCCCGCCGCATCCAGCAGTTCCTCTCGCAGAACACCTACATGGCCGAGAAGTTCACCGGCGTCGTGGGCTCCACGGTCCCGGTGCCCGAGACGGTCGAGGCGTTCAAGAAGATCGCGGACGGCGAGTTCGACCACATCGCCGAGCAGGCCTTCTTCAACATCGGTGGCCTCGAGGACCTCGAGCGCAACTGGGCCCGCATCCAGAAGGAGTACGGCGTCTGACGTCCGCGTCGCACGCCCGTACCCCGTCCCCCCAGGAGGTCAGAAGTCCCATGGCTCAGCTCGAGGTCGACCTGGTCGACACCGACGGCACGATCTGGTCCGGCGAGGCCCGCCAGGTCAGCGCGCCCGCCTCGGACGGCGAGATCGGCATCCTGGCCGGGCACACCCCGGTCCTCTCCGTGCTCCGGCACGGGGAGGTCCGGGTGATCGAGGCCGGCGGCACCGTGCACCGCTGGACCGTCGAGGGCGGCTTCCTGTCCGTCGACGCCGACCAGGTGACCGTCGTCGTCGACGCGGCCGAGGCGGTGGCCTCCGGCACGTCGGCGCGCTGACGGGCCGGCGGTGAGCGGGACCCAGGTCGCCCTCGTCGCGCTGCTGCTCGCCCTGGCCGTCCTCGTGGCGGCCGGGCTGGCGTTCTCCCGCCGGCACAGCCTGACCCGGCGCGTCGGGTCGTTCGCGTGCGCCCTGCGCGCCCGGGGCCGCTGGGTCCCCGGCATCGCGCACTACGGCGCGCGCCACCTGTACTGGTGGCGGCTGCGCTCGCTCGCCCCGCGCCCGGAGCACGTCTGGCCGCGCGGGGCGATCGCCGTCCTGGAGCGCCGCGCGGCGTCGGGGCGGCCCGACGACGCGGCGGGGCCCCTGCTCGTGCGCTGCCGCGTCGGCGCCGGGGACGAGGTCGAGCTCACGATGACCCGCGAGGCCTACGCCGGGCTGACGTCCTGGCTCGAGGCGGCCCCGCCGGTGCCGCACACGGTCATCTGACCGCCCGCCCCGCCCGTTCGAAGGAAGTCCCCGATGCGCCTGCTCGTCGCGCGCTGCTCCGCCCGGTACAGCGGCCGGCTCAACGCCCACCTGCCCCTGGCGACCCGGCTCGTCGTCGTCAAGGCCGACGGCTCGGTGCTGCTGCACTCCGACGGCGGCTCGTACAAGCCGCTGAACTGGATGAGCCCCCCGTGCTCGCTGCGCACGTCGGAGGCGCCCGCCGAGGACGCCGAGCGGGGCGTGACGCAGGTGTGGACCGTCCAGCACGCGAAGAGCGACGACCGCCTCGTCATCGAGGTGCACGAGGTGCTGCACGACTCGGCGCACGACCTCGGCGTCGACCCCGGTCTGGTCAAGGACGGCGTCGAGGCGCACCTGCAGGAGCTCATGGCCGCGCAGATCGAGGTGCTCGGCGCCGGCAGCACGCTGGTCCGCCGCGAGTTCCCCACGGCGATCGGCCCGGTGGACATCTTGGCCCGCGACGCCGCCGGCGCGACCGTCGCCGTGGAGATCAAGCGGCGGGGCGACATCGACGGCGTCGAGCAGCTGACCCGCTACCTCGAGCTGCTGAACCGCGACCCGCTGCTGGCGCCCGTGCGGGGGGTGTTCGCGGCGCAGGAGATCAAGCCGCAGGCCCGGGTTCTCGCCACCGACAGGGGCATCGCGTGCCTGGTCCTGGACTACGACGCGATGCGGGGCGTCGACGACGTGGACTCGCGCCTGTTCTGACGCCCGGCCGCCCGGGCGGGGGACCCCGGACGCGGGTCCCGGTGCCGGGCCCGCGGGTGCGACAGAATGGGGCGCGTGACCACTGCTGACACCGCACCTGCCGACGTCGTCCTGCGCGGAGAGGTGGTGACGCCGACGGAGGTGCTGCCCGACGGGGTGGTGGTCCTCGCGGACGGGCGCATCGCCTGGGTCGGCCCCGCCGCCCAGCTCCCGGCCCGGTGGGCGGACGACCTGCCGCCGGTCCCCGCGCCGGGCACGACCCTGCTGCCCGGCCTGGTGGACGTCCACGACCACGGCGGCGGCGGGGCGAGCTTCCCGGACGCGACGACGCGCGAGGAGGCCCTGGTCGCCGCGCGGGAGCACCTCCGGCACGGGACGACCAGCCTGGTCGCCTCGCTCGTCACCGCCCCGCGCGACGTGCTGCTGGCCCGCGCGGCGCTGCTCGCGGACCTGGTGGAGTCCGGGGACCTGGCGGGCATCCACGCCGAGGGGCCGTTCCTGTCCGCGGACCGGTGCGGCGCGCAGAACCCGGCGGACATGCTCGCGGGCGACGCGCAGCTGGTGACCGACCTCGCGCGGGCGGCCCGCGGACACCTCGTGACCATGACGATCGCGCCCGAGGTCCCGGGCGTCGCGGACGGCGGCGAGGGCGCGGACGACGTCGTCGCGGCCCTGGTGCGCGCGGGCGCGGTGCCGTCCGTCGGGCACACCGACGCCGCGTCCGAGCAGGTGGACGCGGCCGTCGCCCGGTCGCGCGCGCTGCTCGCCGGCGGCCGCCGGGGGACCGCCGCGGGCGGGGGAGCGGGCCGGGGCCGGTCGCCGCGGCCGACCGCGACCCACCTGTTCAACGGCATGCGCCCGCTGCACCACCGCGACCCCGGGCCGATCGCCGCGTGCCTGGCGGCCGCGGCGCGCGGGGACCTCGTGGTCGAGCTCGTCGCGGACGGCACGCACCTCGCCGACGGCACGGTCCGCGCGGTGTTCGACCTGGTCGGACCGGACGCGATCGCGCTGGTCACCGACGCGATGGCGGCGGCCGGCATGGCCGACGGCGACTACCAGCTGGGCCCGATGTCGGTGCGGGTCGGCGACGGCGTCGCGCGGCTGCGGAACGAGGACGGCACGGCGGGCGCCATCGCCGGCGGCACGGCGCACCTGCTGGACGTCGTGCGCAGCGTCGTGCGGGCGGGGGTCGGGATCGTCGCGGCCGTGCGCTCGGCGGCGACGACCCCGGCCGAGGTGCTCGGGCGCCCCGACCTGGGCGCGCTGGCGGTGGGCCGGCGCGCCGACGTGGTGGTCACGGACGCCGACCTGGCGTGCGTCGCGGTGTACCGGGGCGGCGCGCTGATCTCGGCCTGACGACGCGAGGCGCCGCCGAGGTCGAGAGTTCCGCGCGACACGCCCCCGCGACACGCCGGAGGTCCGTCGCGAACCCTCGACCTCGTCGACGCGGCGCGCCCGGTGCCGCACGCCCGGTGCCGCGCGCCCGGCGCCGCGAGGCCGGCCCGCGGTCAGGCGCCGACGGGGGCGACGCTCCCGTGGTCCGTGTACGTCGGCGCGACCAGGCGCGTCTCGGCGAGGTCCTCCCCGCCGAGGCGCGCCATCACCATCTCCACCGCGATCCGCCCGATCCGGTGCCCCGGGACCTCGATGGTGGAGACGGGGACGGGCAGCGCCGCGGCGATGTCCGAGGGGCTGACGGCCACGACCGACAGGTCGTCCGGCACGTGGAGCCCGCGCTCACCCGCCCGGGCCAGGACGCCGCCGAGCGCCGCCTCGTTGTGCACCACGAGCCCCGTGGTGCCGGGGTGCTCGTCGAGCACCCGGTCCAGGGCGAGCGCACCGCCCGTGAAGGTCGGCTCCGCCGGGACGACGGCCGCCTCGACGCCGCTGGTGGCGGCCTGGTCGAGGACGCCGTGCCGCATCCGGACCGCGTAGTTCGCGCGGTGGTCCAGCCGGTCCTGGGAGGCCCCGACCAGCGCCACGCGGCGGTGCCCGTGCCGGGCGAGCTCCCGCACCGCCAGCCGGCCCGCGCCGGCGAAGTCCAGGTCCACGCAGCTCAGGCCCGTGGTGTCGTCCGGGACGCCGATGAGGATGCTCGGCAGGGTGAGCGACCGCAGCGCCGGCAGCCGGGCGTCGTCCGCCTCGATGTCCATGACGATCAGCGCGTCCGCCGTCGAGCTCGCGGCGACCCGGTTCATGCCCTGCGGGTCGTCCTGGGTCAGGACGAGCACGTCGTGGTCGTGCTCCCGCGCGGTGGTCACGACCCCGCCGACGAACTGCATGATGATCTGCACGTTGATGCCCGGGCGGAACGGCACCATCAGCGCGATGACGTTGCTCCGGCTCGACGCGAGGGCCCGCGCGCCGGCGTGCGGGCGGTAGCCGAGGTCCGCGATGGCCCGCTGCACCCGCTCGCGGGTGGGGGCCGAGATGGTGCGCTTGCCGCTCAGCACGTAGCTCACGGTGGAGACGGAGACACCCGCCGCCCGGGCCACGTCCCCGATGGTCGCCATCCGCCCAGGGTAGTGGCGCGGGCGGCCGCGTCCGCGCAGGTCGCGGCGGGTGTGCCGGAGCCTGGCAACCCGGGCGGCCGGGGCGGGCCGTCCGGCGGGACCGGGGCACCCGGCGCGTGGCCCCGGGGCGCCTCGAAGGGCCGCTCAGCGTGTGCAAACGCTTCGACATTTGAGTCGCCAGGTGGGCGTCCGCGGCGACCGCAGACCGCCCGCAGCGCCCGCGACGGCCCATGAACACGCCGTGTAGGCGCCCACACACGCTCGAATCGCTTCGATCAACCTCGTGACCATTTCGATACCTCCACCCCTGGACGCACCCCCTTCGGCGGGCCTACAGTGACGACCGCGCGAAGCGCTTCGACTCTCATCGACGAGAGCTCGCCGCCACTCACCGAGGAGGGCAGGACCCGTGGTCGTCACCATGCAGGACGTCGCCCGCCGCGCCGGCGTCGCCCTCTCCACCGTCTCGGCCACCCTCACGTCCGCCCGCCCCGTCTCCGCGGCCACCCGCGCCCGCGTCGTCGCCGCGATGGACGAGCTCGGCTACACCCGCAACGCCCTGGCGCGCGGGCTCGCGTCGCGCCGCAGCCGCGTGCTGGCCCTGACCTACCCGGTCGGCACCTCCGGCCTGAGCCGCACGTCCGCCGAGTTCGTGCTCAGCGCCGCCCAGGTCGCGCAGGAGCGGGGCTACCAGCTCGTGCTGTGGCCGTTCGGCGTGGCCGACGAGGCCGGGATCGTCGAGGTGGCCGGCCAGGGGCTCGCGGACGGGGTGCTCGTCATGGAGGTGCACCTCGACGACGTGCGGGTCCGCGGGCTGCGGGCGGCGGGGGTCCCCGTCGCGCTCATCGGCCGGACCGCGGACGACGGCCCGCTCCCCACGGTGGACGTCGACTTCGAGGCCACCCTGCGCGACGCCGTGGCGCACCTCGCGGCCCTCGGCCACCGGGGCATCGCGTTCGTCAACCACGCGGCGCACCGGGTCGCCGAGGGCCACGGCCCGACGGTCCGGGCCGCCGCGGCGTACGAGCGCGCGATGACGGACCGCGGGCTGGCGCCCGTCCAGGTCTTCGCGGACGAGTCGGTCGCCGGCGGCCGCGCCGCCCTGGCGGGGCTCCTGGCCGCGGACGAGGCCCCCACCGCCGTCATCACGATGAACGAGGACGCCACGTTCGGCGTCGCCGCCGAGCTCGCCGCGCGCCGGATCGCGGTGCCGCGGGAGCTGTCCGTGCTCGCGGTGGTGTCGTCCCCGGCGGTGTCCGGGCAGACGGTCCCGCCGCTCACCACCCTGCACGCCCCGGGTGCCCAGCTCGGCCGGGCGGGCGTCGACGCCCTGCTCGCCCTGCTGGACACCGGGACCCCGCCGCCGCCCGCGCTGCTGCCGTGCCGGCTCGTGGACTGCGGCAGCACCGGCCCCGTGCCGGCACCGGAACCCGCGCTCGCGGGTGCCCACCCCCAGACCCCCACCCGGGACGGGCACCGGCGACCCCGCCGGCGCCCGGCAAGGACCCACACAGAGGAACTCGACGAGGAGGACGTGTGATGGCAGGACAGCGCAAGAAGGTCATGGCGGGCGCCCTGGTGCTCGCCCTGCCGCTCGCCCTGGCGGCGTGCGGCGGCGACTCGGGCGGCGACGGCGGGGGCGGCGGCGACGGCGACACCCTCACCATCTGGCACTACGAGAACGACGACTCGGCGATGGGCCAGGCGTGGGCCAAGGCCATCGAGATCTTCTCCGACGAGAACCCCGACGTCACGGTGACCGTCGAGAACCAGACGTTCGAGCAGATCCAGAAGAACGCCAAGATCTTCCTGACCGGCGACGACGTCCCGGACGTCATGGAGTACAACAAGGGCAACGCCACCGCCGGCCAGCTCGCCTCCCAGGGCCTGCTGACCCCGCTCACCGACGAGGCCGAGTCGCGCGGCTGGGCCGACACGCTGCCTGCGTCCATCCAGACGACCGCCACGTACGACGAGCAGGGCCTCATGGGCTCGGGCGACTGGTACGGGGTGCCGAACTACGGCGAGTTCGTCGGCGTCTACTACAACCAGGACATGCTGGACCAGTACGGCCTGGCGGTGCCGACGACGTTCGACGAGTTCGAGAACGTGCTCAAGACGTTCAAGGACAACGGCGTCACCCCGATCGCGACCGCCGGGTCCGAGTACCCGATGGGCCAGCTCTGGTACGAGCTCGTGCTGCACTACGCCGACCGCGACCTCATCGACCAGTACCAGCTGTTCACCGAGGACGTCGACTTCCACGACGCCGCGTTCCAGCAGGCCACCGAGAAGCTGGACGAGTGGATCAAGGCCGGCTACGTCGCCGCGGACTCCGCCGCGCTGACCGCCGAGGACATGGGCGTCTCCTTCATCAACGGCACCTACCCGCTGATGGTCTCCGGCTCGTGGTGGTTCGGCCGCCTCGTCGAGGAGATCCCGTTCACCTGGGGCCAGGCGCTGTTCCCGGAGAACGCGATGCACCCGGGCTCGTCCGGCAACCTCTGGGTCGTCCCGGAGAACGCGGCGAACAAGGACCTCGCGTACGAGTTCATCGACATCACGCTGCGCCCCGAGGTGCAGGAGATCCTCGGCCAGAAGGGCGGCCTGCCGGTCGCGGGTGACTCCTCGACGATCACCGACCCGAAGACCCAGGAGCTCACGGAGAACTTCGAGGCGATCCTCGGCGACGACGGCCTGGCGTTCTACCCCGACTGGCCGGTGCCGGGCTTCTACGACGTGATCGTCAGCGAGTTCCAGTCGCTGATCAACCAGTCCAAGACCCCGGACGAGGTGCTGGACGGCCTGTCCTCCGCCTACGAGTCGGGCAAGACGGACCTGCTCGAGGGCTGACCCTCGCCCAGCCCGGCCGGGCGGCGCGCCGCGGTGCGCCGCCCGGCCGGGGCCGACGTCCCCTCGAGGAGCTTGAGTGACCACCGTCGACCGCCCCCCGGTGCGCAGCCGCCGCACCCGCCGCGACCGGATCGGGTACCTGCCGTACCTGCTGCCCGGGCTGATCGCGTTCACCGTCGTCATCCTCATCCCGTTCGGGATGAACATCTGGTACAGCCTGCACAAGTGGAAGGGCGGCAACGCGCCGCTGCGCTGGTACGGGCTGGGCAACTACACCGACCTGCTGGCCGACGAGCAGTTCTGGACGTCGTTCCGGAACTCGATCGCGATGATCCTGGCGATGGTCGTCGTGCCGACCCTGATCGGCCTGCTGCTGGCGACCACGCTGTTCGACGTGCTGGGCAAGCGGTTCGGCCCGCGCGTGGCGTCGGTGCTGCGGGCGACGTACTACCTGCCGCAGATCCTCCCGGTCGCCGTCGCCGGCGTGCTGTGGAACTGGATCCTCAACGCCCAGACCGGCGCGGTGAACGTCGTCCTGCGGTCGCTCGGCGTCACCGACCCGCCCAACTGGCTCGGCTCGACGGACACCGCGCTGCCGACCGTGATGCTCGTGCTCATCTGGATCCAGATCGGCTACCCGGTCGTCATCTTCATGTCCGCGCTGCAGCGGGTCGACCCCGAGCTCTACGAGGCAGCCGAGCTGGACGGCGCGGGCTGGTGGCACCGGTTCCGGGCGATCACGCTCCCGCAGATCAAGCCCGAGACGTTCGTCATCACGCTGACCTGCACCGTGGCCGCGCTCAAGGTGTTCGGCCCGATCTACGTGCTGACCCGCGGCGGCCCGGAGTCCTCGACGCTCGTGCCGTCCTACTACTCGTACCTGAACTTCTTCGACAAGTCGAAGGTCGGCTACGGGGCCGCGATCGCGAACGTCCTGACGGTCCTCATCATCGTCGTGGCCGTCGTCATCATGGTGCTGCAGGCACGCAGCGCCCGCCGTGAGGAGGAGGGTCGCTGATGGCCGCCCCGATCGAGACGCTGCCGGCTCCCGTCGGGTCCGGCACCCCGCGCCGGCCCGCACGTGCGAAGGCCACCGAGGCCGACCGCCGGCACCGCCGGGGCGCCGCCCGCTGGTTCGTGCTCGCGGCCGCCGTGGTCGTGGCCGTCGTCATGATGGTGCCGTTCGTCATCATGGTGCTCAACGCCTTCAAGGCGCCGGCCGACTACTCGCAGAACGGCCCGCTGTCCTGGCCTGCGGAGTTCTACACCGAGGGCCTGCGCAACTTCTGGGACCGCGTGAACTTCCCGGAGAAGCTGGTCAACTCCATCTGGATCTCCGGCGCCGTGGCGGTCTTCGGGACGCTGCTGTCGCTGCTGTCCGCGTACGCGCTCGGCGTCGGCCGGGTCAAGGGCCGGATGTGGATCGTCACGCTGTTCCTGCTGGCGAACATGCTGCCGCAGGAGGTGCTGGTCTACCCGCTGTTCCAGATGGCGCAGGACGTCGGCCTGTCGAACAACCAGTGGTCGGTCATCATCATCTTCACCGTCATCCAGGCGGCGTTCGGCACCTACCTGCTGTCCTCGGTGCTCGGCACGTTCCCGAAGGCGCTGCTCGAGGCGGCGGCCCTGGACGGCGCCGGCAAGTGGCGGACGCTGTGGGGCGTCGTGTTCCCCGTGGTCCGGCCGACGCTCAGCGTGCTGCTGATCTTCTTCTTCATCTGGACGTGGAACGAGTTCTTCATCCCGCTGGTCATGCTGACCACGAACGCCACCCAGACGATCCCGGTGGCCCTCGCGTCCCTGCAGGGCGACCGCATGATGGACGCCCCCACGACGAACGCGGGCGCCCTCGTCTCGATGATCCCGGCGATCATCTTCTTCCTGATCTTCCAGCGGACCCTGACCCGCGGGATCACCGCGGGCGCGGTCAAGTGAGGACGCGCATCCCATGAAGTTCACCGACGGCTACTGGCAGAACCTGCCGGGCGTCGACATCCTGCGGCCGCGCGCCGTCGACGAGGTCGTGTTCGGCGAGCGCGGCCTGACCGCCTACGCCGGCACCCGCCGGCTCGTCACCCGCGGCGACACCCTCAACCACCCGCTCGTGACGATCACGCTCGACTCGCCCGCCGAGGGCGTGCTCGGGGTGACGATCGAGGGCCACCGGGGCGGCGTCGACCCCGGGCCGGCGTTCGCGGTGGCCGACGCCCGGCCGGACGTGGTCGTGGCGGGGCCGACCGCCGAGGACCCGCGGGCCAGCCTGACCACCGGCAACCTCACCGCCCGGGTCTCGACCGCGGGGGAGTGGGCGCTCGAGGTCGAGGTCGACGGCCGGGTCGTCACCGGCGCGACGTCCCGGGGCGTGGGCCTCGTGACCGACGCCGAGGGCCGGCACTTCGTGCGCGAGCAGCTCGACCTCGGCGTCGGCGACCACGTGTACGGGCTGGGCGAGCGGTTCACCGCGTTCGTCAAGAACGGCCAGTCCGTCGACGTGTGGAACGCGGACGGCGGCACGTCCTCGGAGCAGGCGTACAAGAACGTGCCGTTCTACCTGACCGACGCGGGCTACGGCGTGTTCGTCGACCACCCCGGGCACGTCTCGTTCGAGATCGGCTCCGAGGTCGTGTCGCGGACGCAGTTCAGCGTCGCCGGCCAGCGCCTGCGGTACTACGTCATCGCGGGGCCCGACCCGAAGGACGTGCTGCGCCGGTACACCGCGCTGACCGGGCGTCCCGCGCGGGTGCCGGACTGGTCGTACGGGCTGTGGCTGTCGACCTCGTTCACCACCGAGTACGACGAGTCGACGGTCATGTCGTTCATCGACGGGATGGCCGAGCGCGGGCTGCCGCTGTCGGTGTTCCACTTCGACTGCTTCTGGATGCGCCGGTTCCACTGGTCCGACTTCGTGTGGGACCCGGGCACGTTCCCGGACCCGGAGGGGCTGCTGACCCGGCTGCACGACCGCGACCTGCAGGTGTGCGTCTGGATCAACCCGTACATCGCCCAGCGCTCGCACCTGTTCGACGAGGGCCGGGCGCACGGGTACCTGGTCACGCGCGCCGACGGGTCGGTCTGGCAGTGGGACAAGTGGCAGGCCGGCATGGCGCTGGTCGACTTCACCAACCCGGACGCCGTCGCCTGGTACCAGGGCAAGCTCCGCGCGCTGCTCGCCATGGGGGTCGACTGCTTCAAGACCGACTTCGGCGAGCGGATCCCGACCGACGTCGTCTGGCACGACGGCTCCGACCCCGAGCGGATGCACAACTACTACACGCACCTGTACAACCGGGCGGTGTTCGACGTCCTGACCGAGGTGCGCGGGGAGGGCGAGGCGGTGCTGTTCGCGCGGTCCGCGACCGCCGGGGGCCAGCAGTTCCCGGTGCACTGGGGCGGGGACTGCGAGTCGACGTTCGTGTCGATGGCCGAGTCGCTGCGCGGCGGGCTGTCGCTCGCGTCCTCGGGCTTCGGGTTCTGGTCGCACGACATCGGCGGCTTCGAGGGCACCCCCGACGCAGCGGTGTTCAAGCGCTGGCTGGCGTTCGGGCTGCTGTCCTCGCACTCCCGGCTGCACGGCTCGGACTCCTACCGGGTGCCGTGGGCGTTCGACGAGGAGTCGGTCAAGGTCACGCAGCGGTTCACCGAGCTCAAGCTGTCGCTCATGCCGTACCTGTCGGCGGTCGGCCGCCAGGCGCACGCCGAGGGGCTGCCGGCCATGCGGCCGATGGTGCTGGAGTTCCCCGACGAGCCCGGCGCCGCGACGGTGGACACGCAGTACCTGCTGGGGCCGTCCGTCCTGGTCGCGCCGGTGTTCTCGGCGGCCGGGGACGTGGACGTGTACGTGCCCGAGGGCGCGTGGACGTCGCTGCTCGACGGCTCCGTGGTCGAGGGCCCGCGGTGGCACCGGCAGCGGCACGGGTTCGACTCGCTGCCCGTGCTCGTGCGGCCCGGGACGGTGCTGCCGGTCGGCGCGCGGACCGACCGGCCGGACTACGACCACGCCGAGGGGGTCACCCTGCGGCTGTTCGGGCTGGCCGACGGGCACGCGTCCGAGACCCGGATCGCGCGGCCGTCCGGCGGGGAGGCGGTGTTCCGGGTGACGTACGCGGGGGGTGTCGCCCGGGTCGAGGCCTCGGGCGACGTGCCGGCCGCGTGGTCGGCCGCGGTGGCCCTGGGCCGCCCGACCGCGGCCCGCGGCCCCGTCCTGGAGCTGCCGCTGCCCTGAGGGGCGCCTGACGACGAGACGGCAGTACCCCGGGGTCCCGCGGCGTGGGAACCCGGGTGCTGCCGTCTCGTCGTGCTGCCCGGGGACGGCCGGGCGGCGAGAGTGCAGAAGATGCGGGCGTCGGGCTGCTGAACCCCGCATCTTCTGCCACCTCGGTGTCGCGGGCGGGGCGGGCGGTGCGGGCGGGCGGGCGGAGGAGGACGGCGAGACTGCAGGATCCGCGCGTCTCGAGGGTCGTTGCGCAGGCGGATCCTGCAGTCTCGCCGGGGTGCGGGGTGCGGGGTGCGGGACGCGGGTGCGGGACGCGGGTGCGGGGCGCGGGGCGCGGGTGCGGGACGCGGGTGCGGGGTGCGGGGGGCGGGTGCAGGGCCGCAGGGGGTCGGGGTGCGAGGGCCGCAGGCGTCGAAGCGCGTGCGCGCACGCGTGGGCGCGCTCCCACCGCGTTTCCGCAGGTCACCGCGCCCGACTTGTCACGCGCGTCACCCAGCGCATAGTGTCGCGTCCGCGAGATCATCGAAGCGCTTGCGCGACACGGGACGACGGAGACCACTGATGGCGAAGTTCGAGGACGACAAGGCCGCCACCGCGTGCCGCCGTCCCCTCGTGATCGCCCGGTATCCGCGCTCGTCCTGCCCCCTGTCCGCGCGCACGGGCCGCTGAGGCGCCGCGCGCATGGGGGTCGACTCGACATCGAAGCGCTTCCGCGCGGAGGGGGAGTGCGCTCGCAGGACCGTACGTGGACGGCGCCGGGTCCGTCCGCGGTCCGAGCCACCGGTGGGTGGCGCCACGAGGAGAGGAACGCCAACGATGGCTTTTCGGTGGAACAAGCGGGCCCTGGGCGCCGCGGCCGCGGTCGGTGCGCTGAGCCTGGCCCTGACGGCCTGCTCCGGCGGTGACGACACCGCGGGTGGCGGCGGCGAGGGCAGCGGCGAGACCGTGAACCTCGAGTTCTGGGGCTGGGTCCCCGGGCTGGAGGAGACGGTCGCCACGTGGAACGAGGCGCACCCCGACATCCAGGTCGAGTTCTTCCGGATGACCGGCGACGACGGCGACAAGATCCCCGCCGCGATCGACGCCGGCACCGCCCCCGACGTCGTGCAGATGTCGTCGCACTCCCTGCCGGGCCACATCATCAACGACCGGCTCACGGACATCACCGAGTACGCCGGCGAGCTCGAGGACGACTTCACCCCGTCGTCGTGGGGCTCCGTCGTGTTCGACGGCAAGGTCTACGCCGTGCCGCAGGACTCCGGCCCGTCCGGTCTGCTGTACCGCACGGACCTGTTCGAGCAGTACGGCATCGACGTGCCGACCACCTGGGACGAGTACCTCGAGGCCGCTCGCGCGCTCAAGGCCGCGGACCCGAACGTCTACATCGCCCAGTTCTCCCCGAACGAGGCCGGCTTCTGGATCCAGTCCGTCTGGCAGAACAGCGGCTCCTGGTTCGGCATCGAGAACGGCGCCTGGTCGGTGACGGTGAACGACGACGCGTCCCAGGACGTCGCCGCGATCTGGCAGACGCTGCTGGACGAGGACCTGGTCAAGGTCGTCGAGATGTGGACCCCGGAGTACTGGGCCGAGGTGAACGCCGGCACGATCGCGACGATCAACTACGGCGCCTGGTTCCCGGCCCTGCTCAAGGAGAGCGCCGCGGACCTGACCGGCAAGTGGGGCATCGCCCCGACGCCGACGTTCTCGGGCTCCGAGGCGGCGGGTGAGTCCGGCGGCTCCGTGAACGTCGTGCCGCGCGGCACCGAGCACGTCGCCGAGGCCGTCGAGTTCATCAGCTGGCTGAACGCGACCGAGGAGGGCACGTCCGCCCTGATCTCCGGCGGCGTCTTCCCGTCCGCGACGGTCGGCCAGGAGAACGCGGACCTGCTGGTCGAGGACCCGTACTTCGGCGGCCAGGTCGTCAACCAGGTGTTCGCCGACGCGGCGGCGACCGTGCCGGGCTCCTGGGTCGACGGCCCGACCTACGACCTGACGCAGAACTACCTCAAGGACGCGTTCGCCCAGGTCGGCAACGGCCAGATCACCTTCGCGGAGGCCCTGGACCAGGTCCAGGCCAAGACGGTGAAGGACCTGACCGACATGGGCCTCGAGGTCAACGAGTGACCACCCTCTCCGCAGGGACCGCAGCCCCCCGCCGCCGCACCCGCGGCCGCGGGGGGCTGCGGGCCGCCCCGTACCTCTTCCTGGCCCCGTTCGTCGTCCTGTTCCTCGTGTTCCTGGTGCTGCCGATCTTCATCGCGCTCTACAAGAGCTTCTTCGCGGTGCAGCGCAGCGGCCTCGGGTTCGGGGGCGGCGAGGAGGGCTTCGTCGGCTTCGACAACTACGTCCAGGCGTTCGGCGACTCCGCGTTCGTGGAGAGCTTCGGCCGTGTGCTGCTGTACGGCGTGGTCCAGGTGCCGATCATGCTCGCGATCGCGATCGGCCTCGCGCTGCTGTTCGACTCGGCGGTCGTGCGCGGCAAGCGGTTCTTCCAGCTGTCGGTGTTCCTGCCGTACGCCGTCCCGTCCGTCGTGGCGGCGCTGGTCTGGGGCTTCCTCTACCAGCCGCGCGTGAGCCCGATCGTCGAGGGACTGCGCAGCCTCGGCATGGACCCGCAGTTCCTCGCGCCGGGCACCGTGCTGTGGTCGCTGGCGAACGTCGGCGTCTGGTCCGTGACCGGCGTCAACATGATCATCATCTTCTCGTCGCTGCAGACCGTGCCGCGCGAGATGTACGAGGCCGCGCGCATGGACGGCGCCAGCGAGCTCCGGCTCGCCCTGCAGATCAAGCTGCCGCAGATCATGCCGGCGGTGCTGCTGACCACGCTGTTCTCGATCATCGGCACGCTGCAGCTGTTCAACGAGCCGATGACGCTGCGGTCGATCACGTCGAACATCTCCGGCTCCTACACGCCGAACATGTCGATCTTCTCGGCCACGACGCTCGGCGGGAACATCAACCTCGGGTCCGCGATGGCGGTCATCCTCGGCATCGCCACGATGGTCCTGTCGGTCACGGTCTCCGCGCTGTCCAACCGCAGGAAGGGCGGTGCCCGATGACCGCGCCCACGCTCGCCCCGACGACGCCGCCGGCCCCGGCCGCCACCCGGTCGGTGCTCCCGAAGGCGACCGCCGAGGGGGAGCGGCCCAGCCGCCGCGCCCGGGCCCTCGGCTGGGTCGTCATGATCATCACGGCCGTGTACTTCCTGGTGCCGGTCTACTGGCTGATCGTCGCGTCCACCAAGAGCACCGGCCAGCTGTTCTCGACGCCGGGCTTCTGGTTCGCGGACTTCCACCTGATCGACAACCTGCGGGACCTCACCGCGCGGGACAACGGCATCTTCTGGCGCTGGCTCGGCAACTCGGTGATCTACTCCGGGGTCGGCTCGATCCTCATGACGGCGATCTCGGTCATCTCCGGGTACGCGCTCGCGATGTACCGCTTCAAGGGCCGCAACATCGTCCTGGCCGCGGTGCTCGGCTCGATGCTCATCCCGCAGACCGTGCTCGCGCAGCCGATCTACGTGCTGCTGGTCGAGATGGGCCTGAACAACACGATGCTCGGCGTCCTGCTGCCGAGCCTGGTGTACCCGTTCGGCGTCATGCTCGGGTTCGTCTACGCGCAGTCCAGCGTCCCGATGGAGCTCCTCGAGGCGGCGCGGCTCGACGGCGCGAACGAGTGGCGGACCTTCCGGTCCATCTCGCTCAAGCTGCTCAGCCCCGGCGCGGTGACGATCCTGCTGTTCGCGTTCATCGGCTCGTGGAACTCGTTCATGCTGCCGCTGCTCGTGCTGACCGACACGCGCCTGCAGCCGGTCACGGTCGGCCTGTCCGGCTGGAGCCAGGCCGCCATCACGATCCCGGGCCTGCAGTCGCTCGTCATCATCGGCGCGCTGATCTCGATCATCCCGATCATCGTGATCTTCGTGTCGCTGCAGCGGTACTGGCGGTCGGGCCTGGCCGCCGGCGGCGTGCGGTTCTGAGCGGGATGGCGCGCGGCACCGCGGCGGCGGGGTCGGCCGGGCCGACCGGGCCGGGGCGCGAGCTCCGGTACGACCGGCCCGCCGCCGACTGGCTCGACGGCCTGCCGCTCGGGAACGGCCGGACGGGCGCGATGGTGCTCGCCGGTCCGCGCCGGGTGCACCTGCAGCTCACCGACGGCGCCGGCTGGTCCGGCGGCGTCGGCAGCGCGGCCCGGCGCGGGCTGGTGGACCCCGCGGTGGCCGAGACCGCCCGGGCCCGGGCGCGGTCGCTGGTCGCCGCCGGCCGGCACGTCGACGCCGAGCGGGCCGTCGCGGCGCTGCAGGGCGACTACGTCCAGGCGTTCCTGCCGTTCGCTGACCTGACGCTCGACGTCGCGACCCACCACGACCCCGGCGCGGGCGGCTTCCGCCGCCGGCTCGTGCTGCGCGACGCGACCCACCACGTCGCGGCCGACGACGGCGCCCTCGCGCACGAGACGTTCGTCAGCGCGCCCGACGGGGTGCTGGTGCACGTGCTGCGCAGCGACGGGCCCGTCGACCTACGGGTGGCGCTCGGCACCCCGCTGCGGTCCGCCGGCCCGGCCGTGCGCCCCGGCGGCGCCGAGCTGCTCCTGGACCTGCCGGCCGACGTCGCCCCCGGGCACGAGCCCGACGAGCCCGGGCTGACCTGGGACGTGCCGGGCGTCGAGCCGCTCGCCGGCGCGGTCGTCGCGGGGTGGCGGCACGACGGGGTCGCGGCGGCGGACGGCGACGGGGCCGTGGTGCTGCGCGGGGTGCAGGACCTGCTGCTCGTCCTCGCGACCGCGACCACCTTCGACGGTCCCGGCCGCCCGCCGCGGGGGACCGCGACCGACGCCGCCCGGGCCGCCGCCGAGCGCGTCGGTGCCGCACTGGACCGGGGGGTGGGGGCGCTGCGCGAGCGGCACCTGGCCGACCGGCACGGGCTGGCGGACCGGTTCGTGCTGGACCTGGGGCAGGCCGTCGCGCCCGACCCCGGCAGCCCGGGCGACCCCCGCGACCCCCGCGACCTCCCGACCGACGAGCGCGTCCGCCGCGCCGCCGCGCACCCCGGCGGCCCGCTCGCCGCCGACCCCGACCTGCTCGCGCTCCTGGTCGACCACGGCCGCTACCTGCTGTCCTCCGCGTCCCGCCCCGGCGGCCTCCCGGTGACGCTGCAGGGCCTGTGGAACGACGACCTGCGCCCGCCGTGGTCGTCGGCGTACACGCTGAACATCAACACGCAGATGGCGTACTGGCCGGCCCTGCCCGTCGCGCTGCCGGAGGCGGCCGAGCCGCTGCTGGACCTCGTGACGGCGCTCGCGGACCGGGGGCGGGACGCCGCCCGGCGGCTGTACGGCGCGCGCGGCTGGGTCGCGCACCACAACACCGACGCGTGGGCGAACCCCTACCCGACGGCCGGCGACGCCTCGTGGGCGCTGTGGCCGGTGGGCGGGGCGTGGCTGGTGCGGCAGCTCGACGAGCACCGCCGGTACGGGCTGGCGGACGAGGCGTGGCTGCGGCGGCTGTGGCCGGTCGCGGTGGGCGCCGCGGAGGCGCTGCTCGACCTGCTGGAGCCCGGCCCGGACGGCTCGCTCGTGACCTGGCCGTCGACGTCGCCGGAGAACCGCTTCGTCACGCCCGACGGCCCCGCCGCGCTGACCGCCGGGACCGGCATGGACCGCGCGCTGGTCGGGGAGGTCCTCGACACGGTGACCGCCCTCGCGCGGGACCTCGGCGCGGACCACCCGGTGCTCGCCGAGATCGCCGCGGCGCGCCCGCGGGTGGCCCCGCCGCGGGTCGACGCGGACGGCACCGTGCGGGAGTGGCACCCGGGGGCCGTCGAGGAGGACCCGCAGCACCGGCACGTCTCGCACCTGCTGTTCGCCTACCCGGGTGACGGGGTCCCCGACGACGCCCTGCGCGCGGCGGTGTCCGCGACCCTGGACCGGCGCGGCGACGACTCGACCGGCTGGTCCCTGGCGTGGAAGGCCGCGCTGCGCGCCCGGCTCGGGCAGGGGGCGAAGGTCCAGGACCTGCTGGCGCTCGCGCTGCGCCCGGCCTGGGACGCCGCGCGCGGGCCGCACGCCGGCGGGCTGTACCGGAACCTGTTCGCCGCGCACCCGCCGTACCAGGTGGACGGCAACCTCGGCCTGGTCGCCGCGGTGACCGAGGCGCTGGTGCAGAGCCACGCGGGGCGCCTCGAGCTGCTGCCCGCGCTGCCGCCGGCGCTCGCGTCCGGTCGGGTCTCCGGCCTGCTGGCCCGCCCCGGCCTGCGCGTGGACCTGGCCTGGCGCGACGGCCGCCCGGTGGACCTGGCGCTCACCGCCCTCACCCCGGCGGCCGCCGGCGTGCACGAGGTCGCGTTCGGCGCGGAGGTGCAGCCGGTCGACGTCCCGCCCTCCGGCGCGGCCCGCCTGACGTGGCGGCCGGCGTGATCCGCGCAAGCGCTTCGACGGCCCTGTGCGGGCCCGGCGGCCCTCCCGACCCGCGCGCGTGGACATCGCCGACCGGCCTTGACTACAGTGACGACATCCCCATTGTTGAAGCGCTTCGACGGACGACGAAGCCCGAGGCCTAGGCGACGACGCATGGTGCACCAGGACCCCCCGACCGACCCGCGACCCACCGGCTTCGCGGCGCTGACCGCGCGCCACGGACTGCTGTACGGCGGCGACTACAACCCCGAGCAGTGGCCCGAGGAGGTCTGGCCCGAGGACGTCGCGCTCATGCGCGAGGCCGGCGTCAACCTCGTCACCGTCGGGGTGTTCTCCTGGGGCCGGCTCGAGCCGCAGCCGGGCGCGTTCGACCTCGGCTGGCTGGACCGGCTGCTCGACCTGCTCGCCGAGGCCGGCATCGCGGTCGACCTCGCGACGCCGTCCGCGTCCGCCCCGCCGTGGCTGGCCCACGACTTCCCGGAGACGTCCGCGGTCGACGCCGCCGGCGTCCGGATGAGCCCCGGCTCCCGCAACCACTTCTGCCCGACCTCGCCGGTGTTCCGCGAGCACGTGCTGCGGATCGTGCGCGTCCTGGTCGAGCGGTACGCCGACCACCCGGCCGTCGCGATGTGGCACGTCGGCAACGAGTTCGGCCAGGTCTGCCACTGCGACCTGTGCGCCGAGGCGTTCCGCGGCTGGCTGCGCGCCCGGTACGGCACGATCGAGGAGCTCAACCGGGCCTGGGGCACCGCGTTCTGGAGCCAGCACTACGGTCGCTGGTCGGAGGTCGTCCCGCCGCGCGCCGCCCCGTACCTGCACAACCCGACGCAGGAGCTCGACTTCAAGCGGTACACCTCGGACCAGCTCCGTGACCTGTACCGGGTCCAGGCGGACGTGATCCGACCCGCCGCGCCGGGCGTGCCGGTGACGACCAACTTCATGGGCTTCTTCCACGGGGTCGACTACGCGTCCTGGGCCGGGGACGTCGACGTGGTCGCCGACGACTGGTACTCCGACCCGGCCGACCCCCGCGCCGCCGCGCGCGCCGCCCTCACGCACGACCTGATCCGCTCGCTCGGCCACGGCCGGCCCTGGGTGCTCATGGAGCAGGCCACCAGCGCGGTGAACTGGCGGCAGCACAACCTGCCGAAGTCGTCCGGGACGATGCTGCTGGACTCGCTGCGGGCCGTCGCGCACGGCGCGGACGCGGTCTGCTACTTCCAGTGGCGGCAGTCCGTCGCGGGCGCCGAGCGGTTCCACTCGGCGATGCTGCCGCACGCCGGCCCGGACACCGCGCTGCACCGGGCGGTCCGCGAGCAGGGTGCCGTGCTGTCCCGGCTGCGCCGCGTCGTCGGCACCGGCGTGGCCGCGCGCGCCGCCCTGGTCTTCGACTGGTCGTCCTGGTGGGCGGGGGAGGCCCCCGGCCGGCCCAGCGCCCGGCTCGGCGCGGTGGACCAGGCGCTCGCGTACTACGAGCCGCTCTGGGAGTCCGGCATCCCCGTGGACGTCGTGCACCCCGGCGCGGACCTGGACGGGTACGACCTCGTCGTCGTCCCCGCCCTCTACCTGGTGTCCGACGACGACGCCGCGAACCTGGCCCGCGTGCCCGGGCGCGGCGGCGTGCTGCTGGTCGGCCCGTTCAGCGGCGTGGCGGACCCCGACGGGCACGTCCGCACCGGGCGGTTCCCCGCGCCCTGGGCCGGGGTGCTCGGCGCGTCCGGGGAGCAGTACCGCCCGCTCCCCGACGGGGGCGTGGCCGTGGCGTCGGACCGGTTCGGCGACTTCCGCGCGGCCGACTGGTCCGAGGACCTGCGCGCCGACGACGCCGAGGTGCTCGCCACCTACGGGGGCGCCGGCATCGAGGGGCGGCCCGCGGTCACGCGGCGCGTGCTGCCCGGCGGCGGCCAGGCCTGGTACGTGTCCACCGTCCCGCCCGCCGGCGCGCTCGCGCGGGTGGTCCGGGACTGCGCCGACGTCGCGGGCCTGCACGGCCCCGTCGCGTGCCCCGAGGGCGTCGAGGCCGCGCGCCGCGGTGACGTCCTGTTCCTGCTCAACCGCGGCAGCGAGCCCCGCACGGTGCACCTGCCGCACCCCGCCGTCGACCTGATCGGCGGCGCCACCACGGACGGCGACCTGGTGCTCGCGCCGGAGTCCGCCGTCGCCCTGATCGAGGAGACCCGATGAAGTTCACCGACGGCTACTGGATGACCCGGCCGGGCGTCAGCCTGCTGCGTCCGCTCGACGTCGCCGAGGTGGTCGCGGGCGAGTCCTCGCTCGCCGTCTACGCCGCCACCGCGCCGCTGACCAAGCGCGGCGACACGCTGAACCGCCCGCTGGTGACGGTCACGCTCGACAGTCCCGCCGAGGGCGTCGTCGGCGTCACCGTCGAGCACCACCGCGGCGGCGTCGACCGCGGCCCGCACTACGCGCTCGCCGCGCCGTCGTCCGAGGGCGTGCGGGTGGCCGTGCCCGCCGACGGCCCGGCGACGCTGACGTCCGGCCCGCTCACCGCGACCGTCGCGACCTCGGGCCCCTGGACGCTGGACCTGGCCGTCGACGGCCGCACCGTCACGTCGTCCGACTCCCGCGGCCTCGCGCTGGTCACCGACGGCGAGGGCCGCTCGTACGTCCGCGAGCAGCTCTCCCTGGGCGTGGCCGAGCAGATCTACGGCCTCGGCGAGCGGTTCACGCCCTTCCTGCGCAACGGCCAGTCGGTCGACGTCTGGAACGCCGACGGCGGCACCGCGTCCGAGCAGGCGTACAAGAACGTGCCGTTCCACCTGTCCTCGGCCGGCTACGGCGTGTTCGTCGACCACCCCGGGCACGTGTCGTACGAGATCGGCTCCGAGGCGGTGTCCCGCACGCAGTTCAGCGTCGAGGGCCAGCGCCTGCGGTACTACGTCATCGCGGGGCCCGACCCCAAGGACGTGCTGCGCCGGTACACCGCGCTGACCGGGCGCCCCGCGCGGGTGCCGGACTGGTCGTACGGCCTGTGGCTGTCGACGTCGTTCACCACGCAGTACGACGAGGACACCGTCATGTCGTTCATCGACGGCATGGCCGACCGGGGGCTGCCGCTGTCCGTCTTCCACTTCGACTGCTTCTGGATGCGGCAGTTCCACTGGTGCGACTTCGTCTGGGACCCGGCGACCTTCCCCGACCCCAAGGGCATGCTCGACCGGCTGCACGACCGCGGGCTCCAGGTCTGCGTCTGGATCAACCCGTACATCGCCCAGCGCTCGCACCTGTTCGACGAGGGGCGCGAGCTCGGCTACCTCGTGACGCGGCCCGACGGGTCGGTGTGGCAGTGGGACATGTGGCAGGCCGGCATGGCGCTGGTCGACTTCACCAACCCGGACGCCGTCGCCTGGTACCAGGGCAAGCTGCGCGTGCTGCTCGACATGGGGGTGGACGCGTTCAAGACCGACTTCGGCGAGCGGATCCCGACCGACGTCGTCTGGCACGACGGCTCCGACCCCGAGCGGATGCACAACTACTACGCGCAGCTCTTCAACAGGACGGTCTTCGACCTGCTGACCGAGGTGCGCGGCGAGGGCGAGGCCGTGGTCTTCGCGCGCTCCGCGACCGCGGGCGGCCAGCAGTTCCCCGTGCACTGGGGCGGCGACTGCGAGTCGACGTTCCCGGCCATGGCGGAGTCGCTGCGCGGCGGGCTCTCGCTGTCCCTGTCCGGCTTCGGCTACTGGTCGCACGACATCGGGGGCTTCGAGGGCACCCCCGATCCGGCGATCTTCAAGCGCTGGCTGGCGTTCGGCCTGCTGTCGTCGCACTCGCGGCTGCACGGGTCGAGCTCGTACCGCGTGCCGTGGGCCTTCGACGAGGAGGCCGTCGACGTCACCCGCCGGTTCACCGAGCTCAAGCTGTCCCTCATGCCCTACCTGTCGGCGGTCGGCCGCGAGGCGCACGAGACCGGCGTGCCCGTGATGCGCCCGATGCTGCTCGAGTTCCCCGCCGACCGGACCGCCGCGACCGTCGACACCCAGTACACGCTCGGGCCGTCGCTGCTGGTGGCGCCGGTGTTCTCGGCGGAGGGCGACGTGGACGTCTACGTCCCCGAGGGCGCGTGGACGTCGTTGCTCGACGGCTCCGTGGTCGAGGGCCCGCGGTGGCACCGGCAGCGGCACGGCTTCGACTCGCTGCCGCTGCTGGTCCGGCCCGGGACGGTGCTGCCGGTCGGCGCGCGGACCGACCGCCCGGACTACGACCACGCCGAGGGCGTGACCCTGCGGCTGTTCGGCCTCGCGGACGGGCACGACTCGGTGACCCGGATCGCCCGCCCGACGGGGGAGGACGCGGTGTTCCGCGTCACCCGCCGCGGCGACGCGGTGCGCGTCGAGGCGTCCGGCGCGGTCCCGGCGACGTGGTCGGTCGCGCACGCCCTGTCGGAGCCGGTCCCGTCCGCGGGCCCGGTGGTGGAGCTCCCGGCCGCCTGACGCCGGCGGCGCACGAGACGGCAGCACCCGGGGGGCACGCGCCCGCGGAACCCCCGCCTGCTGCCGTCTCGTCGTCCGCGCGACGTGGGCGCGGCGGCGGGACGGCAGGATCCGCGGGTTCGCCGGGCGTCGGAGCAGTCGGGTCCTGTCGTCCCGGCAGCCGCGCCGGTCCCGCGCGTCAGCCCGCGAGGGCGCGCCGGGCCGGGGCCGCGACCGAGGCGCGGTCCGTGAGGCGCGGGGAGATCAGGCGGGTGCCGGCCAGGGTCTCGCCGCCCAGGTGCGCCATGACCATCTCCACCGCCACCCGGCCGATGTCGTGCCCGGGCACGTCGATCGAGGTCAGCGGCTGGGACAGCGACTCGGCGGCGTCCGCGGCCCCGACGGCCAGCACCGACACGTCCTGCGGCACCCGCAGCCCGCGCTCGGCGAGCGCGGCGACCACCCCGGGCAGGGCGGACTCGTTGTGCACGACGACCCCGCTGACGTCCGGGTCGAGCGCGAGCAGCTCGACCGCCGCGGCGACCCCGCCCGCGAACGACGGCTCGCTCGGCACGACCGTGACGCCGACGCCGCGCAGCTCGGCCTCGTCCTGCACGCCCGCGCGCATCCGCACGGCGTAGTTCGCCCGGCGCTCGTAGCGGGCGCGGGAGGCGCCGATCAGGGCCACGTGCCGGTGCCCGGCCTCCGCGAGGGTCCGGACGGCGAGCCGGCCCGCGGCGGTGAAGTCGAGGTCCACGCAGCTCAGCCCCGACGAGTCGTCGGGGACGCCGATCAGCACGGACGGCTGCCGGAGCGTCCGGAGCAGCGGGAGGCGGGTGTCCTGGGCCTCGACGTCCATGACGATGATGCCGTCGGCCATCGAGGAGGACGCGACCCGGTCGACGCCGCTGGTGTCGTCCTGGGTGAGCAGCAGGACGTCGTGGTCGTGCTGCCGGGCGGCGGCCACGGCCCCGCCGACGAACTGCATGATGATGCCGACGTTGACGCCCGCGCGGAACGGCACCATCAGGGCGATCACGTTGCTGCGGGCGGAGGCCAGCGCCCGGGCCCCGGCGTGCGGCCGGTACCCGAGGTCGCGGATGCTGCGCTCGACCCGCTCCCGCGTCCCTGGGGAGATCGGCCGCTTGCCGGACAGCACGTAGGAGACCGTCGAGGCGGACACGCCTGCGGCGCGTGCCACGTCGTCGATCGTCGCCATGCCGCCCACCCTACTGCCGTACCGAAGCGCTTCGACACTCCGTCCTCCCCGGGTCGCGGGAGCGTTCCCACGCCGTGTATCGTATCGATTCGACACCGCCGTCCCGCGGGACGCCCGCCAACCCCCCGAGGAACCGTCATGCCCACCACCCGTCCGTCCGGACGCCAGTTCGCCGCCGACTTCCTGTGGGGCTCGGCGACCGCCTCGTACCAGATCGAGGGCGCCGCCACCGAGGGCGGCCGCGGCCCGTCCATCTGGGACACGTTCTCCGCCCGCCCGGGCGCCGTGCTCAACGGCGACACCGGCGCCGTCGCGGCCGACCACTACCACCGGGTCGCCGAGGACGTCGCGCTCATGCAGCGACTCGGCCTCCAGGCGTACCGGCTCTCGATCGCGTGGCCGCGCGTGCAGCCCGACGGCTCCGGCGCGTGGAACGACGAGGGCATCGCCTTCTACGTCGACCTGGTCGACCGCCTCGTCGAGGCCGGCATCGCGCCCGTCGTGACGCTGTACCACTGGGACCTGCCGCAGCCGCTCGAGGACGCCGGCGGCTGGGGGAACCGCGAGACGGCGTACCGGTTCGCGGACTACGCCCGGAAGATGGCCGAGGTGCTCGGCGACAAGGTCACCGTGTGGACGACGCTGAACGAGCCGTGGTGCTCCGCGTACCTGGGCTACGCCTCCGGCGTGCACGCCCCGGGCCGCACCGAGCCCGCCACCGCCCTCGCGGCGGTGCACCACCTCAACCTGGCGCACGGCCTGGCCGCGCGCGCCGTCCGCGAGGTGCTCGGCGACGCCGCGCAGGTGTCGATCACGCTCAACCTGCACGTGACCCGCGCCGCCTCCGACGCGCCCGAGGACGTCGCCGCCAAGCGCGAGGTCGACACCGTCGCCAACGAGGTGTTCCTGCAGCCGCTGCTCGAGGGCCGGTACCCGGAGCAGGTGTTCGCCCAGACCGCCCACCTCACGGACTGGTCCTTCGTGCAGGACGGCGACCTCGAGCTCATCCGCGTCCCGATCGACCTGCTCGGCGTGAACTACTACTCCACCGGCAAGGTGCGGCGCGGCACGCCCCCGGTCGGCGACGGCACCCCGGGCCCCGACGGGCACCGGTCCTCCGTCGTGAGCCCGTGGGTCGGCTGCGACGACGTCGAGTGGCTGCCGCTGCCCGGCCCGCACACCGCGATGGGCTGGAACATCGAGCCCGAGGGCCTGACCGAGCTGCTGCTCGACCTGCACCGCCGCTACCCCGGGCTGCCGATGGCCGTCACCGAGAACGGCGCCGCGTTCTACGACGAGGTGTCCGCCGACGGCCGGGTGCACGACCTGCCCCGCGTCGAGTACCTGCACGACCACATCGACGCCGTGGGTGCCGCGATGGACGCCGGCGCCGACGTGCGCGGGTACTTCGTGTGGTCGCTGATGGACAACTTCGAGTGGGCGTACGGCTACGACCGCCGGTTCGGCATCATCCGGGTCGACTACCCGACGGGGGAGCGCACGCTGAAGGACTCGGCGCTCTGGTACCGCGACCTCGTCGCGACCCGGACCATCGCGCCGGCGGAGACGGCCGCGACGCTGTCCTGACGTCCGCGCCCGGAGGGCGGCCGCCCGCGTGGTGGCCGCCCTCCGGCGCGTCCGGGATCATGGGGGCGTGCCCTCCACCCGCCGCTCCGGCAAGCGCCCGTACACCGCCGAGCACGTCCCGCTCGACGCCGAGCGGGTCCGGGGCGGGCGCACCTCCGAGGAGGCCGCCGACGGCACGTGGACCGTCCAGCGCGTCGGCGGCTCGGAGCGCACGTTCCGCTGCCCGGGCTGCGACCAGGAGATCGCGCCGGGCACGCCGCACGTCGTCGCCTGGGCGGCCGACGGGATGTTCGGGGCGGACGCGGCGCTCGCGGACCGGCGGCACTGGCACACGGCGTGCTGGTCGGCCCGGGGGCGACGGCGGCCGACGCGGCGCTGACGGCCCCGCGCCCGGGCCCGCGCCCGGCCCCGCCCCCCGGACTACGCTCGACGGCGATGACCACCGACGCCGCCCCCGCCCCGATCCGCTCGCTGACCGTCCTGCCCGCGCACCGCGAGGACGTCGAGCTGCACACCGCCGACGGCCTGACCCTGGTCGGCGAGCTCGCCCTGCCGGTGCACCCGGACGGGACGCCGAAGCCCCCCGCCGCGACGCTGGTCACGCTGCACCCGCTGCCGACGCACGGCGGCTACATGGACTCGCACGTGCTCCGCAAGGCGGCCTGGCGGCTGCCGGCGCTCGCGGACCTCGCCGTGCTCCGGTTCAACACGCGCGGCACGTCCAGCCCGCGCGGCACGTCGCAGGGCGCGTTCGACGAGGGCCGGTCCGAGAAGTTCGACGTGCACGCCGCCATCGAGCTCGCCGAGTTCCGCGACCTGCCGCACCCCTGGCTGGTCGGCTGGTCGTTCGGCACCGAGCTCACCCTCATGCACGGGCTCGACCCGGCCGTCGAGGGCGCGGTCCTGCTGTCGCCGCCGCTGCACCGCGCCACCGACGCCGACCTCGACGCGTGGGACGCCGACGGCAAGCCGCTCGTCGTGCTCGTCCCGGAGCACGACGACTACCTGCGCCCCGCCGAGGCCCGCGAGCGGTTCGCCCGCGTGCACCAGGCCGAGGTGATCGGCGTCGACGGGGCGAAGCACCTGTGGGTGGGGGAGGCGTACGTCCGCCGCGTGCTCGACGAGATCGTCCGCCACGTGCGCCCCGGCTTCCCCGTCCCGCTCCCGGCCACCTGGGACGGCCCGAGCGAGCAGGCCGCCGCCGGCACCCCCGAGGAGGACGCATGACGCACGCCCGCCCGCACGCCACCGCCGTCCTGCACGCCCTGCGCCCCGGCACCGGGCTGCCGCTCGTGCTGCTGCACGCCTTCCCGCTGGACTCCCGGATGTGGGGGGAGGTCGCCGCGCTGCTGCCCGGCCCGGTGCTCGCCCCCGACCTGCCGGGCCTCGGCGCCGCCCAGGGCGTGCCGCTGCCCGAGCCGTCGATCGAGGCGTCCGCGGACGCCGTGGCCGAGGCGCTCGCCCGGGCGGGGCACCGCCGCGCCGTCGTCGCCGGGCTGTCGATGGGGGGCTACGTCGCCCTGGCGCTCGCGGAGCGGCACCCGGACCTCGTCGCCGGGCTGGGCCTGCTCGACACGAAGTCGACCGCCGACACCGACGAGGCGCAGGCGAACCGGCTGCGGGTCGCCGACGTCGTCGAGGCGGCCGGCACGGTGGACGAGGTGCTGCCGATGGCGGCCGCTCTCCTCGGCGCCGACGCGCGCGACCGGGGCGTCGACGCGCGCGTCGGGGCGTGGATCGCCGCGCAGCCGCCCGCCGGCGTCGCGTGGTCGCAGCGCGCGATGGCGGCCCGCCCCGACCGGACGGCGGTGCTCGAGGCGTACGACGGCCCCGGGCTGGTGCTGGTCGGGGAGGAGGACCAGCCGACCCCGGTCGCGGAGGCCCGCCGCATGGCGGACGCGCTGCGCGTCGAGCCCGTGGTCGTCCCCGGGGCCGGCCACCTCACGGCGGTGGAGACCCCCCGCCCGGTCGCCGAGGCGCTCGCCACCCTGCTCGCCCGCGCCTGAGCGGCGCGCGCCGCGGCCGCGCCCCGTACCGTCGTGCCGCCGCGCCGACGGGGCATGACCCGATCAGCGGGGGTGCTCCGGGGCCTGCCCGGATGCGCGCGAGGTGCCGCCTCGGGCGCGCGGGCTCGCCCGCAGCGGGCCCGGGTCAGGCGTCGCCGAGCGCGCGCGCCAGGGCGATCGGGAGGTCCAGCGACTCGCCGTCCTTGCCGCCGGCGCCCAGGACGAGCGGCGGGTCCTGGGGCTCCGGGCGGACGCCGCGCAGGCGGGCCGCCAGCGACGGCGGCACGGTCAGCACGTAGAAGCCGCCGTCCGTCCCGACCGCGACCGTCCGGTCCTTGCGGAGGTACCAGCCCGCCAGCGGGGTGCGGTACCGGCCGCGCCCGCCGTACCCCTGGGCGTGCAGCGGCACCGGCGCCACGCCGCGCTCGGCCGCGTCCGCGACGAACCGCGCGATGAGCTCCCGGGCGCGGGCGGACTCGGCCTGCCGCCGGGCGCGCAGCGCGGCCTCGTGGGCGTCGGCCGCCTCGCGGCGGCGGGAGCGCCAGTCGTCGTCGGGCGTCGTCACCGGTCGCCGGCCACGACCTCGTCCCCGTCGGCCGGGGCGTCCTGCGCGGGCGCCTCGGCGGCGGGCTGCTCCGCGGCGGGCGCGGCCCCGGGGGCGTCGGACGGCTGCGGCTGCTCGGTCGCGGGGGCCTCGGGGGCGGCCGGGGCGTCCGGCGCGCCGGCCGCAGCGTCCTCCGGGGCGCCGGGCTTCGCGTCGTCCGCGTCCTTCACGTCCATCGCGGGCGCCGCCGCCGCCGCGGAACCGGCGGCCGACACGGGCGCCGGGCGGCTCTTGCCGCCGCGGGCCGGCCGGGCCGCGGGACGGGCCTGCTTCGCGTCGAACTGCGCCTGCGCCGCGTCGGCGCGCTCCAGGGTCTGCTTGGTCGGCACCGGCTCGTGGCCGAGCAGGTTGCGCAGCTCGTCCAGGTAGGACGTGATCGACTCCCGCTGCCGGTTGAGGTCCTCGACCTGGCGCTGGGCGGTCGTGCGCTCGCGCTCCGCCTCGGACATCGACTCGGACAGGGTCTTCTCGGCGTGCTCGCGGGCCTCGGCGACGACGCGGTCCGCGTTCTGCCGGGCGTTCGACAGCAGCTCCTTGGCCTGGGTCTGGGAGTCGACGCGGATCTTCTCCGCCTGCTCCAGGGCCTTGGCGACCCGCTGCTCCGCGTCGGCGGCGTGCGCCTCGGCGTCCGCGACCAGCTTCTCGGTCTCGGCGCGGGCGGTGGCGTGCCGCTCGGCGTCGGCGCGCTCGGCGGCCTCCCGCTGGGCGGCGATCTGCAGCTCCGCGTCCGCGAGCGCCTGGCGCGCCTGGGCGAGCATCGCGTCGGACTCGGTGCGCGCCCGCGAGCGCTGCTCCTCGGCCGCGCGGGACGCCTCGGTGAGCTGGCGCTCCACCTCGAGCCGCGTGGACTCGCGCAGCTCGGCGGCCTCGCGCTCGGTGCGCTCGCGCAGCTCCGTCGCGTCCCGCTCGGTCCGCTCGCGCAGCTCCGTGGTCTCCCGCTCGGCGAGGGCGCGCAGGGTGGCGACCTCGTGCCCGGTGCGCTCGCGCAGCTCGGTGGTCTCGCGCTCCGCGGTCGCGCGCAGCTCCGCGACGTACTGCTCAGCCTCCGCGCGCTGCGCGGTCAGGGCCTGCTCGGCCTCCTGGCGGGCCGCGGCGACCTCGTCGGCGACGGCCGCGCGCAGCTCGCCGGTCTCCCGGTCGGCGCTGGCCCGGACGAAGCCGGAGTACTGCTCGGCCTCGGCCCGCAGCGCGGCGGTCTCGGCGGCGACGCGCTGCTGCAGCTCGGTCGCGGCCCGCTCGGCGGCGGACCGCACGGCGTCCGCGTGCGCCTGGGCCTCGGCGCGCAGCGACGTGATCTCCTCGCCGGCCACCTGGCGGGCCTCGGCGATCTCCGTGGCGGCGAGCGACCGCTGCATCGCGGACCACCGCTCGGCCTCGGTGCGCAGCTCCGCGAGCTCCGAGGTCACCCGCTGCCGCAGCGCGGTGGTCTCGGCGTCCGCGCGCTGGCGCAGGTCCTGGTCGTAGCGCTCGGCGTCCGCGCGCAGGGCGGTGGTCTCCGCCTCGGTCGTCGAGCGCAGCGCCTCGGCCGCCTGCTCGGTGCTGATCCGGAGCTCCGTCGTCTCGCGCTCGACGGTGGCCCGGAGCGTCCCGAGCTCGCGCTCGAGGGTCGCGCGGCGCTCGCTCTCCTCGGTCTGGATCGCCGTCTGGATCCGTGCGGCCTCCCGCTCGGCCGACCCGACGAGCTCCTCGGCGCGGCGCTGGGCCCCCGCCAGGGCGCTCTCCGCCTCGGTGTGCGCGGTCGAGCGCTCCTCGGTCGCCTCGCGGCGGGCGGTCGCCAGCATCTCCGCGACCTCGTTCTCCGCGCGGGCCCGGAGCTGGCCGGCGGCCAGGCGCGCGCGGGCCAGGGCGTCGGACGCCTGGGCGTTCGCCTGCTGCACCACGTCGGAGGACTGCTCCTCCGCGGAGCGCAGCAGCATCTCGATGCGGGAGCCGAGTCCCGAGTACGTCGGCCGCTCGGCCTCGCGCAGCTGGCGGTGCGCCTCGGACAGCTCGCCGGAGATCTGCAGCACCCGCTCGTCGAGCGACGACACCTGGCTGCGGGCGTCGGCCAGCGCGCGCTCGAGCTCGTCCATGCGGGTGTCGACGGGTCCGCGGTCGTAGCCACGGAAGTTGACCACCGGGAAGGGCGTACGGTCGTCTGCCACGAAGTTCCTCCTGCGGGAGCGCGCGAGCGCTTGTGGGGACCGCCTCCGCGGGGGAGGCTCGGGGCGTCGGTCGGCCCGCGGTCCGCCGTCCAGCGTATCCGGGCGAACCGGGCGCGGTGCACCCCGCGCGGTACTCCTTCGGGGCGGTTCCGGTACTCCTCGCGGCACGGGTCGTGCGCGGACTCCGAGGTCGCTCGCCTATCCTGGGCCGTCACGTTCGAGAGGAAGACGCGTGCTCCAGCGACTCATCGCCGCCGTCCTCGCCGTGCTCGGCGTCGCCGCCATCGCGCTCGGCGTCGCCTCGGCCACGGTGTGGCGGGCCGACGACCCCCTGGTCGCCACCGCCGCACCCGGGGGCGGGACCCGCACCCTGGTGACCGACCCCGGGGTGCTCGAGGTCGCCGGCGACCCCGTGACGATCACCGTCCGGGCCGAGGGGTCGCCGGTGGTGCTGGCCGTCGGTCGGGACACCGACGTCACCGCGTGGGTCGGTGCCGACCCGTACGAGCGCGTCACGGGGCTGTCCGACTGGCACACGCTGGCGACGACCGCGGGGGGGCCGGCGCCGGGAGCGACCCCGACCCCGACGCCGACCGCGGACGCCGCGGCGACGGCGGAGCCCAGCCCCTCGGCGAGCGCCGCCGAGGCGGAGACCGCCGCGCAGGCCGCCGACCCGACCGGGTCCGACATGTGGGTCGCGCAGGTCACCGGCGACGGGTCCGCGACGCTCGAGTGGCCCGCGCAGGACGGCCGCTGGTCGCTGCTCGCCGTCTCCCTCGGCGACAGCGCGCCCGTGCTCGACCTCTCCTGGCCGCAGACCGTGACCACGCCGTGGCTGTGGCCCGGCGTGGCGCTCGGCGTGCTGCTGCTCGCCGTCGCGGCGGTGCTCCTCGTCCGCATCCTGCGGCAGCGTCGCGAGGGCCCGGACGCCGGCTGGCACCCCGTGACCACGGGGCAGATCGCCGTCGTCGCCCCCGCCGACGCCGCCGCCGCGGACACGACCGCCATGCCGACCGGGGCCATCCCGGTCACCACGATCAGCGCGACGGGCGCCCCGCTCACCCGGCGGCAGATCCGCGAGGCCGAGGCGGCCGCCGCGGCAGCCGCAGCCGCGGCCCGTCGCCGCGGGCGTCGCCCGGCCACCGGTGCCGTGCCCGTGGTGACGGGGGCGGTCCCCGCCGTCACCGGGACGGTCCCGGCGGTCCCCGCGGAGACCGGGCCGGCCGCGGGGCGCGCGACCGGCGGGGAGAGCCCGGCCGGGACCGGCCCGGAGCGCGGGGCGCGCGAGCCGCGGTCCGCGGGCGCACCGACGCCGACGCCGACGCGTGGCACGGGGGCGCCGACCTCGGCGACCGGGTCCTCGGGGGGTGCGCCGACGACGGCCGGGCCGGCCGTACCCGGAGCGACGGCGCCCGGCGCGACCGCGCCCCGCACCGCGACGCCGGCCGCACCGGGCTCGGACGCACCGGTGCCGCCGGGCGCTCCGGCCGCCGCGCCGGCGACGCCGCCCACGACGCCCGCACCCGGGACGCCCACGCCGTCGACGCCCGCGCCCGCGGCGCCCCCCGCGACCGGCCGGCCGGAGCAGGACCGCCCTCGCGGCGGCCTCGCCTCCCGGCTGCCGTGGCGCCGGGGTCGCGCCGAGACCCCCGAGACCCCGCCCCGGGACGCGCCGCCGCCCGCCACCCCGGCGCCGGCGACCGCCTGGTCGCCGACCCCGGGCGTCCCCGCCACGCCGTCGGCGCCACCGCGCGCCGCCGCCCCCGGGACCGGGGCGGCGCCGCTCGCCGGCGAGTCCGAGGCGGATGCCGCCGCGCAGGCCGGCCGGGCCGACGCCTGGCGCCGCATGTGGGGGTTCCCGGAGGAGGGCGGCACGGCACCGGACGGCGACCAGAAGCGCACGGAGGAGGACCGATGACGGCACGCCCCGCCCCCCGCCCCGTCGGGGCCGCACGCCGCCGCCGGTCCGCCGGAGCCGCCGTGGTGCTCGCGGCCGCGCTCGGCCTCGCAGCCTGCGCGACCCCGGTCCCGGAGCCGGTGCCCGACGCCGTCCCCGCGGTGCCGCCGCCCGTGCTGACGGTGACGCAGTCGTCGTCGGTCCTCGACCAGGTCGGCGAGGTGCTCGCCGCGGGCGACGCCGCGCTCGACCCCGCCGGGCTGCCGGCGCGCGTGACCGGTCCGGCGCTCGCGATCAGGACCGCCGAGTACGTCCGCGCGACGGCGACCGGGGGTGCCCGTCCGCCTGTCGCGCTGCCGACGTCCGCGCAGACCCTGATCGTCCCGAGCACGACCGACTGGCCGCGCACGCAGATGGTCGTCACGGAGCAGCCGGACGACCTCCAGGCCCCGCTGCTGCTCGTCCTGGAGCAGGCCGGGCCGCGCGAGCCGTACCGGCTGTGGGGCTGGGCACGGCTCGGCCCGTCCGTCGAGATGCCGGCGACCGAGCGGCCCGAGGTCGGCAGCGAGCCGGTGGCGCCCGACGACGACAGCCTGCTGCTGAGCCCGGCCGAGGCCGTCGCCCAGTACGCGGACGTCCTCACCAACGGGGACGCGTCGGCGTACGCGGCGACCTTCCCCGCGGACTTCTTCCGCACGGCCCTCACCGAGGCCCGCGCCCAGACGGCGGCCAGCCTGCAGGAGATCGCGTCGGTCGCCGAGACGGTGTCACCCGTGGCCGACCAGGTGACGGCCCTGCGGACCGACGACGGCGGCGCGATCGTCGTCGGCGAGCTGAGCACCGTCACGACGGCGACCCTCAGCCAGGGCAGCATCACGCTCAGCGACCCGTTCGACGCGGCGCTCGCCGGCGTGGGCAGCGTGTCGCAGAGCCTGGTGCGGACCTGGACCGACGTGGTCGCGCTGTACGTGCCGCCCGCCGGCGGGGAGCAGCAGGTGCGGCTGCTGGCCGCCGAGCACGCCCGGACCGCGGTGACCGGCTCCTGACGCCGGGTCCCGTGACATCGTGAGCACACGCGAGATCAGGAGCACAGCAGCATGAGCCAGAACCCGGCCCACCAGCCGCGCCTCGACGTGCGGGGCGCGATCGACCTGTCGGGGCTCGGTCGCCCGGCGACCCCGGCGCCCGGGACCCCCGGCGGTCTCCCGGCACCGGGCGCCTACGTGGTCGACGTCGACACCGAGGGCTTCCCCGCGCTGGTGCAGTCCTCGACCCAGCACCCCGTGGTCGTGCTGCTGTGGGCGTCGTGGAGCGAGGCCAGCATCAACCTCGCGCGCGACCTCGGGACGCTGGCGGACCAGTACGCCGGCCGGCTGCTGCTCGCCCGCATCGACTCGGAGGCCAACCCGCAGGTGGCCGCGGCGTTCCAGGCGCAGTCCGTGCCCTCGGTGGTCGCGGTGCTCGCGGGGCAGCCGCTGCCGCTGTTCCAGGGAGTCCCGCAGCTGGACCAGGTGCGCGGCGTCCTCGACCAGGTGCTCGAGGCCGCGGCGGCGAACGGCATCACGGGGACGGTCCCGCCGCGCGACGGCGCACCCGAGCCGGAGCCCGAGCCGGAGGAGCCGCCGCTGCCCCCGCTGCACCAGGAGGCGTACGACGCGATCGAGCGCGACGACCTGCCGGCGGCGGCCGCCGCCTACGAGCAGGCGCTGCGGGAGAACCCGCGCGACGACATGGCGCGGGCCGGTCTGGCCCAGGTGGGCCTCCTCACCCGCACCCGCGACGTCGACCTCGCCGCCGTGCGCACCGCGGCGGCCGAGGACCCGCGCGACGTGGACGCGCAGCTCGCCGTCGCCGACGTCGACGTCCTCGGGGGGCAGGTCGAGGACGCCTTCGCCCGGCTCGTCGACACCGTGCGGGTGACCGCCGGCGCCGACCGGGAGCGGGTGCGCGTGCGGCTGGTCGAGCTGTTCGACGTGGTCGGCCAGGAGGACCCCCGGGTCGCGGCCGCCCGCCGCGCGCTGGCCAGCGCCCTGTACTGAGCGATCCGTCCCGAGCCGGGCGGCCCGCACCACCTACGGGAGGTGCGGGCCGCCGGCCGTTCCGGGAGGCCAGGGCGCCGGTGGGGTGCAGATCCCCGTGTTCATGCGGGTGACCGGGGTCACGCGGAGCGGAGTTGACGCTCCCGCCCCGGACTGCGTAATGTTCTACGACGTCGCCCCGACAGGGAGGAACAGACACCGAGGATGATCCCGGTGGCTGGTCCCGGGGGAGACCACCCCCTTGGCAAGGACTCGACGGGACATGTGTGCCCGCCGACGGACGTGCCGAGGATCGATCCTCGCAGGTCGGACGGTCCGGAACGGACTTGACCGGCCGAAGCGGATCGGATAAGTTTGAACGGTTGCCTCCGGCCAGGAGCCCGCAAGGGTGAGTGGGGGATGCGCGTCTGTTCTTTGAGAACTCAACAGTGTGCCTAGTAGTTGATGCCAAGATGGTTCATCGCTCGGGTTGGTCGCCTCGTTCGGGGTGACTGGTTCGTGTGGTGGGTCTTGGTTTCGATTGGGAGCCGAGTCCGACCCCGTCGGGTCGGTTCCTGCAGAAGCCGAATTGACTGATCCCCGCTCGCCAGCGGGTGGGGGTCGTTTCGTGTGTCGGTTGTCCACCGCTTTCGGGTGGTGGGGACCAGTAGACATTTACGGAGAGTTTGATTCTGGCTCAGGACGAACGCTGGCGGCGTGCTTAACACATGCAAGTCGAACGGTGAACCCCAGCTTGCTGGGGGGATCAGTGGCGAACGGGTGAGTAACACGTGAGTAACCTGCCCCTGACTCTGGGATAAGCCTTGGAAACGAGGTCTAATACCGGATACGTGCCGCTCGGGCATCCGATGCGGTTGGAAAGATTTATCGGTCAGGGATGGACTCGCGGCCTATCAGCTTGTTGGTGGGGTAACGGCCCACCAAGGCGACGACGGGTAGCCGGCCTGAGAGGGCGACCGGCCACACTGGGACTGAGACACGGCCCAGACTCCTACGGGAGGCAGCAGTGGGGAATATTGCACAATGGGCGCAAGCCTGATGCAGCGACGCCGCGTGAGGGATGAAGGCCTTCGGGTTGTAAACCTCTTTCAGCAGGGAAGAAGCGCAAGTGACGGTACCTGCAGAAGAAGCGCCGGCTAACTACGTGCCAGCAGCCGCGGTAATACGTAGGGCGCAAGCGTTGTCCGGAATTATTGGGCGTAAAGAGCTCGTAGGCGGTTTGTCGCGTCTGCTGTGAAAACTCGAGGCTCAACCTCGGGCTTGCAGTGGGTACGGGCAGACTAGAGTGCGGTAGGGGAGACTGGAATTCCTGGTGTAGCGGTGGAATGCGCAGATATCAGGAGGAACACCGATGGCGAAGGCAGGTCTCTGGGCCGCAACTGACGCTGAGGAGCGAAAGCATGGGGAGCGAACAGGATTAGATACCCTGGTAGTCCATGCCGTAAACGTTGGGCACTAGGTGTGGGGCTCATTCCACGAGTTCCGTGCCGCAGCAAACGCATTAAGTGCCCCGCCTGGGGAGTACGGCCGCAAGGCTAAAACTCAAAGAAATTGACGGGGGCCCGCACAAGCGGCGGAGCATGCGGATTAATTCGATGCAACGCGAAGAACCTTACCAAGGCTTGACATACACCGGAAACTTCCAGAGATGGTTGCCCCGCAAGGTCGGTGTACAGGTGGTGCATGGTTGTCGTCAGCTCGTGTCGTGAGATGTTGGGTTAAGTCCCGCAACGAGCGCAACCCTCGTCCTATGTTGCCAGCGGGTCATGCCGGGGACTCATAGGAGACTGCCGGGGTCAACTCGGAGGAAGGTGGGGATGACGTCAAATCATCATGCCCCTTATGTCTTGGGCTTCACGCATGCTACAATGGCCGGTACAAAGGGCTGCGATACCGCGAGGTGGAGCGAATCCCAAAAAGCCGGTCTCAGTTCGGATTGGGGTCTGCAACTCGACCCCATGAAGTCGGAGTCGCTAGTAATCGCAGATCAGCAACGCTGCGGTGAATACGTTCCCGGGCCTTGTACACACCGCCCGTCAAGTCACGAAAGTCGGTAACACCCGAAGCCGGTGGCCCAACTCTTTGAGGGGGAGCCGTCGAAGGTGGGACTGGCGATTGGGACTAAGTCGTAACAAGGTAGCCGTACCGGAAGGTGCGGCTGGATCACCTCCTTTCTAAGGAGCATCTGACACGCCCTGCTTCGGTGGGGTCGTGCAGAGGCCATGCCCCGGCCGAACGCGTCGGGGGTGGTGCTCAAGGGTGGAACATCAACTACGGCGGCCCGCTCGGGCCGGCATCGCGTCAGTACTCCTTCGGGATGGAACGCGCACCGCCGGGTCGGGTCGGTCGCCCAGGCACGCTGTTGGGTCCTGAGGGAACAGCCCGCGAGGGAGGTTGCTTCATGACGGGCCCGGTCGGTCGGTCGAACCGCCAGCTGCTCTTCGGGGCGGTGGGTAGGCGCCGGCGGGAGGTCGGGGATCGTTCGTTGTTTGAGAACTGCACAGTGGACGCGAGCATCTTTTAAAGTATGTCTTTGTGGTCAAGTTTTTAAGGGCACAGGGTGAATGCCTTGGCACTAGGAGCCGAAGAAGGACGTGGTAGCCTGCGATAAGCCTCGGGGAGTTGGCAAACGAACCGTGATCCGAGGATGTCCGAATGGGGAAACCCCGCACGAGTCATGTCGTGTGACCTGCACCTGAATATATAGGGTGTGTGGAGGGAACGCCGGGAAGTGAAACATCTCAGTACCGGCAGGAAGAGATATTCCGTGAGTAGTGGCGAGCGAAAGCGGATCAGGCCAAACCGTATGCGTGTCAAGCCGGCAGGCGTTGCGTGTACGGGGTTGTGGGACCTTTCAGCTGATTCTGCCGAGTCAGCAGGGAGTCAGAAAGTCTCGTTATAGTCGAAGGGCATTGAAAGGCCCGGCACAGAGGGTGGTACCCCCGTAGACGAAATGACGTGACCTCCCGAAGGGGATCCCAAGTAGCACGGGGCCCGAGAAATCCCGTGTGAATCTGGCAAGACCACTTGCTAAGCCTAAATACTACCTAGTGACCGATAGCGGACAAGTACCGTGAGGGAAAGGTGAAAAGTACCCCGGGAGGGGAGTGAAATAGTACCTGAAACCGTGTGCCTACAATCCGTCGGAGCCTCCCTAGCAGGGGTGACGGCGTGCCTTTTGAAGAATGAGCCTGCGAGTTAGTGGTACGTGGCGAGGTTAACCCGTGTGGGGAAGCCGTAGCGAAAGCGAGTCCGAATAGGGCGTCACAGTCGCGTGCTCTAGACCCGAAGCGAAGTGATCTAGCCATGGGCAGGTTGAAGCGCGGGTAAGACCGCGTGGAGGACCGAACCCACCTGGGTTGAAAACCGGGGGGATGACCTGTGGTTAGGGGTGAAAGGCCAATCAAACTTCGTGATAGCTGGTTCTCCCCGAAATGCATTTAGGTGCAGCCTCGCGTGTTTCTTGCCGGAGGTAGAGCTACTGGATAGCCGATGGGCCCTACCAGGTTACTGACGTTAGCCAAACTCCGAATGCCGGTAAGTGAGAGCGCGGGAGTGAGACTGCGGGGGATAAGCTCCGTAGTCGAGAGGGAAACAGCCCAGACCACCAGCTAAGGCCCCTAAGCGTATGCTAAGTGGGAAAGGATGTGGAGTTGCACAGACAACCAGGAGGTTGGCTTAGAAGCAGCCACCCTTGAAAGAGTGCGTAATAGCTCACTGGTCAAGTGATTCCGCGCCGACAATGTAGCGGGGCTCAAGTATACCGCCGAAGCTGTGGCATTCACACATTGCGCTAGGCCTTCGTGGTCCAGGCGTGTGGATGGGTAGGGGAGCGTCGTGTGGCGGGTGAAGCTGCGGGGTAACCCAGTGGTGGACGCCACACGAGTGAGAATGCAGGCATGAGTAGCGAATGACGGGTGAGAAACCCGTCCGCCGAATGACCAAGGGTTCCAGGGCCAGGCTAATCCGCCCTGGGTAAGTCGGGACCTAAGGCGAGGCCGACAGGCGTAGTCGATGGACAACGGGTTGATATTCCCGTACCGGCGAAGAACCGCCCATACCGAGCCCGGTGATGCTAAACGCCCGAGCCGTGACACCGACTCCTTCGGGAGTCACCGTCACGGGGAGCGCGTGACCCGATCCGGTAGTAGGTAAGCGTATTAACAGGAGTGACGCAGGAAGGTAGCCCAGCGTGGCGATGGTAGTCCACGTCCAAGGCCGTAGGGCGAGTGGTAGGCAAATCCGCCACTCACACAGCCTGAGAACCGATGGTGACAGCGTATGCTGGATGATTGGGTGATCCTATGCTGCCGAGAAAAGCTTCGACGCGAGGTTCTAGCCGCCCGTACCCTAAACCGACTCAGGTGGTCAGGTAGAGAATACCAAGGCGATCGAGAGAATCGTGGTTAAGGAACTCGGCAAAATGCCCCCGTAACTTCGGGAGAAGGGGGGCCTGAAGCGTGTACCGGCTTGCCCGGGAAGCGTGGAGGGCCGCAGAGACCAGGGAGAAGCGACTGTTTACTAAAAACACAGGTCCGTGCGAAGTCGCAAGACGATGTATACGGACTGACGCCTGCCCGGTGCTGGAAGGTTAAGAGGACGGGTCAGCCGCAAGGCGAAGCTCAGAATTTAAGCCCCAGTAAACGGCGGTGGTAACTATAACCATCCTAAGGTAGCGAAATTCCTTGTCGGGTAAGTTCCGACCTGCACGAATGGCGTAACGACTTCTCCGCTGTCTCAACCGCGAACTCGGCGAAATTGCACTACGAGTAAAGATGCTCGTTACGCGCAGCAGGACGGAAAGACCCCGGGACCTTTACTATAGCTTGGTATTGGTGTTCGGTGCGGCTTGTGTAGGATAGGTGGGAGACTGTGAAGCCGGCACGCCAGTGTCGGTGGAGTCAACGTTGAAATACCACTCTGGTCGCTCTGGACATCTAACCTCGGTCCGTAATCCGGATCAGGGACAGTGCCTGGTGGGTAGTTTAACTGGGGCGGTTGCCTCCTAAAATGTAACGGAGGCGCTCAAAGGTTCCCTCAGCCTGGTTGGCAATCAGGTGGCGAGTGCAAGTGCACAAGGGAGCTTGACTGTGAGACTGACAGGTCGAGCAGGGACGAAAGTCGGAACTAGTGATCCGGCGGTGGCTTGTGGAAGCGCCGTCGCTCAACGGATAAAAGGTACCCCGGGGATAACAGGCTGATCTTGCCCAAGAGTCCATATCGACGGCATGGTTTGGCACCTCGATGTCGGCTCGTCGCATCCTGGGGCTGGAGTAGGTCCCAAGGGTTGGGCTGTTCGCCCATTAAAGCGGTACGCGAGCTGGGTTTAGAACGTCGTGAGACAGTTCGGTCCCTATCCGCTGCGCGCGCAGGAAACTTGAGAAGGGCTGTCCCTAGTACGAGAGGACCGGGACGGACGAACCTCTGGTGTGCCAGTTGTTCCGCCAGGAGCACGGCTGGTTGGCTACGTTCGGAAGGGATAACCGCTGAAAGCATCTAAGCGGGAAGCCTGCTTCAAGATGAGGTTTCCACGGGGCTTGCCCCGAGAGGCTCCCGGCTAGACCACCGGGTAGATAGGCCGGATGTGGAAGAGAGGACTCAAGACTCTCGCAGCTGACCGGTACTAATAAGCCGACAACTTCACCACTCATACTTTTTGCTACGCGTCCACTGTGCGGTTCCCGAACCACGAGCACGTACCCTTCGAACCCGAGGGGTGTCCCGTGTTGACAGTTCGACAGAGTTACGGCGGTCATAGCGAAGGGGAAACGCCCGGTCCCATTCCGAACCCGGAAGCTAAGCCCTTCAGCGCCGATGGTACTGCACTCGCCAGGGTGTGGGAGAGTAGGACGCCGCCGGACATCATTCAGAAGAAGCCACCCCATCGCTGGGGTGGCTTCTTCTGTTTCCCGAGGACTTTCGCGAGATCGCACGGGGCCCCGGACGCCGTCAGGTTCGCCGTGCGCGTCCATGAGCGCTCGGCCGCCCCGCGCTCTCCGCACACCGTGGGCCCCCGCCGTGTGCCGAGAGTGCAGCAGATGCGGCATCCCGGCCCTTGGCGTCAGGTGGTTGTTGCAACGTGGTCCTCACCGGGAGGGTGCGTGGCATGGCTGGTTCGAGGTTGTCGCTGCAGGAGCGGGCGCAGATCGAGGTGTTGTTCGGTCAGGGGCTGACGTTCCCGGCGATCGGTCGGGCGATCGGGCGTGATCGCTCGACGGTCTGGCGTGAGGTCACGCGGAACAACTCCTACCGGGGTATGCACTTGGGTGGGGCCGGGTCGCGGCATCCTGGTGGTGCTCATTCGGGTCGGGCCGGTCGCGGCGGGGCCTACCGGTGGGTCTACGCCCACGGCAACGCCCACGCCCGGGCCGCCCGGCGCGCGCGGCGCCCCCGGGCCGGCAAGCTGATCGGGAACGCGAACGTCAAGGGTCGCGCGCCGTTCCCGGGTCGACTCTGGCCGGTGGTCGCCGCCAAGCTCGCGCAACGGTGGTCGCCTCGGCAGATCGCACACTGGTTGCGTCAGGAGTTCCCCGACCGACCGGAGCAGTGGGTGTCCCACGAGACGATCTACCAGGCGATCTACTACCAGGCCCGCGGCGGGATGCGCGCGGAGCTGGACCGGCAGGTCGCGCTGCGCTCGGGGCGCGCAGCGCGCCGACCTCAGTCACGGGTTGCGTCGGCCGGCCGGGGCGCGAAGACCTGGATCGGGGACCTGAACATCTCGACCAGACCCGCCGAGGCCGCTGATCGGGCGGTCCCGGGGCACTGGGAAGGTGACCTGGTGATCGGGGCGCGGGGGTCCTCGGCGATCATCACGCTGGTCGAGCGGTCCACCCGGTTCGTGATGCTGGGGGCGCTGCCGAACTCCCGGGTCTCCGAGGAGGTCACCCGGGTCCTGATCGACCTGATGGGCCGGGTCCCGGGCGAGCTGGCCAAGACCTTGACCTGGGACCAGGGATCCGAGATGGCCCAGCACGCGGCGTTCACCCTGGCCACAGGCTGCCGGGTGTTCTTCTGCGACCCGCACTCGCCCTGGCAGCGCGGAAGCAACGAGAACACCAACGGGCTGCTGCGCCAGTACTTCCCCCGGTCCTCGACCGACTTCCGCACCTACACCCAGGACGACCTCGACGCCGTCGCCCGCGAGCTCAACGGCCGACCCCGCGAAACCCTCGGCTGGCAGAATCCCGCACAACGACTCAACGACCTACTCGTTGCAACCGCCGCCTGAAACCGCCGCCGCTCGAGGCAGCATCTGCTGCACTCTCGGTGGGTGCTGGGGCGTACGGAGGCTGCCGGAGAGCGGCGCGCGGTGGTCCAACACCGGCACCCGCGGGCGGCGCGGCACGCGGCCCGGCGTCATCCCGTGTCACGGGTCCCGGACGCGCGCGACGCCCGGGGGAGGTCAGGCCGGGACGAGGTACAGCACGCCCAACGGCGGCACCCGCAGCGTCGCCGAGAACGCGCGCCCGTGGTACGGCTCCGGCCGCGCCTGCACGCGCCCGAGGTTCCCCACCCCGGACCCGCCGTAGACCTCGGCGTCCGTGTTGATCGCCTCGACCCATGTCCCGCCCTGGGGGAGGGCCAGCCGGTAGTTCTCGTGCGGCACACCCGCGAAGTTCACGACGACGGCCACGACGCCGCCGCGGTCGTCCCGGCGCAGGTACGCGAGGACGTTCCGGTCGGCGTCGTTGGCGTCGATCCACTCGAACCCCTGCGGGCTGTGGTCCAGCGTCCACATCGCCGAGTGCGAGCGGTAGAACGCGTTGAGGTCCCGGACGCACGCCTGGACGCCCCGGTGCGGGGCGTGGTCGAGCAGGTACCAGTCGAGGGAGCGGGACTCCGCCCACTCGGTGCCCTGCGCGAACTCCGTGCCCATGAAGAGCAGCTGCTTGCCGGGGTGCGACCACTGGTACCCGAGCAGGGCGCGGACGCCGGCGAGCTGCTGCCAGTCGTCCCCGGGCATCTTGCGCATGACGGAGCCCTTGCCGTGCACGACCTCGTCGTGGCTGATGGGCAGGACGAACTGCTCGGAGAACGCGTACACGAGGGAGAACGTCGCCTCGTGGTGGTGGTACCGCCGGTTGATGGGCAGCTCCGCGAGGTAGCGGAGCGTGTCGTTCATCCAGCCCATGTTCCACTTGAGTCCGAAGCCGAGGCCGCCGCCGTTCGTCGGCGTGGTGACGCCGGGCCAGGCGGTGGACTCCTCGGCGATCATGACGACCCCGGGGGTGCGCCGGTAGGCCGTGGCGTTGGCTTCCTGGAGGAACGCGATCGCCTCGAGGTTCTCGCGGCCGCCGTGCGCGTTCGGCCGCCACTGGCCGGGCTCGCGGGAGTAGTCGAGGTAGAGCATCGAGGCGACGGCGTCGACCCGCAGGCCGTCGGCGTGGAACTCCTCGAGCCAGTAGGTCGCGTTCGCGACGAGGAAGTTCCGGACCTCGTTGCGCCCGAAGTTGAAGACGTACGTGCCCCAGTCGGGCTGCTCGCCGCGCATGGGGTCCGGGTGCTCGTACAGCGGGGTGCCGTCGAAGCGGGCCAGCGCCCACTCGTCCTTGGGGAAGTGCGCCGGCACCCAGTCGAGGATGACGCCGATGCCGGCGCGGTGCAGGGTGTCGACGAGGTACCGGAAGTCGTCGGGGTGGCCGAACCGCGAGGTCGGGGCGTAGTACGAGGACACCTGGTAGCCCCAGGAGCCCCCGAAGGGGTGCTCGGACACCGGCAGCAGCTCGACGTGCGTGAAGCCCATCTCGAGGACGTACTCGGTGAGCTGGGCGGCCAGGTCGCGGTAGGACAGTCCCTGCCGCCAGGAGCCGAGGTGCACCTCGTAGATGCTCATCGGGCCGCTGTGCGGGTCGTGGGACCGCCGGCGCTCCAGCCAGGCGTCGTCGCCCCACCGGAAGCCGGACTCCACGACGACCGACGCGGTCGCGGGCGGGACCTCGGTGCCCTTCGCCAGCGGGTCCGCCTTCTGCCGCCAGGTGCCGTCGGCGCCGAGGACCTCGAACTTGTACCGTGCGCCGGCCGTGACGCCGGGGACGAAGATCTCCCAGACGCCCGAGTCGCCGAGCGACCGCATGGCGTGGGTCGTGCCCTGCCAGTGGTTGAAGTCGCCGACCACGCGGACGGCGCGGGCGTTGGGCGCCCAGACGGCGAACGCGGTGCCCTCGACCTCGCCCAGGGCACCGGGGTAGCGGTGCACGTTCGCGCCGAGGACGGTCCAGAGCTGCTCGTGCCGGCCCTCGCGGATGAGGTGCCGGTCGAGCTCCTGGACGGTCGGCAGGTAGCGGTACGGGTCGTCCACGCGGGAGGTGTGCTCGCCGTAGGTCACCTCGACGCGGTAGTCGACGACCTGCCGGTCGGGCAGGAGCGCCACCCAGATGCCGTCCTGCTCGTGCGCGGCGGCGGTGGTCCCGGTCGCCGTGACGACCGCGACCGCGTCGGCCAGCGGCCGCAGGGTGCGCACGACGAGCCCGTTCGGCGTCAGGTGCGCGCCGAGGACGCCGTGCGGGTCGTGGTGCGCGCCGGATGCGACGGCGCGCAGCGTGTCGTGGTCGACGGTGACGGGCGACGTCTCAGCCGGGCGTTCCATGTGCCTACCCAACCACCACCGGGGCGTTCCCGCAGTCAGACGCGACGGGTCAGGCGCCGGCGGTCCGCCACCACAGGTCGGCGAGCTCGCGGTGGCCGTCGGCGGTGGGGTGCACGCCGTCCGCGGCGAGCGCCGCGGCGCCCCGGGACGACGCCAGGGCCGTGAGGTGCGCGGCCGCGGGCACGAGCGTCGCCCCGTGGTCGGCGGCCACCCGGTGCACGGCGTCGACCCGCGCCCCGAGGTCCTCGGCCCACCAGCGACCCTGGTCGGCGGTCACCGGCAGGACGAACGGCTCGACCAGCACGAGCCGGCGGACCCCGGCGGCGAGGGCCCGGGACAGCAGGTCCCGGTAGGTGGCCTCGAACGCGTCGACGGGGGAGGGCTCGCCGGAGTCGAACCGCCGCCAGGTGTCGTTGACGCCGATGAGCACCGAGAGCAGGTCGGGCGCCTGGTCGAGGACGTCGCGGTCCCACCGTGCGGCGAGGTCCGCGATCCGGTGGCCGTTCACGCCGCGGTTGGTGACGCGGGCGCCGGCGAGCGGGCCCTCCGCCAGCAGCCGGACGTAGCCGCGGCCGAGGCCCTCGGGGTCGGTCCGCCGGTCGCAGTCGGTCACGGAGTCGCCGATGAACAGCACGTGGTCGGTCACGGCGAGCAGTCTGTCAGCCGATGAGGCGCTGGACCGCATCCAGGGGGATCGTCAGCCAGTCGGGGCGGTTGCGGGCCTCGTAGACGGCCTCGTACAGCGCCTTGTCGAGCTCGAGGACACGGAGCAGGTGCGCCCGGGCGCCGGGGTCCAGGTCGGGGGTCTGCCCCGAGTAGCCGGCCAGGAACGCGGTGCGGGCGACGTCGGTCCACGCGTGCGGGGCGTGCCCGACCGCGGCGGCGTAGTCGAAGGACCGCAGCATGCCGGCAGCGTCCCGCAGGGCGAGGTCGGGCCGGGTGCGCTGCGCGACGGGCAGCAGGGGCTCGCCCTCGAAGTCGAGCACGTACCAGGTGCCGTCGCCGCGCAGCACCTGGCCCAGGTGGAGGTCGCCGTGCACCCGCTGCCGGGCGGGGACCTCGGCCAGCAGGCGGGTGCGCTCGGCGAGGGCGGCCACCGGGTCGGCGAAGCCGTCGAGCTCCGGGACCGCCGAGCGGGCCCAGTCGAACCGCTCGGCGAGCGCGTCGGCGACGGCGGCACCGGTCGCGGGGACGACGGGGGTCGCCGGACCCGGCGGCAGCGCCCGGGCGAGCGCGCGGTGCATCTGGCCGATGACGACGCCGAGCTCCTCGGCGAGCGGGCCGAACGACTCGCCGCGGCCGGCCATCGCGCACGCGAGCTCGAAGCCGTCGGTCGCACCCGGGACGAACGCGCTGAGCACGCCGAGGTGGCCGTGCGCGGTGCGCTCGCCGTCGGGCCACTCGGCGCCCATCCAGGCGAGCGGGCGGGGCACGTGCGGCCACCCGGCGGCGGCCAGGGCGCGCGGGACGTCGACGTCGGGGTTGTCGCCGTCGGACAGCCCGCGGAACACCTTGAGCATCGCGGTGCTCCCGTGCGGGCCGGCCCCGGGCAGGATCACGGAGGTGTTGGACTGCTCGCCCGGCAGCACCCGCGGGGCGCCCAGGTCGCCGGCGGTCACGGGCGGCACGTCGGCGGGCCGGTCGGCGGCGGCCAGCCAGGCGCGCTCGAACTCCGGGCGGCCGGCGCCGTCGAGCACGGCGGTGCCGTCGGGCAGCCGGCCGACGAGCGCGGGGTCGTCGTCCCCGGCCGGTCCCGGTCGCAGCACGAGCGGGACCTGCAGCACGGCCCCCGTGCCCGCGCCGTCCGCGCGGAGCAGCAGGAGCCGCACCTCGACGTCGTCCCCGGCGGCACCCGGGTCCGCGAGCGTCAGCCCGCCGACCGCGGCGATCCGGGCCTGTGTGCCCTTCACGGGGAACCACCGCCGCCCGGGCAGCCACGGCCCGAGCAGCGCGGCCAGGGCGTCGTCGCGCGGCTCGTGGGTCACCCGGCGCTCCGTCACGGCTGCGTCACCACCAACCAGTAGAAGTCGCGCGACCCCAGGGTGAAGGTCGCGGTGCCCTCGGCGTCCACGTCGGGGAACGCCGCGCCGCCGAACACGTCCCGCAGGCCCGCGCCCGCGAGCCCCGCCGGCAGCCGGAGCCGGGTCGCCCGGGCGGTCGACGCCAGGTTCGCGACCACGAGGAGCGTCTCGGACCCGGTCCGGCGCAGGAAGGCGAGCACGGCCTCGTTGTCGCCCGGCACCACGGTGAAGTCGCCGACGCCGAGCGCGGGGTGCTGCCGCCGGACCGCCAGCATGCCGCGCACCCAGTGCAGCAGCGACGTGGTCTGCGCGAGCTGCGCCTCGACGTTGACGTTGTTGTAGTGGTGCACGAGCGACTGGATGACCGGCAGGTAGAGCTTGCCGGGGTCGGCCGTCGAGAAGCCGGAGTTGCGGTCCGGGGTCCACTGCATCGGGGTGCGCACCGCGTCGCGGTCGGCGAGCCAGATGTTGTCGCCCATGCCGATCTCGTCGCCGTAGTACAGGCACGGGCTGCCGGGCAGGGAGAGCAGCAGCGCGTGCGCGAGCTCGATCTCCTTGCGCGAGTCGTCCAGCAGCGGCGCCAGGCGGCGGCGGATGCCGATGTTCGCGCGCATCCGGGAGTCCGGCGCGTACCAGCCGTACATCGACGCGCGCTCCTCGGTGGACACCATCTCGAGCGTCAGCTCGTCGTGGTTGCGCAGGAACGTGCTCCACTGGCCGCCGGCGGGGACGGCCGGGGTGTCGGCGAGGATGTCGACGATCGACGTCGCCCGCTGGTCCCGCAGCGAGTAGTAGATCCGGGGCATCACCGGGAAGTGGAAGCACATGTGGCACTCGGGCTCGGCGTCGGTGCCGAAGTAGTGCACGACGTCCTCGGGCCACTGGTTCGCCTCGGCCAGCATGATCCGGCCCGGGAACTCGCGGTCGATCATCGCCCGCAGGTCGCGCAGGAACCGGTGGGTCTCCGGGAGGTTCTCGCAGTTGGTGCCGTCGCGCTCGTACAGGTACGGGACCGCGTCCAGCCGGAAGCCGTCGACGCCCAGCCGCAGCCAGAACCGCGCCACGTCGTGCATGGCCTCGACCACGCGCGGGTTGTCGAAGTTGAGGTCCGGCTGGTGGCTGAAGAACCGGTGCCAGAAGTACTGCCGCCGCACCGGGTCGAACGTCCAGTTGGACGTCTCGGTGTCGACGAAGATGATCCGCGCGTCCTGGTAGAGCGTCGGGTCGTCGGACCACACGTAGAAGTCCCCGTACGGGCCCTCCGGGTCGGACCGGGACGCCTGGAACCACGGGTGCTGGTCCGAGGAGTGGTTCATCACCAGGTCGACGACCACGCGCATCCCGCGCTCGTGAGCCGCGGCCACCAGGTCGGTGAAGTCCTCGATCGAGCCGTACTGCGGGGCGACCGCGGTGTAGTCGGACACGTCGTACCCGCCGTCCCGCAGCGGGGACGGGTAGAACGGCGGGAGCCACAGGCAGTCGATGCCGAGCCACTGCAGGTAGTCGAGCCGGGCGGTCAGCCCGCGCAGGTCGCCGCTGCCGGACCCGTCGGAGTCGGAGAACGACCGGATCATCACCTCGTAGAACACCGCGGTGCGGTACCAGTCGGGGTCGGGGCGCAGGCCGCCGGACTCCGGGGCGGGCACCGGCGGCTGGCGGCGCGGGGGCAGCGCGGTGACCGCGATCTGCCCGGTCGGCGGGGCGGCCGCGGGCACGGGCGTGGCGGGCACGTGCGCCACGCCGGCGGTGGGCGCCGCGACCGACGGGCCGGACGGCACGCCGGCGCCGCCCGCCTGCCCCGCCGGGCTCACACCCGCTCCACCCGGACCACGTGGGCGACCCGGCTGTACGGGTCGAGCCGCACCCAGGGCCGGCCGTCCCAGGCGTAGACCTCCTGGGAGAGCACGTCGTGCGCGACGAACCGGGCGTCCGCCGGGAGGCCGAGCGCCGGGAGATCGAGCTCGACGACGCCGTCGTGCGCGTTCCGCGGGTCGAGGTTCACGATGACGACCACGGTGTCCGCCTCGCCGGTCGGCGACAGCTCCGCGGGCAGGTGGCGGGAGAACGCGACCAGCGCGGGGTCCGACGTCGGGTGCACCGTGAGGTTGCGCAGCTGGCGCAGGGCCGGGTGCGCGCGGCGGATCTCGTTCAGCGACCGGAGCAGCCGGGCGATGCCGAGCGGCTCGGCGGCGGCCCAGTCGCGGGGCTTGAACTCGTACTTCTCGTTGTCGATCTGCTCCTCGACGCCCGGCCGAGGCACGTCCTCGACCAGCTCGTAGCCGGAGTAGATGCCCCACGTCGGGGACCCGAGCGCCGCGAGCACCGCCCGCACCGCGAAGCCGGCGGTCCCGCCGGTCTGCATGTACGGCGTGAGGATGTCGTGCGTCGTCGGCCAGAAGCTCGGCCGCATCCAGGAGCCCTGCTCGCCGGAGACCTCCGCGAGGTAGGTCGCGACCTCCTCCTTGGTGTTCCGCCACGTGAAGTACGTGTACGACTGGTGGAACCCGACCCGGGCGAGGTTGAGCATCATCGCCGGCCGGGTGAACGCCTCGGACAGGAAGACGACCTCGGGATGCGCCGCCCGGACGTCCGCGAGGATCCGCTGCCAGAACGACAGCGGCTTGGTGTGCGGGTTGTCCACGCGGAACGCGGTCACGCCGTGGTCGATCCAGACCTGCAGCACCCGGCGGATCTCCGCGTAGATGCCCTCGGGGTCGTTGTCGAAGTTCAGGGGGTAGATGTCCTGGTACTTCTTCGGCGGGTTCTCCGCGTAGGCGATCGTGCCGTCGATGCGGGTGGTGAACCACTCCGGGTGCTCGGCGACCCACGGGTGGTCCGGGGAGCACTGCAGCGCCAGGTCGAGGGCGACCTCCAGGCCGAGCGCGCGGGCCCGGGCGACGAACGCGTCGAAGTCGTCGAACGTGCCGAGGCTCGGCTCGATCGCGTCGTGCCCGCCGTCGGGGGAGCCGATCGCGTACGGGGAGCCGGGGTCGCCGGGCCGGGCGTCGAGCGTGTTGTTCCGGCCCTTGCGGTGCGTGGTGCCGATCGGGTGGATCGGCGTCAGGTAGACGACGTCGAAGCCCAGGTCCGCGATGCGCGGCAGGTCCTCGGCGGCGGTGCGCAGCGTGCCGGTGCGCCAGGTGGCCGTCCCGTCGTCGTACGTCGCGCCGATCGAGCGCGGGAAGATCTCGTACCAGGAGCCGGCGAGCGCGAGCGGGCGGTCCACGAGCAGCGGGTAGGTCGGCGACGGGCTGACCAGGTCGCGGACCGGGTGCGCGGCCAGGACGGACCGCACCTCCTCTGCCAGGCCCGCGGACAGCCGCGCCGGAGCCGGGCGGCCCGCGTCGCGCAGGGCGGTCACGGCGTCGCGCAGGACCTGCCGGCTCGCGGCGGGCAGCGGCGCCCCGGCGTCGTCGGCCTCCCGGTCGGCGGCCCGCTCCAGCAGGCGCGCGCCCTCCTCCAGGACCAGGTCGACGTCGACGCCCGCGCCGACCTTGAGCGGGGCGTCGTGCGCCCACGTGCCGTACGGGTCGGACCAGCCCTCGACGCGGAAGCCCCAGTCGCCCGGCTCGTCGGGGACCAGGCGGGCCTCGTACCGGTCCAGGCCCGGGGCGATGTCGACCATCGTCGCGCGGGCGCGGTCGGTGCCGTCCGGGCCGACCAGCACGGCCGTCGCGGCGCAGGCGTCGTGGCCCTCGCGGAACACCGTCGCGCGCACCGGGACGGCCTCGCCGACGGTCGCCTTCGCGGGCCAGCGGCCGGCCTCGGCGACGGGGGAGACGTCGACCACGGGGATCCGGCCGACGGGCGCGTGCACGGGGGAGGGGGTCGCGGGGGCGGCGGCGGGGCGCGCGGCCCGGGCACGGCGGGGCGCGGGCTGGCGGGGTGTCGACGTCACGGATCCGAACCTATCCACTGCGACACCCGCGCGGCATCCGGACGGCGGGCCGGAGATGAACATCCGCGGACGAGTGGGACGGAAGTGCTGTTCTGACCAGTGGTCGCCTGCGTACGCTCGGGCGGGTGAGAGCCATCCGCCGATTCACCGTCCGCACGTCGCTGCCCGCCGAGCTCGCCGACCTGGACGAGCTCGCGCACAACCTCCGCTGGTCCTGGCACGCGCCGACCCGCGACCTGTTCGCCCGGATCGACCCGGCCCTGTGGTCCGAGGTCGGGGAGGACCCCGTGGCGCTGCTCGGGGCGCTGCGCCCGGAGCGGCTGGCCGAGCTGGCCGCCGACCCCGACGTCGTCGCCGCCGTGCGCGCCGCGACCGCCGACCTGCACGAGTACCTCGAGGCCCCCCGCTGGTACCAGCAGCGTCAGGCGGCCGACCCGTCGCTGCCCGCGGCGATCGCGTACTTCTCCCCGGAGTTCGGCATCACCGCCGTCCTCCCGCAGTACTCCGGCGGCCTGGGCATCCTGGCCGGCGACCACCTGAAGAGCGCGTCCGACCTGGGCGTCCCGATCGTCGGCGTCGGCCTGCTGTACGGCGCCGGGTACTTCAAGCAGTCGCTCACCCGGGACGGCTGGCAGGTCGAGACCTACCCGCTGCTCGACCCCGACGGCATGCCCCTGACCCTCGTCCGCGAGCAGGACGGCACGCCCGCGGTGGTGTCCATCGGGCTGCCCGGCGACCGCACCCTGCACGCGCACGTCTGGACGGCGACCGTCGGCCGCGTCCCGCTGCTGCTGCTCGACTCCGACGTCCCCGAGAACGACGAGGCCGCCCGCAAGGTCACCGACCGCCTGTACGGCGGCGGCGGCGAGCACCGCCTGCAGCAGGAGCTCCTGCTCGGCGTCGGCGGCGTCCGCGCGCTGCGCGTGTGGTCCCGGCTGACCGGCGCGCCGGAGCCGGAGGTCTACCACACCAACGAGGGGCACGCCGGGTTCCTCGGCGTCGAGCGGATCCGCGAGCTGGTCACCGGTGCCGGACTCGGCTTCGACGAGGCGCTCGAAGCGGTCCGCGCGGCCACCGTGTTCACCACCCACACCCCGGTGCCCGCCGGCATCGACCGCTTCCAGGCGTCGCTCGTCCAGCAGTACTTCGGCGGGGCGAACGCGGCCGCGGGCGTGCCGGTCGAGCGCGTGCTCGCGCTCGGCGCGGAGGACTACCCCGGCGGCGACCCGCTCATGTTCAACATGGCGGTGATGGGCCTGCGGCTCGGCGGGCGCGCCAACGGCGTCTCGGTGCTGCACGGCGAGGTCTCGCGCGACATGTTCAGCGGGCTGTGGCCGGGCTTCGACGACGTCGAGGTGCCGATCTCGTCCGTGACCAACGGCGTGCACGCGCCGACCTGGGTGGACCGGCGGCTCAGCGACCTGGCCGCCGAGCGGCTGACCGGCGACGAGATCACCTCCGGGAGCGGCTGGCTGCGCACGGACGCGATCCGGGACGCCGAGCTGTGGGAGCTGCGCCGCACGCTGCGCGCGCAGCTCGTCGCGGACGCCCGCCGCCGGGTGCGCTGGTCCTGGGCCCGCCGCGGGGCGTCGCCGGCCGAGCTCGGCTGGGTGGACGACGTGCTGTCGCCCGACGTGCTGACCATCGGGTTCGCCCGCCGGGTGCCGACCTACAAGCGGCTCACCCTCATGCTGCGCGACCCCGAGCGGCTGCGCGCCCTCCTCACGCACCCCGAGCGGCCCGTGCAGCTCGTCATCGCGGGCAAGTCGCACCCGGCGGACGACCAGGGCAAGCGGTTGATCCAGCAGCTGGTCCGGTTCGCCGACGACGCCGGGGTGCGGCACCGCATCGTGTTCCTCCCGAACTACGACATCGCGATGGCCCAGACCCTCTACCCGGGCTGCGACGTCTGGCTGAACAACCCGCTGCGCCCGCTCGAGGCGTGCGGCACCTCGGGCATGAAGGCCGCCCTGAACGGCGGGCTCAACCTGTCGATCCTCGACGGCTGGTGGGACGAGTGGTTCGACGGCGAGAACGGCTGGGCGATCCCCACCGCCGACGGCGTCGAGGACCCGGACCGCCGTGACGACCTCGAGGCCGCCGCGCTGTACGACCTCATCGAGCACCAGGTCGCCCCGCGGTTCTACGACCGGGACGAGCGCGGCCTCCCGCTGCGCTGGCTCGAGATGGTCCGGCACACGCTGGCCACCCTCGGCCCGAAGGTCCAGGCCACCCGCATGGTCGCCGACTACGTCGCGCGGCTCTACGCCCCCGCGGCCACCGCGGGCCGGGCGCTCGCCGGCGACACCGGGTACACCGGCGCGCGCGAGCTCGCCGCGTGGAAGGGCCGCGTGCGGTCCGGCTGGCAGCACGTCCGGGTGGACCACGTGGAGTCCGGCGGCGTCGGCGAGGTGCCGCAGGTCGGCGACGCGCTGCGCGTCAAGGCGTACGTGACCCTGGGCGACCTGGCGCCGGACGACGTCGAGGTGCAGGTCGTGCACGGCCGCGTCACCGAGGCCGACGAGCTGCACGGGTTCTCCGTCGACCCGCTGGCCCTCGCCGAGACGTACGAGGCCGGGCGGTACGCGTTCGCCGGCGACGTGCTGCTCGACGCGTCCGGGCCGTTCGGGTACAGCGTCCGCGTCGTGCCGCGGCACGACGGCCTGGCCTCGGTCGCCGAGGTCGGCCTGGTGGCCAACGCGGGCTGAGCCCGAGCGCCGCACCGGCGAGCCCCCGAGGTCCCGCGACCCCGGGGGCTCGCCGGCGCGGGGGCAGGGGTCAGGACGTGTAGACGCGGAGGGTCAAGGGTTCGAGGACCGCGCGGGTGCCGGAGTCCTGGTGCAGCGCGCCGTTGATCGCCGCGGTGCGCGCCTCGTCGGGGCGCTCCCACGTGGAGTCCCACGCGAGCTCCCACGTCGTCGGCCGGTCGGCCGCGAGCACCACGTCCACGGGGTCGAGCGAGCCGTTGACCACGACGAGCACCGCGTCCTGCCCGGCGACCCGGAGCATCTGCAGCGTCCGGAGGTCGGCGTCGTGCCACCGCTCGTGCGTGAACGCCGCCCCGGCGGGGTCGAACCAGGTGAGGTCGGGCCGGCCGTCGGGGCCGGGCCGGCCGGTGTAGAACCGCGTCGAGCGCAGCGCGGGGTGCGCGCGGCGCAGGGCGGTGAGGTGCCGGGCGGTCGCGAGCAGGTCCTGCCGCCACGGCGCGAGGTCCCAGGACACCCACGAGATGTCCGAGTCCTGGCAGTACGCGTTGTTGTTACCGCGCTGGGTGCGCCCGATCTCGTCGCCCGCGGTGATCATCGGGGTGCCGGCGGACAGCAGCAGGGTGGCGAGCAGGTTCCGGATGGACCGGCGGCGCAGCGGCACGATGTCGGACGCGACGGAGTCGGACCCGACCCGGCCCTCGACGCCGTGGTTCCAGGACCGGTTGTCGTCGGAGCCGTCGCGGTTCTGCTCGCCGTTCGCCTCGTTGTGCTTGTGCTCGTACGCGACGAGGTCGGCGAGGGTGAAGCCGTCGTGCGCCGTCACGTAGTTGACCGACGCGCGGGGTCCGCGGGCGAGCGGCGGGTCGGAGTGGCCGAACAGGTCGACCGAGCCGGACAGGCGGGTCGCGAGGTCCCGGACGCGGTGCTCGGGCAGGCCGTGCGCGGCGCGGGCGGGGTCGGCCAGCCAGAACGACCGGACGGAGTTCCGGAACTTGTCGTTCCACTCGGCGAACGGCATCGGGAACTGCCCGGTGCGCCAGCCGCCGGGCCCGACGTCCCACGGCTCGGCGACGAGCTTGAGCCCGTGCAGCTCCGGGTCGGTGCCCGCGGCGACGAGGAACGGGTGGTCGGGGTCGAAGCCGGCGTGCCCGCGCCCGAGCGTGACCGCCAGGTCGAACCGGAAGCCGTCGACGCCGACCTCCCGCGCCCAGTACCGCAGGGAGTCCAGAGCGAGCCGCACCACCTCGGGCCGCCGGAAGTCCAGGCTGTTCCCGGTGCCGGTGACGTCCGCCAGCGCGGCGGGGTGCCCGCCGTCGTGCAGGTAGTAGACGGCGGAGTCGAGCCCCCGCCACGACAGGTGCTGGCCCGCGAGCCCGCCCTCGCAGGTGTGGTTGTAGACGACGTCGAGCAGCACCTCGATTCCCGCCTCGTGCAGGGCGTGCACGGCGGTGCGCAGCTCGTCGAGCACCGCGGCCGGGCCGGCGGCGCGCGCGGCCGCGGTGGCGTACGGGGCGTGCGGCGCGAAGAACCCGAGCGTGCTGTAGCCCCAGTAGTTCGTCAGGCCCTTGTCGACGAGGTGCGGCTCGGAGGAGAAGGCGTGCACCGGCAGGAGCTCCAGGGCCGTGACCCCGAGCGAGCGCAGGTGCTCGACGACGACCGGGTGCCCGAGCGCGGCGTACGTCCCGCGCAGGTGCGGGGGCAGGTCGGGGTGCCGCAGGGTCAGGCCGCGCACGTGCGCCTCGTAGACGACGGTGTCGCCCCACGGGACGTACGGGCGGTTCGCGGCGGGGTCCACCGCGTCGCCCGCGCCGCGCCGGCCGGGGCGGCGGTCGAGCACGACGCCGTGCGGCACGTGGGCCACGGAGTCCCGGGCGTCGGCGGGGCCGTACGGGTCGCCGCGCAGCGCGTCGTCCACGACGTGCCCGTAGGTCGCCGGTCCGTGGTCGACCTCGCCGACCAGACCGTACGCGTACGGGTCGACCAGCAGCTTCGCCGGGTTGAACCGGAGGCCCGCCTCGGGGTCCCACGGGCCGTGGGCGCGCAGGCCGTAGCGCTGCCCCGGCCGGACGCCGGGCACCCGCGCCGCGAACACGCCGAGGTCCGGGCCGTCCAGCCGCACCCGGCGCTCCGCCCAGCCGCCGGGGGCCGCCGGGTCGGGGTCGAGCAGGCAGAGGTCGACCGCCTCGGCGTGCGGTGCGAGCACCGCCACCTCGACGCCGTCGTCCGTCACGTGCACCCCGAGGCGCGGCGGGGCGCCGGGGGGCGTGCGGTCGGGGGCGGTCACGTGCCCCATTGTGGCCCGAGCCGGGCCCCGACCTGCACCGCGGCCCGGGGTGAGGTCTGCCTCACCTCCCGGTGCCGCGGGCGGCCGAGGGCGGGTAACGTCTCCGGGGTGAAGATCGTGGTGTGCGTCAAGCACGTGCCCGACATCCAGTCCGAGCGCGCCCTCGGCCCCGACGGGCGGCTGGTGCGCGACGGCGGGGACGGCACCATCAACGAGCTGGACGAGAACGCCGTCGAGGCGGCGGTCGTCCTGGCCGAGCAGACCCGCGACGCGGGCGGCGACGCGGAGGTCGTCGTCGTGACCGTCGGGCCGGACGACGCGGAGGACGCGGTCCGGCGCGGGCTGCAGCTCGGCGCGGACGCCGCGGTGCACGTCCTGGACGACGACGTGGCGGGCTCCGACGTGTTCGGCACGGCGACCGTGCTGGCCGCCGTGCTGCGCCGGATCGGCGACGTCGCCCTGGTGGTCACCGGGATGGCCGGCCTCGACGGGCTGACGTCGCTGCTGCCGGCGGCGCTCGCGGACCTGCTCGACCTGCCGCAGCTCACGCTCGCCGCGTCCGTGGCGCTCGCGGACGGCACCGTCACGGTGCGCCGCGACCTGGACCACGCGACCGAGGTGCTGAGCGCGCCGCTGCCGGCGCTGGTCTCGGTGACCGACCGCGCCAACGAGCCCCGCTACCCGAACTTCCAGGGCATCATGGCCGCCCGCAAGAAGCCGGTCGAGACGCTGACCCTCGCGGACCTCGGCGTCGACCCGGCGACCGTGGGCGCCGCCGGCGCGCGCACCGAGGTGGTGGAGGCGGCGCCCCGCCCGCCGCGCACCGACCGGGTGCTGGTGAGCGACGACGGCGAGGCCGGGCGCCGGCTGGCCGCCTGGCTGGTCGAGCGCGAGCTCGTCCGGACGACCCCCGCGACGGGAGAGGTGCTGTGAACGCGACCGTCCTGGTCCTGCTGGACCACGCCGAGACGGGGGCGCTGCGCGGCAACGTCCTGGAGCTGGCGACCGCCGCCCGCGACCTGGCCGGCGACGGCGGCGCGGTGCACGGCGTCTGGGTGGGCGACGAGCCGCTGGACCCGGCGCTGCCGGTGCTCGGGCGGCACGGCGTGTCCGTCGTGCACGCGGTGACCACGGGCGACGCGGACCCGCGGCTGACCCCGGTGCTCGCGGAGGCGCTGACCGCGGTGGTGGGCGACACCGGCGCCGCGGTGGTCCTCGCGCTGTCGACGTTCGAGAACAAGGAGGCCGCGGCCCGGCTCGCGCTCGCGACGGGCGCGGGTGTCGTCACCGACGCGGCCGCGGTCGAGCGGGACGCCGACGGGCGCGTCGTGGCGACCAAGACCGTGCTCGCGGGGACGTGGACCACGCGGTGCGCCGTGCGGACCGACCTCGCGGTCGTGCTGGTCAAGGCCGGCGCCGTGGTGTCGCGGCACGTCGACGCCGAGGCGCCGCTCGCCCCCGAGGTCCAGGCCTGCGAGGTCGCGGTCTCCGAGCGGGCCACCCGCGTGCGGGTCGTCGAGCGCACCCCTCAGGCGCCGTCGGACCGGCCCGACCTGGGTTCCGCGGACGTCGTGGTCGTCGGCGGGCGCGGCACCGAGGGCGACTTCGGGCCGCTCGAGGCGCTCGCGGACGAGATCGGCGGCGCGGTCGGGGCGACCCGCGTGGCGACCGACGAGGGCTGGATCGGCCACGAGGCGCAGATCGGGCAGACCGGGGTGACCGTGTCGCCGCGGCTGTACGTCGGCGCCGGCGTGTCCGGGGCGGTGCACCACCGCGGCGGCATGCAGGCGTCCGGGACGATCGTCGCGGTGAACTCCGACCCGGAGGCGCCGATCTTCGAGATCGCCGACTACGGCGTGGTGGGTGACCTGTTCGCGGTGCTGCCGCAGCTCACGGAGGAGCTCCGCCGGCTGCGGAACGGCTGACGCGGGGCCGCCGCGGCCCGCGGCCCCTCACACCAGCGTGCGGAGCCACTCCACGGCGTGCCGCGCCTGCGCGGCCTGGAACCGGCGCAGGTTGGGGATCCCGACCGGTGCCGGCTGCAGCGCGGAGTGCGCGAAGTAGCCGGACAGCCCCGCGACGGCGGCGCGCAGCCGCTCCGGGTCCACGCCGCGCGAGGCCGGCCGGGACCAGAACAGGTCCTGCGGCGCCCCGCCGCCCTGCATCGCGACGCTCGGCAGCATGAACGCCAGGTCCAGCCACGGCGCGCCGACGCTGGCGTGCGGCCAGTCGATCAGGGCGACCCGGCCGCCGTCGTGGTCGTGGTCGATGAGCACGTTGTCGGCGCGGAGGTCCCCGTGCACGAGCGCGGTGCCCGCGCACGCCGCCAGCGCGTCGCGCTCCCAGGCCACCAGCAGGTCCAGGTGCGCGAGCAGCCAGGGGCCGACCTCTCCGGCCGCGGCGACCAGCCGGTCCAGCTCGTCGGCGGGCAGCGCGGCGATCCGGGTCCAGCCGGTGAAGTCGCCGGTGAGGAGCTCGGCGGTCGGACGCAGCTCGTGGCCGGGCAGCGGCTCGGCCTCGGCGAGCGTGTCGAGGGCGCGCAGCACGACCGCCAGCTCGTCGGGCCGCCAGGGCAGCAGCGGCGGCCGGCCGGCGGCGACCTCGAAGCCGAGCAGCACCCAGTCCCCGTCGTCGTCGGACCACAGCAGCGCGGGCGCCGGCACCTGCGGGGGCAGCGCGGCGGCCGCGCGCACCTCGGCCCGCGCGAGCTGCGGGGACTCGGGGTTCTGCTCGGGGGAGACGGCCTTGACGAACACGCCGCGGCCGTCGGCGAGCTCGAGCACCGCCGCGAACCCCGGGCTGAACCCGGTGGTCGCGCTCGTCTCGGCCGTGACCTGCGCCCCGGCGAGCTCCTGGATGCGGCTGCGGACCGCCCGGGGGAGGTCGCGCCAGTCCAGGCGTTGGCCGCTGAAGGCCAGGGGAGGCATCGTCGCGTCGTGACTCACGCGCACATCCTGCCAAAGCGATTCGTAGACTCGTGCGGGTGAGCGCGTATCTGGACCACGCGGCCACGACGCCCGTGCTCCCGGAGGCGGCCGCCGTCCTGGCCGAGCACCTCTCCCGCACCGGCAACCCGTCGTCCCTGCACGCCTCCGGCCGCGCGGCGCGCCGGGTGGTCGAGGAGTCGCGCGAGCGCGTCGCCGCCGCGCTGGGCGCCCGCCCGAGCGAGGTCCTGCTGACCGGCGGCGGCACCGAGGCGGACAACCTCGCGATCAAGGGCCTGTTCTGGGCGCGGACCGCGCAGGACCCCGCCCGCCGCCGGGTGCTGGTGTCGGCGGTCGAGCACCACGCGGTCCTCGACCCGGCGTTCTGGCTCGCCGAGCACGCGGGCGCCGAGATCGTGCTGCTGCCCGTCGACGACGAGGGCCGGGTCCGGCTCGACGTGCTCCGCGACGAGCTCGCGGCCCACGCCGGCACGACGGCCCTGGTCTCCGTCATGTGGGCGAACAACGAGGTCGGCACGCTGCAGCCGCTCGCCGAGGTGGTGTCGCTGGCGCGCGCCCGCGGGGTTCCGGTGCACGCCGACGCGGTGCAGGCGGTCGGCCAGGTGCCGGTGGACTTCGCCGCGTCGGGTCTCGACGCTCTGACGGTCACGGGCCACAAGGTCGGCGGCCCGGTCGGTGTCGGTGCCCTGCTCGCGCGCCGCGACCTCCCGCTGGTCCCCGTGCTGCACGGCGGCGGGCAGGAGCGCGGCGTCCGCTCCGGGTCGCTGGACGTGCCGGCGATCGCCGCGTTCGCCGTGGCCGTCGAGCGGGCGGTCGAGGCGCGGGAGGAGACCGCTCGGCGGCTCGGCGGACTCCGGGACGCGCTGGTCGCCGGCGTCCGCGCGGCGGTGCCCGGCGCGGTGCTCCGCGGCCCGGCGGACCCCGCCGACCGGCTGCCCGCGAACGCGCACTTCACCTTCCCGGGCTGCGAGGGCGACTCGCTGCTGTACCTGCTCGACTCGGCCGGGGTGGAGTGCTCGACCGGCTCCGCCTGCCAGGCCGGCGTCCCGCAGCCCAGCCACGTGCTGCTCGCCATGGGACTCGACGAGTCGGACGCGCGCGGTGCGCTGCGGTTCAGCCTGGGATGGCCCTCGACGGACGAGGACGTGGCGGCGCTGCTCGCCGCCCTGCCCGGGGTCGTCGAGCGGGCGCGCGCCGCCGGGCTGGCCGGGCGCCCGCGGGCAGGCGCGCTCTGATGCGGGTCCTCGCGGCGCTCTCCGGCGGGGTGGACTCCGCCGTCGCGGCGGCCCGGGCGGTCGACGCCGGCCACGACGTCGTCGGCGTGCACATGGCGCTGTCCCGCAGCCGCGCCCAGCTGCGCACCGGCTCGCGCGGGTGCTGCTCGATCGAGGACGCGGGCGACGCCCGGCGGGCCGCGGACGTGCTGGGCATCCCGTACTACGTCTGGGACCTGTCCGAGCGGTTCGAGGACACCGTCGTCGCCGACTTCCTCGCCGAGTACGAGGCCGGGCGGACGCCGAACCCGTGCGTGCGGTGCAACGAGCACATCAAGTTCGACGCGCTCCTCGACAAGGCGCTCGCGCTCGGCTTCGACGCGGTCTGCACGGGGCACTACGCCCGGGCCTCCGCGGGGGCTGACGGGGCGCCGGTGCTGCGGCGGGCCGCCGAGCGGGCGAAGGACCAGTCCTACGTGCTCGCCGTGATGGGCCCCGGACGGCTGGCCCGGGCGATGTTCCCGCTCGGCGACGTGGAGTCCAAGGACGACGTGCGGGCCGAGGCCGCCGCGCGGGGTCTCGGCGTGTCGGCGAAGCCGGACTCCTACGACATCTGCTTCGTCGCGGACGGCGACACCCGCGGGTTCCTGCGCGACCGGCTCGGCTCCCGGCCGGGCGAGGTCGTGGACGCCGACGGGACCGTGCTCGGGCGCCACGACGGCGCGTACGGGTTCACGGTCGGGCAGCGCAAGGGGCTGCAGCTCGGCCGCCCGGCGGCGGACGGCCGGCCGCGGTACGTGCTCGCGATCGAGCCGGTGTCGAACCGCGTGGTCGTCGGCGGGGCGCAGGACCTCGCCGTCGGGGCGATCGACGCCTCGGCCGCGGTGTGGTTCGGCCCGGCGCCCCGGGAGTGGACGGCGTGCACGGTGCAGGTCCGGGCGCACGGCGCGGCCGTCCCGGCCCGCGCGCGGGCGACCGGTGACGGAGGGATGGAGATCCGGGTGGACGGCGGGTTGCAGGGCGTCGCGGCGGGGCAGTCGGCGGTGCTGTACGGCGGGCCGGAGGGCGACCGCGTCCTCGGGCAGGCCACGGTGGACCGCACGCACAGGCCCGCCGGGGCGCGCGCGTGACGGCCGTCGGCGGCACCGGGCCGTGGCCCGGATCGGACCCGCTCGAGGCCCAGGCGGCCGTCCTCGGCGACCTCACCGACCTGCCCGACGGCCTGACCGGGCTGCCGTGGACCGTCCGGCTCGCCGACCGCGGCCCGTACGGGACCCTCGCCGGGCACGCGCTGGGCCTGCTGGTCGACCTGCCCGCCGAGCTCGGCCCGCACGGCTGGCGGCTCGCGGACCGGCCCGGGGGCGACGCGGCCCGGCTCGCGGCCGCCCGCCGCGCGGACCTGGACGCGCTGGCCGTCGCCGCGCACGGCTGGGAGGGGCCGCTGGTGGTACCCGTGGCCGGGCCGTTCACGCTCGCCGCCTCGGTGTACCTCGCCCGCGGGGACCGGGCGGTCGCCGACCCGGGGGCCGTCGCCGAGCTCGCCGAGTCCCTCGCGGCCGGGATCGGCGAGCACCTCGCCGCCGTGCGCCGGTCCGTGCCCGGGGCGCGGCCGTCCGTCCTGCTGCACGAGCCGCTGCTCGCGCAGGTCGTGGCCGGGGTGCTGCCGTCGTTCTCCGGGTACGCCCGGCTGCGCTCCGTGCCGGCGCCCGTCGCCTCCGAGCGGCTCGGCGGGGTCGTCGGCGCGCTGAGGGCCGCGGGTGCCGAACAGGTCGTGCTGCACGTCGGCAGCGGGACCCCCGCGGTCGGGGCCGCGCGCGGCGCCGGCGCCGACGGGCTCGGGATCGAGACGGCCGCGCTGGACGAGCGGGCCTGGGAGTCCGTCGCCGAGGCCGTCGAGGGTGGGACGCGGCTGTGGGCCGGCGTGCCGCAGCCCGCGACGTCGCAGTGCGCGGGGCCCGACGTGCGCGGGGTCGCGGACGCGGTGCTGCGCGGCTGGGAGCGGGTCGGTCTCGCGCGCGCGGGGCTGCGCGACGTGGTGCTGCTCGCGCCGGCGGGGCCGGCGGTGCCGGGCGCGCGGGGGTCGTCCGTGGACCCGCAGGCCGCCCGCGGCACGCTGGCGACCGTCGTGCGGGCCGCGTCGCTCGTCGCGGAGCGGGGCGAGTCGTGAGGCGCCGCGGGCTCGGCACCCGGCGGGCCGCGCTGCTCGCCGGCGGGGCCGCCCTCGCCCTCGCGGGGCTGGTCGTGCTGCTCGTGCAGTGGGTGCTGCTCGTCACCGGGACGCTCCGGACCGGGCTCGCCGACGAGGGCACGTGCGTGGCCGCGGCGACCGCGGGCGAGGTCGGGGCGGAGATCACGACGTCGGCGCTGCCGCCGCGGGCCGTGTGCGCGTGGACGGTCGACGGGCGGGTCGAGGAGACGGTGCTGGCCGAGAGGCCCGCGGGGCTGGCCGCCGGGGCGGCGGTCGCGGCCGGGGTCGGGGCGGTGGTCGTGCTGGGGGTCGGGGCGGTCGCGCTCGCGGAGCGGCGGCGCGCGGAGCGGGCGGCGGCGGTGGAGCGGGCGGCGGCGCAGCGGGCGGACGACACCGAGGGGCGCGCGGGGCCCTGACGGCGCCGGATCGCTCGCCGGGTGGAGGGTGTGCGCACGACACGCCGGGCGTGTCGGGCGTGTCGGGCGCAGACCCTCCAGTCGAGGTGAAGGCGCTGGCGCTCGGCCGCAAGGTGACGGTGCGCGGGGGCCGGGGCGGCGCGACGGGGGCCAGGCCGCGCCCGACGAAGGCGGGGGCTTCGACGGGCGGAACACGGTCCCCGGGGATCGCGCGGGTGCTACTCATGCAGGTGTGGACGCCGGTCCGTGCCGGCCGCCAGCGTCGGGCGGGTGGACGGCGAGCTGCAGGCAGTGGTGGGGCGGAACATCCGGCGGATCCGGGACGGACGGGGTCTCAGCCAGGAGGAGCTCGCCGACGAGCTCGGGGTGCACCGCACCTTCATGGGCGGGGTGGAACGGGGCGAGCGGAACCTCACCCTCCGGTCGGTCGAGCGGCTCGCGGGCGGCCTCGGCGTCGAGCCTCGGCTGCTTCTGATCGACCCGGCACCCGCCCGCGACTGAGCGCCGCCGCCCTCGCCCGCCCCAGGGTGTGCTACTCATAGGTCTGTAGACACAGAAGTAGCGAGGCCCGGACCGTGGGCGGGTGGAAGGTGATCTGCAGCGGACTGTCGGAGAGCGCGTCCGGACGATCCGGACCGAGCGGGGGCTGAGCCAGGAGGCCCTGGCGCACGCGCTCGGCGTGCACCGGACCTACCTCGGGGGCGTCGAGCGCGGTGAGCGCAACCTCACGCTGCGCTCCGTGGAGCGCCTCGCCGACCGCCTGGCTGTGGACGCGCACGTGCTCCTGGGGACCGAGCCCCGGTGAGTCGCGTCCCCTGTGGATAACCCTGCCTCCCGTGTCAGTGCCCCCGCCCAAGGTGGTTCCCACCCGAGGGGCACCGTCCCGGACCCCTCGCGACGCGGAGCGGAGGAGGAGCCATGGGATCGACGGAGGGCCGGCCGAGGTGGCAGGCGGAGGAGTGCCCACCCTGGTGCGTGGTGCTGCACGGGCCCCATGACGACGAGGGGGACCGCCGGCACGTGAGCGCGTCGCTCGCGGTGCCCGCCCGGCAGCTGCGCACGGGCGGCGACGCGGGCCCGCCCCTGTTCGGGGAGCCCGACCCGGACGACGGGCACGGCGAGCGCACGGCGACGACCGACCTCGCCGTCTGCCTGCACCGCCGCGTCGGCGCGCCCACGACCTGGGTGTACGTGGGCGACGGGGCCGAGCAGGCGCTCGAGCTGACCGTCGACTCCTGGCGCCGCCTCGTGCCCGCCCTGGACCGGGTGCTCGACCTGGCGCGGGCATGACCGGCGCCCGGGTGCGTGTCGGCGGCGGAGGGCATGATGTGCCGGTGGACGCGACACGAGCCGAGACGACGACGCCCGACGACGCCGGGCTGGACGAGGCGGCGGCGCGCCGGCTCTGGGCCGAGCTCGCCGACCGGGTGGGCGAGCTGCAGTTCGCCTACTACGTCCGCGACGAGCCGCTGGCGAGCGACGCGGAGTACGACGTCACGCTCCGCCGCCTGGAGGCCCTCGAGGACGCGTACCCGGAGTACGGGCTGCGCACGCCGGACTCGCCGACGCAGCGGGTGGGCGGGACCTTCTCCACGGAGTTCCGGGCCGTCGACCACGTCGAGCGGATGCTCTCGCTGGACAACGCCTTCTCCGCGGAGGACGTCGCGGCGTGGGCGGAGCGGGTCCACCGCGACCTGGAGCTGCCCGCCGACGCCGGGGTCGAGTACCTGACGGAGCTCAAGATCGACGGCCTCGCGATCGCGCTGCTCTACGAGCGGTCGGGGGACGGCCCCGCCCGGCTGGTGCGCGCCGCGACGCGCGGGGACGGACGCACGGGCGAGGACGTGACGCTCAACGTCCGCACGATCGCGAGCATCCCCGACGTGCTCGGGGGGGACCCGGCCACGCACCCCGAGCAGATCGAGGTGCGCGGCGAGGTGTTCCTGCCGGTCGAGGCGTTCGAGCGGCTGAACACGGCCCAGGTCGAGGCCGGGAAGGCGCCGTTCGCGAACCCCCGGAACGCCGCGGCGGGCTCCCTGCGGCAGAAGGACCCCCGGGTCACCGCCGGTCGGCCGCTGCAGATGTACGCGCACGGCATCGGCGCGCTGCGCCGGGGCGAGGGCGGCGGGGCCGCCCTGGAGCGCCAGTCCCAGGTGTACGACCTGCTCGCCGGGTGGGGGGTGCCCGTGTCGCCGCACAGCCGCGTCGTGACCGGGCTCGCCGACGTGCGCGCCCGGATCGCGGAGGTCGGCGAGCACCGGCACGGCTACGAGCACGAGATCGACGGCGTGGTGATCAAGGTCGACGACCTGGCGCTGCAGCGCCGGCTGGGCGCCACCAGCCGGGCGCCGCGGTGGGCGATCGCGTACAAGTACCCGCCGGAGGAGGTGAACACCCGGCTGCTCGCCATCGAGGTGAACGTCGGACGCACCGGCCGGGTCACCCCGTACGCGGTCATGGAGCCGGTCCGGGTCTCGGGGTCGACGGTCGCGATGGCCACGCTGCACAACAAGGACGTCGTGGCCGCCAAGGGCGTGCGCCCCGGCGACATGGTGGTGCTGCGCAAGGCGGGCGACGTCATCCCGGAGATCGTCGGGCCGGTGACGGCGCTCGCGGACGACGGGTACCCCCGGACCGACTGGACGATGCCGACCGAGTGCCCGGAGTGCGGCTCGACCCTGCGCCCCATGCGGGAGGGCGACGTCGACCTGCGCTGCCCGAACGCCCGCACGTGCCCGGCGCAGGTCCGGGGCCGCGTCGAGCACATCGGCTCCCGCGGGGCGCTCGACATCGAGGCGCTGGGCGAGGTCACGGCCGCCGCGCTGACGCAGCCGGAGATCCCCGAGGTCCCACCGGTGGTCAACGAGGCCGACCTGTTCGAGCTGGTCGGCTGGGCGGCGGACGCCCCCGAGGAGGAGAGGGCGCGGGTGCGGGCGCGCAGCTTCGCCCGGCTGCAGCAGGTGCAGGTCGTGGTCCGGGACCCCGAGACGGGCGAGCCGCGCGTCGACGAGGACGGCACCGTGCGCCGCCGGACGCCGTTCCGCCGCCGGGTGACCCACAGCGTGAAGGCGCGCCGCGACGCCGAGGCCGCCGGGCAGCCGCTGCCCGAGTACGAGGACGTCCCCTCGGAGCAGGCCAGGAAGCTGCTCGACGAGCTCGACGCCGCCAAGACCAAGCCGTTCTGGCGCGTGCTCGTGGCGCTGAGCATCCGCAACGTCGGCCCCACGGCCGCGCGCGCGATCGCCCAGCGGTTCGGGTCCATGGACGCGCTGCGCGCTGCGCTCGCGGACGCCGAGGGCGCGCGGGCCGTGCTGGCGGGCGTGGACGGCGTCGGTCCGACCATCGCCGACTCGGTGCTCGACTGGTTCGCCGAGGACTGGCACGCCGACATCGTCGACCGGTGGCGGGCGGCGGGCGTGGTCATGGCGGACGAGGCCGACGAGTCGGTGCCCCGCACGCTCGAGGGCCTGACGGTCGTCGTCACCGGGAGCCTCGCGGGGTTCAGCCGGGACGGGGCCAAGGAGGCGGTGCTGTCGCGCGGCGGCAAGGCCTCCGGGTCGGTGTCCAAGAAGACCGACTACGTGGTCGTCGGCGAGAACGCCGGCTCGAAGGAGACCAAGGCGCGGGAGCTGGGCCTGCGGATCCTGGACGAGGCCGGCTTCGTCGCGCTCCTCGCCCAGGGGCCCGCCGGCGTGGGCGACGGCGGCGAGGCCGACGAGGACCAGGGCGTCGGCGGGGAGGGCGACGGCGGGGCGGCGGACGCCTCGTGAGCGCCCCCGTGCACGTCCGCGCCGCGCGCCCGGAGGACCTGGAGCAGGCCGGCGCGCTCACCGCGGAGGCCTACCACGCGGACGGGCTGCTCGACGACGCCGACGAGTACGCCGCCGAGCTCCGGGACGCCGCGCGGCGCGCCCGCGAGGCCGTGCTGCTGGTCGCGACCGTGCCGGTCGGTCCGGACGGCGGCGAGGTCGTCCTCGGCACCGTCACGCTCGCGCCCGCCGGCACGTCGTACGCGGAGGTCGCCGAGCCCGGGGAGCTCGAGCTGCGGATGCTCGCGGTCGCCCCCGAGGCACGCCGGCGCGGCGTCGCCGAGCGCCTGCTGACCGCGGCGCTGCGCGAGGCGGTCGCCCGCGGCGCCCGCGCGGTCGTGCTGTCGACGCTCGCGCCGATGGTGACCGCGCGCCGGCTCTACGAGCGGCTCGGCTTCGTCGCGGTGCCCGGCCGGGACTGGGGCCACGAGGGGGTCGCGCTGCACGTGCTGACCTGGACCCCGCCCCCGGCACCCGGCGTGCTCGTCGAGGCGGCGACCTGGGTCCCGGCGGTGACCGAGGTGGTGGACGGCTGGCGCCTCGGGTTCGCCGACGGGTTCACCCGGCGCGCCAACAGCGTGCTGCCGCTCGGCGCACCCGCGGACCTCGCGGCGACCCTGGACCGGGTCGAGGCCCGGTACGCGGCCGCCGGCCTGCCCACGGTGTTCCGGCTGTGCTCCGCCGCGCCGGCCGGCCTCGGGGACGCGCTCGCCGCGCGGGGGTACGCCGCCGTGGCCGACACCGACGTGCTCGTGCGGGACCTGGCGGCGTTGCCCCCGGTGCCGGCGCACCCGGGCGTGCGCGTGGTCGACGCGGACCGGCCGGACGACGCCTGGTTGTCCGGCTGGCTCGACGTGAAGTCCGGCGGGACGGCCGTGGACCGGGACGCGGCACGGCGGGTGGTCACGGGGTCGCCGGCGCGCTACCTCACGGCCCTCGGCCCCGCCGGGTCGGTGCTCGGCGTGCTGCGCGCCGGCCTCGCGGAGGACTGGACCGGGCTGGCGTGCCTGGTGGTCGCCCCGGAGGCACGCCGCCGGGGGATCGGGCGGCTGCTCACCCGCACGGCGCTGGCGTCGGCGGCGGCGGCGGGCGCCCGGCGGGCGTTCCTGCAGGTGGAGGTCGCGAACGACGGTGCCGCCCACCTGTACGCCGGCGAGGGGTTCCGGCCTGCCGAGCGGTACGGCTACCGGCAGCGCTGACGCCCGCGTCGCCGGGCGCGCGCGAGCGGCCCGGACCATACTTGTCCGGTGATCTCGATCGACCGGGCGGAGCTGCTCCAGGCCGCGGGGCTGCGGTGGTCGCCGCGCTCAGGCGACCAGTTCGCGCTGCGCCAGCCGGCCCTCGTGGGCGAGGTCTTCACCATCAGCGAGATGACGATCGAGCCGCACGCCTACCCGACCGGGACGGTCCTGGGCTTCAACGGGACCACCGAGTGGGCGCTCGACTCCGTCACGCAGGACGACGCCGTGTGGCTGCCGCGCGAGGACCAGCTGCGCGAGCTCCTGGGCGGGACGTTCCGCAGCCTGGCGCGCGCGTTCGACGGGTCGTACCTGGTCGTCGCGGAGCTGCCCGGGCAGCCGGAGCGGTCGTTCGCGGCGGACGACCCGGCCGACGCGTACGCGGACGCGGTGCTCGCCCTGGTGTCGGCCGCGCGGGTCTGACGCGGCCGGCGATCTCGGCCTGGGGACGACGGCAGGGGAGGCCCTCGCCGCGACTAGACTCGCGGGCATGTCCTCCCTCTCTCGTGACGAGGTCGCGCGCGTCGCGGGCCTGGCGCGGATCGACCTGACCCCCGAGGAGCTCGACCGCCTCGCCGGCGAGCTCGACGTGATCGTCGAGTCGGTCGCCCGGGTCAGCGAGGTCGCCACGCCCGACGTGCCGGCCACCAGCCACCCGCTGCCGATGACCAACGTGTTCCGCCCCGACGTGCCGGAGGCGCCGCTCGCGCAGGCCGACGTCCTCGCCGGGGCCCCGGCGGCGGAGGACGGCAAGTTCCTCGTCCCGCAGATCCTCGGGGAGGAGTGAGATGACCGACCTGACCCGGCTCTCCGCGGCCGACCTGGCCGAGCGCCTGACCGCGCGCGAGGTGTCCAGCGTCGAGGCCACGCAGGCCCACCTGGACCGCATGGCGGCCGTCGAGCCCGCCGTGCACGCGTACCTGCACGTCTCCGCCGACGAGGCCCTCGCCACCGCGCGCGAGGTCGACGACCGCCGCGCCGCCGGCGCCGAGCTGCACCCGCTCGCGGGCGTGCCGATCGCCGTCAAGGACGTCGTCGTCACGAAGGGCCTGCCGACGACCGCCGGCTCGAAGATCCTCGAGGGCTGGGTGCCCCCGTACGACGCCACGCTGGTCGAGCGGATCAAGGCCGCCGGGCTGCCGATCCTCGGCAAGACCAACATGGACGAGTTCGCGATGGGGTCGAGCACCGAGCACTCGGCGTACGGCAACACGCACAACCCGTGGGACCTCGACCGGATCCCCGGCGGTTCCGGTGGCGGCTCGGCCGCGGCGGTCGCGGCCTACGAGGCCCCGCTGGCCATCGGCACCGACACCGGCGGCTCGATCCGGCAGCCCGCCGCGGTCACCGGCACCGTCGGCGTGAAGCCGACGTACGGCTCGGTGTCCCGGTACGGCCTCATCGCGCTGGCCTCGTCGCTCGACCAGGCGGGCCCCGTCACCCGGACCGTCCTGGACTCGGCGCTGCTGCACGAGCTCATCGGCGGGCACGACCCGCGCGACTCGACGTCGATCCCCGAGCCGCTGCCCGGCCTGGTGGCCGCCGCCCGGCAGGGTGCGACCGGCGACCTGGCCGGTGTGCGCGTCGGCGTCGTCCGCGAGCTGCAGGGCGAGGGCTACCAGCCCGGCGTGCTCGCGCGGTTCGAGGAGTCGCTCGAGCTGCTGCGCGGCGCGGGCGCCGAGATCGTCGAGGTCTCCTGCCCGCACTTCGAGTACGCCCTCGGTGCGTACTACCTGATCCTGCCGAGCGAGGCGTCCAGCAACCTGGCGAAGTTCGACGGCATGCGGTTCGGCCTGCGGGTCGAGCCGAGCGAGGGGCCGGTGACCGCCGAGCGCGTCATGGCCGCCACCCGCGGCGCGGGCTTCGGCGACGAGGTCAAGCGCCGGATCATCCTCGGCACGTACGCCCTGTCGGCGGGCTACTACGACGCCTACTACGGCAGCGCGCAGAAGGTCCGCACGCTGATCCAGCGCGACTTCGCGAGCGCGTTCGCGCAGGCCGACGTGCTCGTCTCCCCGACGGCGCCGACCACGGCGTTCAAGCTGGGCGAGAAGCTGGACGACCCGCTGGCGATGTACCTCAACGACGTCGCGACCATCCCCGCGAACCTCGCGGGCGTGCCGGGCCTGTCGCTGCCGAACGGCCTGTCGGACGACGGCCTGCCCGTCGGCTTCCAGGTGCTGGCCCCCGCCAAGGCGGACGACCGGCTGTACCGCGTGGGCGCGGCGCTCGAGGCGCTGCTGGAGACGAACTGGGGCGGCCCGCTGCTGGCCAAGGCTCCCGAGCTGGAGGTGGGCGAGTGAGCACCCAGACCGTCGACCTGGTCGACTACGACGAGGCCGTGTCCCGCTTCGACCCGGTGATCGGCATCGAGGTGCACGTCGAGCTCGGCACCCGCACCAAGATGTTCGACGCGGCGCCGCAGACGTTCGGCGACGACCCGAACACCGCGGTCACCCCGGTGTCCCTGGGCCTGCCGGGGGCGCTGCCCGCGGTGAACGGCACCGCGGTGGAGTACGCGATCCGGATCGGCCTCGCCCTGAACTGCGAGATCGCGGAGTCCTGCCGGTTCGCCCGGAAGAACTACTTCTACCCGGACGTCCCGAAGAACTTCCAGACCTCGCAGTACGACGAGCCCATCGCGCACGACGGGTACCTCGACGTCGAGCTCGAGGACGGCACCGTGTTCCGCGTCGAGATCGAGCGCGCGCACATGGAGGAGGACGCCGGCAAGAACACGCACGTCGGCGGCGCCACCGGCCGCATCCACGGCGCGGAGTACTCGCTGGTCGACTACAACCGCGCGGGCATCCCGCTGGTGGAGATCGTCACCCGGCCGATCACGGGCGCCGGCGAGCGCGCCCCCGAGGTCGCCCGGGCGTACGTGCAGACCCTGCGGGACATCTTCCGGGCGCTCGGCGTCTCGGAGGCCCGCATGGAGCGCGGCAACGTGCGCGCCGACGTCAACGTGTCGCTGCGCCCGACGCCGACCTCGCCGCTCGGCACCCGCACCGAGACCAAGAACGTCAACTCGTTCCGGTCCGTCGAGCGCGCCGTCCGCTACGAGATCAGCCGGCAGGCCGCGGTGCTCGACGCCGCGGGCACGGTGGTCCAGGAGACCCGGCACTTCCACGAGGACACCGGTGTCACCACCTCGGGCCGCGTGAAGTCCGACGCCGAGGACTACCGGTACTTCCCGGAGCCCGACCTGGTCCCGATCGCGCCGGACCGCGCGTGGGTCGAGGAGATCCGCGCGACCCTGCCCGAGCTCCCGGCCGCGCGGCGCCGCCGCCTGCAGGGCGAGTGGGGCTACGCCGACGCCGAGATGCGCGACGTCGTGAACGCCGGGGCGGTCGAGCTGATCGAGGCCACCGTCGCGGCCGGTGCCAGCCCGGCCGCCGCGCGCAAGTGGTGGATGGGCGAGCTCGCCCGCACCGCCAAGACGCAGGAGGTCGACCTCGGCGAGCTGCCGATCACGCCCGCGCAGATCGGTCAGCTGCAGCAGCTGGTCGACTCGGGGCGGATCAACGACAAGCTCGCCCGGCAGGTGCTCGAGGGCGTGCTCGCGGGGGAGGGCGACCCGGAGGCGGTCGTCGTCGCGCGCGGGCTCGAGGTCGTCTCGGACGACGGCCCGCTGCTCGAGGCCATCGACGCGGCGCTCGCCGCGCAGCCGGACATCGCGGAGAAGATCCGCTCCGGGAACCTCGGTCCCGTGGGCGCGATCATCGGCGCGGTCATGAAGGCCACCCGCGGGCAGGCCGACGCCGGCCGGGTGCGCGAGCTCGTGCTGGAGCGCGTCGCCCAGGCCTGACGCGACGACGACGGCGGCGCGGACCCGGGCGGCCCGCGCCGCCGTCGCACGCCCGCGCCCGCCGGCCGTCACGCGCCCGCCCGCGCGGCGAAACATGCTGGTGACCCGCAGTCCCTAGGCTCGCGGGAGGACGACGGGAGGTCCCCATGGAGAAGCCCACGCTCGAGGGCGAGATGATCCACCTGCGCCCCATCCGGGCGGAGGACGCCCCGGCGATGTGGGACATGGTCAGCGACCCCGAGGGCATGCGGACCACGGGCACCACGACGCAGTTCACGCGCGCGCAGATCGACGCGTGGTGCGCGACCGTCTCGGACCTGCCGGGCCGGATCGACCTCGCCATCACGGCGAACGGCTCGGACGAGTACCTGGGCGAGATCGTGCTGAACGACATCGACGAGGTCGTCGGGTCGGCGAACCTCCGGCTCGTCATGCGGCCCGCCTACCGGGGGCGGGGGTACGGGACGGAGGCGATCGAGCTCGTCCTCGGCCTCGCGTTCGACGGCATCGGCCTGCACCGGGTCGGCCTGGACGTGCTGAGCATCAACGCCCGCGCGTACTCCCTCTACGAGAACATCGGGTTCCGGGTCGAGGGGCGGTTGCGGGACGCCTACCGCGACGGCGACGGCTGGTGCGACGCGATCCTCATGGCGCTGCTGGAGGACGAGTACCGGGCGCTCAGCGCCGCCTGACCCGCGGCTCCGGCCCCGCGGCCCGGCGGCCCCGCGGCCCCGCCGCCCGGGCACAGCACGAGGCGCCGGCCCCCCCGGAGGGTGGGGACCGGCGCCTCGGGTCTCGGTGGCTCAGACCAGCCAGCGGTTCTTGTCGACGACCGGCAGGCTCTTCCACCAGCGGCCGAGGCCCCAGGTGTCGCCCGCCGCGGTCAGCGCGAAGACGACCAGCGCCAGCGCGTACACGATGTGGTAGTCGACGACCGGGTTGCTCGAGCCGGCCTGCATCGGCCACTCGGCGACCCACATCATCAGCATGATGACGGTGCCGGCGACCGAGGCGACCCGGGTGCCGATGCCGAGCACGACCGCCAGGCCGACGCCCAGCATGCCGAGCATGAACAGCACGTCGGTGGCCGGGCTCGCGATGCCCTGGAAGAAGCCCTGGAACGGGCCGATGACGGCGGGGCTGTTGAGGAAGCCCTGGCTCGGGGCACCGCCGTTGATCCAGGCGTTCTCCGACGGGGTCGAGTAGCCGAGCCCGAAGGTCTTGTCGAGGAAGGCCCAGAGGAAGACGAAGCCGGTCGCGAGGCGCAGGCCGGCGAGCGCCCGGCGCGCGCGGACCGACGTGACGACGTCGTCCTGGGTGCGCTGCTCGGTGGTCGCCGCGGTGCGGGTCCGGGTGGGGGTGATCGTGGCCATCGTCTCTACGTCCGTTCGTGTTCGCCCTTGTGATGACTTTCCCAATCTCCCTCGCCGCGCGGGCCGACGCCGGGGTCCAAAGTCCCAGATGCGTCAGATGCCCGGCCTGACCTGCCCGGATTGCCCCGATTCGAGCCGCGCGAATAGGACGGAGGTCCCCCGTTGCGCGGGGCCGCGAGCCGGGCGCTGGCCGGTTCGCGAGGGCCGGGGGGACGGGTGCGGGACCCAGGGCCCACGCGGCGAGGCGCCCGCCCCCGGGGACCGGGGACGGGCGCCTCGTGCGTGCGCCCCGGGCGGGCGCGCGCGGCGTGCGGTCAGCGCAGCCAGCGCTGCTGCCGGACCAGGGGCAGCTCGCGCCACCACCTGCCGAGGCCCCACGTGTCGCCGGCCAGGCAGACGGCGCTCACCACGAGGACCAGCGCGTAGACGATGTGGTAGTCCACCAGCGGGTTCGTGGAGCCCTCGACGAGCGGCCACTCGGCCATCCACATCATGACCATGATGATCGAGCCGGACCACGCCGCGACCCGCAGGCCGATGCCGAGCATGACGGCGAGGCCGACGCCGAGCATGCCGAGCATGAACAGGACGTCGGTGGCGGGGCTGGCGATGCCCTGGAAGAAGCCCTTGAACGGCCCGACGACGGCGTCGCCGTTGAGGAAGCCCTGGCTCGGGGTGCCCCCGTTGATCCAGGCCCGCTCGGAGGGCGTGGCGTAGCCGAGGCCGAACGTCTTGTCGAGGAACGCCCAGAGGAAGATGAAGCCGGTGGCCAGGCGGGTCACGGCGAGCGCCCGGCGCGCGTTCACCGACGTGACGAGGTCCTCCTGCACGGGCAGGGGAGCAGGAACGGTGGAGCGGGGTGTCGCGGTCGCGGTCATGAGAGGTCTCCCGATCGTGTTCACGTCTTTGTGACGACGTTCTCAATCTCGCGCGCCCGACCGGGGGTCTGCACAGGTCGAAGGTCCCGACCGGCTCTCGCGACGGTCCGGACTGCGCCGTTCGGGTGGCTGTCGGTGCCCCACCCGGGACCCACGTCCCAGATCGATGCCGTCAGCGACCCGCGGCGTACGCGGCGAGCGTCGCCTCCCGCTCGGCGGCGTGGTCGACGATCCGCCCGGGGTAGTCGGGCGCGGCCGACCGCGGCAGCTTCCACGGCTCGTGCACGGCCCGGCCCGGCACGCCGCGCAGCTCGGGCACCCACCGGCGCACGTACGTGCCGTCGGGGTCGGACGTCAGGCCCTGGGTGACGGGGTTGAACACCCGGAAGTACGGCGCGGCGTCCCGCCCGGTGCCCGCGACCCACTGCCAGTTCATCTGGTTCTGCGGCAGGTCGCCGTCGACCAGCCAGGCGAGGAAGTGGTCGGCGCCGCGCTGCCAGCGCACGTGCAGGTCCTTGACGAGGAACGACGCGACGACCATGCGCACCCGGTTGTGCATCCAGCCCTCGCCGCGCAGCTGCCGCATCCCCGCGTCGACCAGCGGGAACCCGGTGCGGCCCGCGGCCCAGGCGTCGAGCGCCGCGTCCTCGTCGCGGCCGGTCGCCCACGAGTCCTCGGGCAGCACGGGCGTCAGTGACTCGTGCGCGCCGCGGGGCGAGTGGAGCAGCACGTCGGCGTGGAACTCCCGCCACGCGATCTGCCGGCGGAACGCCTCCGCCCCCGGGCCGCGGCGGCGCGCGAGGTCGGCGAGGACGGTGCGCGGGTGGATCTCGCCCCACTTGAGCGGGACGGACAGCCGCGACGTGCTGTCCAGGTCGGGGCGGTCGCGCTCGTCGTCGTAGCGGCCGATCGCGTCCTCGAGGGCCTCCGCCCACCGGTCGAGGGCGGCCTCCTCGCCGGCCTCGGGCAGGGTCAGCCCCTCGGGCACCGGGGCGTCGGGCAGGGGGTCGGAGCGGCGGGCGTCCGTGAACGTGACGCGGCGGGCCGTCGCCTCGGCGTCGGGGGCGGGCGCCCGCCATCCGTGGTCCCGCCACGCGCGGTGGAACGGCGTGAACACCTTGTACCCGTCGCCCGAGCCGTTGCGCACGCGACCCGGGGCGACGGCGTAGGGCGAGCCGGTGCGCACCAGCGGCACGCCGGCGTCGGCCAGCGCGGCCTCGACCGCGTCGTCCCGGCGCCGGCCGAACGGCTCGAAGGAGGCGGCGGCGTGCACGGCCGTGGCGCCGGTCTCCCGGGCGACGGCGGGAAGCACCGTCCGCGGGTCGCCGCGCCGGACCAGCAGCCGGCCGCCGGTCTGCGCGTCGAGCGCGGCGAGGCTGCGCACCAGGTACGCCCGCCGCGGGGCTCCGGCGCGGTCCCACAGCCGCGGGTCGAGCACGTAGAGCGCGACCACGTCGCCGGCGTCCGCGGCCGCGTGCAGGGCCGGGTTGTCCCCGAGCCGCAGGTCGCGGCGGAACCAGTGGATCGCGGTCACCCCGCGACGGTAGCCAGGCCGGCCGGGGCCCGCGAGCGGGCGGCGCGGTCCGGTGCCCGCGCCGGGTCCAGACAGACGTCGAGGCACCACCGGCCCGGGCGATGAGCCGATGGTGCCTCGACTGGGGGTACCTGGGACGGGTCGTCGTCACCAGGTGACCAGCTGGACCGCGGGCTGATGGCCCGGTGACCGTCCCGGGGGAGAGACGGCCGGTGGTCCGACACGGGACCAGCGTGCCGCGCGCGGGCCTCCTGCGGATGGGCCGATGGTCCCGACCTGTCAGCCGGCGGCGACGTCGTCGGCGTGCGCGTGGATCGCGTCGCGCAGGTAGGCCGCGAGCCCCGGTGCGACCGCGTCGTAGGTCGCGGTGAACCGGGCGTCGTCGACGTACATCGAGCCGAGCCCGCGGTACGCCGCCGGGTCCGGGGTCCAGAACAGCGCGACCCAGGCGTGGTGCCGCGCGACGAGGTCCCGGGTGGCCGGGTCGTCCGCGGGCGTGCCCGCCGCCAGCAGCGCCGCGAGGCCCTCGCTCACGGCCCGGCCCTCGCGCTGGTGCGCGGCCCGCTCGTCGTCGGACAGCTGCTCCCAGCTGCGGTTGCTGCGGTCCACGGCCCCGTCACCCCAGCGCTCGCGGGCCTCCGCCTCGTACCGGCGGTGGTCGAAGCCCTCGTACATCTGCTCGGTCGGCATGGTGGTGCCCCCTTCCAGGGACTCGATGGTGGAGGCGACCGTGCGGGCGAGCCGGTCGAACCGGTCCCGCTCCGCCAGGAGCCACGCGTGGTGCTCGCGGAGCCGGTCGGCGCGCGGGGTGCCCGACCGGTCGTCGAGCATCTCGGCGATGGTGCCGAGCCCGACGCCCAGCTCGCGCAGGACCAGCACCTGCTGCAGCCGCAGCAGCTCGTCCCGCCCGTACGCCCGCTGCCCGTTCGGCGCGGTGCCGACGGGGCGCAGCAGGCCGACCGCGTCGTAGTGCCGCAGCGTGCGCGACGTGACGCCGGACAGGCGCGCCACCTCGGCGGTGGTCCACCGCTCCTCGGTCTGCTGGGTCATCGCGGGTCTCCCGGGTGCCTCCGACGGCGGTCCCTCCGCCGTCACCACAGGACCGTAGGAGTTGACGTCGCGTCAACCGCAAGCCCGGGTGTCGAGGGTCGGTGGCAGGCTCTCGGCATGGACATCGCACCCACCCCCGTCATCGGTCCCGGCGCCGCGACCGAGCGCGTGGACGCCCGACACTGGCGCGTGCTGCTCCTGTGGCTGCAGGCCGCCTTCCGGACCCCGGACCTCGCCACCGGCGCGGCGCTGGTGGCCCGGGTGGCGGAGGCGGCGGACCGGGTCGGCGCCCGGCCCGACGTGACGCTGCGCCCGGACCGGGTGCAGGTGCGCACGACGACGTGGGCGGCGCACGGGCTGACCGAGGCGGACCTCGCCCTGGCGGAGGCCGTGAGCCGCGCGGCCGACGAGCTCGGCGACCCCGCGCTGCTCACCGCGCAGGAGATCGCGGTCGACGCGCTCGACATCCCGGCGGTGGCGCCGTTCTGGCGCGCCGTGCTCGGCTACGGGGCCGAACCCGGCACCGACCCGGACGACCACGTGCTGGCCGACGCGGACGGCCTCGGGCCGGGGTACTGGTTCCAGCAGATGGACGAGCCCCGCCCGCAGCGCAACCGCATCCACGTCGACGTGACGGTGCCGCACGACCAGGCGGAGGCCCGGGTGGCCGCGGCGCTCGCGGCGGGCGGCACCCTGGTGTCCGACCGGCGCGCGCCGGCGTTCTGGGTCCTGGCCGACCCGGAGGGGAACGAGGCCTGCGTCTGCACCTGGCAGGCCCGCGGGAAGGGCTGAGGTCCCGGCCCGTGTGTCGGTGGTCGCTGGCACACTGCCGCGCATGGACGCCGCAGCGCAGCAGGTCATCAGCCCGGACGAGGTCGCGGACCGCGTCGACGCCCGCCACTGGCGGGTGCTCCTCTACCGGCTCGAGGCGGCGTTCCGCACGCCCGACCTCGTCGCCGCCACGGAGCTCGCCGCCCGCGTCGCAGCCGCCGCCGCCCCGCTCGGGGCGGTCCCGGACGTCGGGCTCCGGCCGCACCGGGTGCACGTGCGCACGACGACGCCCGGCCGGTTCGGGGTCACGGAGACCGACCTCGCGCTCGCCGGGGCCGTGAGCCGCGCTGCGGACGAGCTCGGGTTGGCGGGCGACCCGGCGTCGCTCACCACGCAGGAGGTCGCGATCGACGCGCTGGACGCCGCCGCGGTGCTGCCGTTCTGGCAGGCGCTGCTCGGCTACGTGCGGCCCGAGGGGCTCGACCCGGCGTTCCACGTGCTCGCCGACCCGCACGGCACCGGGCCGGGCTACTGGTTCCAGGACATGGACGCCCCGAGGCCGCAGCGCAACCGCATCCACGTCGACGTGACCGTGCCGCACGACCAGGCGGACGCGCGCATCGCGGCGGCGCTCGCGGCCGGGGGCCGGGTGGTCCGCGACGCCGAGGCGCCCGCCTTCCTGGTGCTGGCCGACCCCGAGGGCAACGAGGCGTGCGTCTGCGCCGCGCCGCCCCCCGCCGCGGGCTGACCGGCACCCGCGCGGGCCGCCGGCCGTCTCGCGTGCTGGGCGATCACTGTCCGGACGGCCGGCGCACCCTGACGTGCGCCGACGTACCGTGTCCGGGCGCCGCCACCGCGGCGGCGCCCAGCATGTCCGAAGGAGTCCCCGCGTGAGTCGTCCCCTGCGCTCCCGTACCTCGACCCACGGCCGCAACATGGCCGGTGCCCGCGCCCTGTGGCGCGCCACCGGCATGGGCTCGGAGGACTTCGGCAAGCCGATCATCGCGATCGCGAACTCGTACACCCAGTTCGTCCCGGGCCACGTGCACCTCAAGGACATGGGCGACCTCGTCGCGTCGGCGATCCGGGAGGCCGGAGGCGTCGCGAAGGAGTTCAACACGATCGCGGTCGACGACGGCATCGCGATGGGCCACGGCGGGATGCTCTACTCGCTGCCCAGCCGCGACCTCATCGCCGACTCGGTCGAGTACATGGTGAACGCCCACTGCGCCGACGCCCTGGTCTGCATCTCGAACTGCGACAAGATCACCCCGGGCATGCTCAACGCGGCGCTGCGCCTGAACATCCCGGTGATCTTCGTGTCCGGCGGCCCGATGGAGGCCGGCAAGGCGGTCGTGGCGGACGGCGTCGCGAAGACGCACCTCAACCTCATCAACGCGATCAACTACTCCGCGGACGACAACGTCTCCGACGAGGCGCTGGGCCGCGTCGAGGAGAACGCCTGCCCGACGTGCGGCTCCTGCTCGGGCATGTTCACCGCGAACTCGATGAACTGCCTCACCGAGGCGCTCGGCCTGTCGCTGCCGGGCAACGGCTCGACCCTCGCGACGCACAGCGCCCGCCGGGACCTGTTCCTCGAGGCCGGCCGCACGATCGTCGACCTGGCCCGCCGGTACTACGACGACGAGGACGACACCGCGGCCCCGCGCGGCATCGCCACCCGCGCGGCCTTCGCGAACGCCATGACGCTCGACGTCGCGATGGGCGGCTCCACCAACACGGTGCTGCACATCCTCGCCGCGGCGCAGGAGGCCGAGGTCGACTTCACGCTGGCCGACATCGACGCGATCAGCCGCCGGGTGCCCTGCCTGTCCAAGGTCGCGCCGAACCACCCGGACTTCCACATGGAGGACGTGCACCGCGCCGGCGGCATCCCCGCGCTGCTGGGCGAGCTGGACCGCGCGGGCCTGCTGGACCACGACGTCACGTCGGTGCACACCCCGACGCTGCGCGCGTGGCTGGACGACTGGGACATCCGCGGCGGGAGGGCCACCGAGCGGGCCGAGGCCCTGTTCCACGCGGCCCCGGGCGGGGTGCGCACCACGCAGGCGTTCTCCACCTCGAACGTGTGGGAGTCGCTGGACACCGACGCCGCGATCGGCTGCATCCGCGACCTGGCGCACGCCTACACCGTCGAGGGCGGGCTGGCGGTGCTGCGCGGCAACCTGGCCGAGGACGGCGCGATCATCAAGACCGCCGGCATCGACCCGGACGTGTTCCACTTCGTCGGCCGGGCTCTGGTCTGCGAGTCGCAGGACGAGGCGGTCGAGAAGATCCTCACGAAGCAGGTCGAGCCGGGCCACGTCGTCGTCGTGCGCTACGAGGGCCCCGCGGGCGGCCCGGGCATGCAGGAGATGCTCCACCCGACCTCGTTCATCAAGGGCCGCGGCCTGGGCAAGGTCTGCGCGCTCATCACGGACGGCCGGTTCTCCGGCGGGTCGAGCGGCATCTCGGTGGGGCACGTCAGCCCCGAGGCGGCGGCCGGCGGCACGATCGGCCTGGTCGAGGACGGCGACGAGATCGAGATCGACGTCGAGTCGCGCGTGATCCGGGTCAACGTGCCGGACGCGGTGCTCGCGGAGCGCCGGGCCAAGATGGAGGCCCGGGAGAACCCGTGGCAGCCGGTGGCCCGCGACCGCTACGTCTCGCCTGCCCTGCAGGCGTACGCGGCGATGGCCACGAGCGCCGACCGCGGCGCGGTCCGGGACGTGAGCCGTCTCCGCCGGGGCTGACACTCGGCACGCCGGGACGCGGCGACCTACAGTCGGGGCATGACGGACACCTCTGCGCAGGTCGACATCAAGCCCCGGTCCCGGCAGGTCACGGACGGGATCGAGGCCACCGCCTCGCGCGGCATGCTCCGCGCCGTGGGCATGGGCGACGACGACTGGGTCAAGCCGCAGATCGGCGTCGCGAGCTCCTGGAACGAGATCACGCCCTGCAACCTGTCGCTGCAGCGGCTGGCGCAGGCCGTGAAGTCCGGCGTGCACGCGGCGGGCGGCTACCCGCTGGAGTTCGGCACGATCTCGGTCTCCGACGGCATCTCGATGGGCCACGAGGGGATGCACTTCTCCCTGGTGAGCCGCGACATCATCGCGGACAGCGTCGAGACGGTGATGCAGGCCGAGCGCCTGGACGGCTCCGTGCTCCTGGCCGGCTGCGACAAGTCCCTGCCGGGGATGCTCATGGCGGCGGCGCGCCTCGACCTCGCGAGCGTGTTCCTCTACGCCGGGTCGATCATGCCGGGCTGGGTGAAGCTCGAGGACGGCACCGAGAAGGACGTCACGCTGATCGACGCGTTCGAGGCGGTCGGCGCGTGCGCCCGCGGCCTGATGAGCGAGGGCGACCTGGACCGCATCGAGCGGGCCATCTGCCCGGGCGAGGGCGCCTGCGGCGGCATGTACACCGCGAACACGATGGCGTCGGTGGCCGAGGCGATCGGCATGTCGGTCCCCGGGTCGGCCGCCCCGCCGAGCGCGGACCGCCGCCGCGACGCGTTCGCGCACAAGTCCGGCGAGGCCGTGGTGGAGCTGCTGCGCCGCGGCATCACCGCCCGGCAGATCATGACCAAGGAGGCGTTCGAGAACGCCATCGCGGTGGTCATGGCGTTCGGCGGCTCCACGAACGCGGTCCTGCACCTGCTGGCCATCGCGCACGAGGCCGAGGTGGACCTGACCCTCGACGACTTCAAGCGCGTCGCCGCGCGGGTGCCGCACCTCGGCGACCTCAAGCCGTTCGGCCGGTACGTCATGGCGGACGTCGACCGGATCGGCGGCGTGCCGGTGGTCATGAAGGCGCTCCTCGACGCGGGCCTGCTGCACGGCGACTGCCTCACGGTGACCGGGCGGACCGTCGCCGAGAACCTCGCCGACGTCGCCCCGCCGGACCCCGACGGCAAGATCCTGCGGGCGCTCGACAACCCGATCCACCGCACGGGCGGCATCACGATCCTCGACGGGTCGCTCGCGCCGGAGGGCGCGGTCGTGAAGTCGGCGGGCTTCGACACGGACGTGTTCGAGGGCACCGCGCGGGTGTTCGAGCGGGAGCGGGCCGCGCTGGACGCGCTGGAGGACGGCACGATCCGCGCCGGGGACGTCGTGGTCATCCGCTACGAGGGCCCCAAGGGCGGCCCCGGGATGCGGGAGATGCTGGCGATCACCGGCGCGATCAAGGGCGCGGGCCTCGGCAAGGACGTGCTGCTGCTCACCGACGGCCGGTTCTCGGGCGGGACCACCGGCCTGTGCGTCGGGCACGTCGCCCCGGAGGCCGTGGACGGCGGCCCGATCGCGTTCGTGCGGGACGGCGACCGGATCCGGCTCGACGTGGCGCACGCGACCCTCGAGCTGCTGGTGGACGACGCGGAGCTCGCGGCGCGGCGCGCCGGGTGGCAGCCGCTGCCGCCGCGGTACACCCGGGGCGTGCTGGCGAAGTACGCGAAGCTCGTGCAGTCGGCGTCGACGGGGGCCGTCCTGATCTGAGCCCCGGCCGCCCGGCCGCCCCGCCGCGCCCCCACCTGCCGGAACGCCCCCGGGCGGCCCGGGCCCACCGCTAGGGTCGCGCCATGACGGACCTGCCCCCGCCCGGGACGACCGCGGTCAGCACCCGCGGCCTGCGCAAGACCTACCGGCACCGGGGGCGGCGGGTCGTCGCCGTCGGCGGGCTGGACCTGGACGTGCCGCTCGGCGGGGTGCACGGGTTCCTCGGGCCGAACGGCGCGGGCAAGACCACGACCATCCGGATGCTGCTGGGCCTGGTCCGGCCGGACTCCGGCACGGTCCGGGTGCTCGACGCGCCCGTCCCGCAGGCGCTGCCGCGGGTGGTCGGGCGCGTCGGCGCGATCGTGGAGCAGCCGCGGTTCTTCCCGACCTTCTCCGGCCGGCGCAACCTCGAGCTGCTGGCCGCGGGCATCGGGGTCGACCCGGCGGCGGTGGACCGCGTGCTCGCGTCCGCCGGCATCGCGGACCGCGCCGGCAGCCCGGTCCGCACGTACTCGCTCGGCATGAAGCAGCGGCTCGCCATCGCCGCGACGCTGCTGAAGGACCCGGACCTCGTCATCTTCGACGAGCCGACGAACGGGCTGGACCCTGCCGGGATCCGCGAGGTCCGGCAGACCATGCGCGCGCTGGCCGACGCCGGGAAGACCGTCCTGGTCTCGAGCCACATCCTCGCCGAGGTGCAGCAGGTCGCGGACACGGTCTCGATCGTCACGCAGGGGCGGCTGGTCGCGTCCGGGCGGGTGGCGGACCTCGTCGCGTCGGCCGGCGGCGGGCAGGTGCGCGTCGGCGTCGAGCAGCCCGCCCGCGCGGCCCAGGTGCTCGCCGCGCGCGGCTGGGGCGTCGCGCCGGACGGCGAGGACGGACTGCGGGTGACCGGTGCCGAGCCCGCCGCGATCACGGAGGCGCTCGCGGGTGCCGGGCTGTACCTGCACGAGCTCGTCGGGGCCCGCGCCGACCTGGAGCAGGTGTTCCTGGCGCTGACCGGCACGGACGGCGAGGCGGCGGCGCTCCAGGGCCGGCCCGCCCCGCACGGGCGGAGGGTGCGCGCATGACCGCGCTGGTGGTGGTCGAGGGCCGGCGGTTCCGGTACCGGACGGCGGTGCGGTGGCTGGCGGTCGCCGGCGTCGTCGCGGCACTCGTGACGGTGCTGGGGGCCTACCTGGCGACGCGGCCCCCGTCGGCGGCGCAAGTCGAGCAGCAGCGCGTGTGGTTCGAGCAGGCGGTCGCCGACTGGGAGGAGAACGGCGAGCAGTGGGTCGCCGACTGCCGCGAGCAGGAGGCGGCCGCTCAGGAGAGCGACCCGGCGGCCGACTACGGCTGCGACCAGATGACCGCCCCGCGGTGGGAGGACTTCACCGCCCCGCGGAGCACGTTCGCGGGGGACGCCGGGTCCTGGGCGACGCTCCTGTCGGTCTTCCTGCTGCTGCTCGGCTTCGCCGCCGGGGTGACGGCGGTGACCGCGGAGCACGCGGCGGGCTCGCTCGCGCTCTGGCTGACGTACGTCCCGCGCCGGGGACGGGTGTACGCCAGCAAGGTGCTCGTCGCCGGCCTCGGCGTCGTGCCGCCCGCGGTGCTCGCGCTCGCGCTGGGGGTCGGCGGGTCGTGGGCCGTCGCTGCGGTGAACGACGCGCAGGGCGACCTCACCGGCCGCGTCTGGACGGAGCTCGGGTGGCAGGGCCTGCGCACCGTCGCGCTCGTGGCCGTGGCCGGGGCGCTCGGGGCCGCGCTCGGGTTCCTGCTGCGCGGGGCCGCCGCCGCGCTCGGGCTCGCCGTGGGCTGGTTCCTGCTGGTCGACCTCCTGCTGAGCAACGTCCTGCCGGCGCTCCAGCCCTGGACGCTGCGGATGTCGGCGGCGGCCTGGCTCGGGGACGGCGCCGACTACGGACTCCCGGTGCCGTGCGACTCCGTCGAGACCGCGGCGGCGGGGACGTGCTGGGGTGTCGAGACGCTCTCGGCCGGCCGGGGCGCGCTGCAGCTCGCCGTGGTGGCGGCGGTCCTGCTCGTCGCGGGCCTCCTCGTGTTCCGGCGGCGGGACCTGGACTGAAGGGCGCTGCCGGCGCAGTCGCGGCGTGAGAGGGTCGGGGGCATGGCCTGGACCGTCGAGGACGCACCGTGGTGGACGCGAGCCGTCGTCTACCAGATCTACCCCCGCTCGTTCCAGGACTCGGACGGCGACGGCGTCGGCGACCTGCGCGGCGTCCTGTCCCGGCTCGACCATCTCGAGGCGCTCGGCGTCGACGTCGTGTGGCTGTCGCCGATCTACCGCTCGCCGCAGGACGACAACGGGTACGACATCTCCGACTACCAGGACGTCGACCCCGCGTTCGGCACGCTCGCGGACCTGGACGAGCTGATCGCGGCGCTGCATGCGCGCGGGATGAAGCTGGTCATGGACCTCGTGGTGAACCACACGTCGGACGAGCACCCGTGGTTCGTGGAGAGCCGGTCCTCGGTCACCAGCCCGAAGCGCGACTGGTACTGGTGGCGCGGCCCGCGGGACGGGATGGCGGCGGGGCAGCCGGGCGCCGAGCCGACGAACTGGCACTCGTTCTTCTCGGGCTCGACCTGGGAGCTGGACGAGGCGTCGGGGGAGTACTACCTGCACCTGTTCAGCCGGAAGCAGCCGGACCTCAACTGGGAGAACCCCGAGGTCCGCGCGGCCGTGCACGCGATGATGCGCTGGTGGCTGGACCGCGGGGTCGACGGCTTCCGGATGGACGTCATCAACGTCATCTCGAAGGACACCGCGCTGCCGGACGGGCCCGTGGTCGCGGGGGTCTGGGGCGACGGCAGCCCGCACTACACGGACGGCCCCCGGGTGCACGAGTTCCTGCACGAGATGCACCGGGAGGTGTTCGAGGGCCGGGCGCACGCGCTGCTCACCGTCGGGGAGACCCCGGGCGTGACGCTGGAGGAGGCGCTCCGGTACACCGACCCGGCGCGGCGCGAGGTCGACATGGTCTTCCAGTTCGAGCACGTCGGCCTGGACCACGGACCCGGCGGGAAGTTCGACCCGAAGCCGCTGCGGCTGACCGACCTCAAGGCGACCTTCGGGCGCTGGCAGGCCGGGCTCGCGGACGTCGGGTGGAACAGCCTGTACTGGGACAACCACGACCAGCCGCGGGTGGTGTCCCGGTTCGGCGACGACGGCCGGTACCGGACGGAGTCGGCGAAGGCGCTGGCCACGCTGCTGCACCTGCACCGCGGGACGCCGTACGTCTACCAGGGCGAGGAGCTCGGGATGACGAACGCGCACTTCACGCGGTTCGACCAGTACCAGGACATCGAGTCCATCCGGCACGTCGCGCAGGCCCGCACGCTCGCGTCCGCGACCGACGAGCAGCTGCTCGCCGGGCTCGCGGCGATGAGCCGCGACAACGCGCGCACGCCGGTGCAGTGGGACGACACCCCGAACGCCGGCTTCACGACGGGCCGGCCGTGGCTCGCCGTGAACCCGAACCACGTCGAGGTGAACGCCGCCGCGGAGCGGGCGGACCCGCAGTCGGTGTTCCACCACTACCGGCGGCTCATCGCGCTGCGGCACGAGGACCCGGTGGTCGCGCTCGGCGACTTCACGATGCTGCTGCCCGACGACGAGCAGGTCTACGCCTTCACGCGGTCGCTGGACGGCGACGCGCTGCTGGTCGTGGTGAACGTGTCGGGGCAGGAGCGGGCGGTCGACCTCGCCGGCGCGTGGCCGGTGGCGGCGGACGGCGGCTGGGGCGACCTCGTGCTCGGGACCCACGCGGACCCCGGCGAGCCGGCGGTGCTGCGGCCCTGGGAGGCCCGGGTCGTGCGGCGCCCCGCCTGACTCAGGCCATCGACCGCTGCACGTCCACGACGAGCCGCAGGGGGTCCTGGAGCAGGAACACGCGGTACGGGGCCTCCGGGTCGGTCAGGCCGAGGAAGACCTGGGTCTGCCCCTCGAACGTCCCGGTGAACTCCGCGCCCGTGACCACGGTGCCGCCGGGGGTCCGCGTGCCCGCGGGCAGCTCCTCGACGCCGGTGTCGTACGGGTAGCCGAGCCCGGTGACGTACACCGCCAGGACGCCCTCGCCGCCGAGGTCGAGCGTGTCGCCGGTCGGGTCCTCGACCGCGGCCGCCTGGCGCTCGACGTGCCACCCGGGCGTGCCGACGCCGCCGAGGTCGACCACGACCCGGTCGTAGCCGGTGTGCGTGCCGGTGCGCAGGCCGGTGACGGTGAGGCGGGCGTCGGCGGACGGCTCGGCGTCGGCGCCGGCGTCCGGGTCGCCCGGGAGCGCGGTGGCCGAGGGGCTGGGCGCCGGCGTCGCCGCGGGCGCGGGCGACGTGGCGGCGTCGGGGCTCGGGCTCCCGGGGGCGGCCGGCTCCGGCCCGCCGCACGCGGCCAGCAGGACGAGCGCGGCTGCGGCTGTGCCGGCGAGCAGGGGGCGGCGGGCGGGCGCGGTCATGCGGTCGAGGCTAGGTCGGCGGCGCGGCCCCGGCGCCGTCCGGCGCGCCCGGGGGCGGCCCCTCTCACCACGTGGACTCGTGCACCACGATGTGAGACGCCTGAGAGCCGGCGTGACACCGGACCGGGGGCGGCGTAGGGTCACGGGCATGCAGACGAACCTCCTCGTAGTACTTCCCGGGCGCGCCGGCTGAAGCCACGCACGGAAGGCTTCGTCAGCGCGCGCACCCCTCGACCGCCCCCACCCCGGGGCCGAGGGGTTTTTTCGTGCCGACGGCGAGCCACCGGCGGCACCACCAGCTCCACGCTCCACCCGCACCGACGCCAGGAGACACCGATGGTCCAGGGCCCCCACCCGGCACCTCCCCGCAGGCCCGCCCCGCCCGCCGCCGCACCCGCGGGCGCCACCCCCGAGCCCCGGCTCGCGGGCGACGTCCCCGCCACGGCCCGGCCGCGCCCCGTCATCACCGAGCAGGTCACCGGCGCGAAGTCGATCGTCCGCTCCCTCGAGGAGGCCGGCGCGGAGGTCGTGTTCGGCATCCCCGGCGGCGCGATCCTGCCGACGTACGACCCGCTGATGGACTCCACGCGGCTCCGGCACATCCTCGTGCGGCACGAGCAGGGCGGCGGCCACGCCGCGGCCGGGTACGCGCACGCCACCGGCAAGGTCGGCGTCTGCATGGCGACCTCCGGCCCCGGCGCGACCAACCTGGTGACCCCGATCGCCGACGCGAACATGGACTCGATCCCGATGGTGGCCATCACCGGCCAGGTCGGGGCGTCCCTCATCGGCACGGACGCGTTCCAGGAGGCCGACATCGTCGGCATCACGCTGCCGATCACGAAGCACAACTACCTGGTGACCGACCCGGCCGACATCCCGCGGACGATCGCCGAGGCGTTCCACATCGCGTCCACCGGCCGCCCGGGGCCCGTGCTGGTGGACATCGCGAAGTCGGCGATGCAGACGGACACCACGTTCACCTGGCCGCAGCAGATGGACCTGCCGGGCTACCACCCGGTGACCAAGCCGCACGGCAAGCAGATCCGCGAGGCCGCCCGCCTGCTCGCGACCGCCCGCCGCCCGGTGCTCATGGTCGGCGGCGGCGTCATCCGCTCCGGCGCGTCCGCCGAGCTGCGCCGGCTGGTCGACGAGTCCGGCGCCGCGGTGGTCACCACGCTGATGGCCCGCGGCGCGCTGCCGGACACGCACCCGCAGCACCTCGGCATGCCCGGCATGCACGGCACCGTGGCCGCGGTCGCCGCGCTGCAGAAGGCCGACCTGGTCGTGGCGCTCGGGGCGCGGTTCGACGACCGGGTGACCGGCAAGCTGTCGTCCTTCGCCCCGAACGCGACGATCGTGCACGCCGACATCGACCCGGCGGAGATCGGCAAGAACCGCGCCGCGGACGTGCCCATCGTCGGCGACCTGCGCGAGGTCATCGCCGACCTGCTGCCCGAGCTGGCCCGCGAGCAGGCGCACCACGGCAAGCCGGACCTCGAGGCGTGGTGGCAGCAGATCGACGCGTGGCGCGAGACGTTCCCGCTCGGCTACGACGAGCCCACCGACGGCCACCTGGCGCCGCAGCACGTCATCTCGCGGATCGGCGAGATCTCCGGGCCGGAGTCGATCTTCGTGGCGGGCGTCGGCCAGCACCAGATGTGGGCCGCGCAGTTCATCAAGTACCAGCGGCCGAACTCCTGGCTGAACTCCGGCGGCCTCGGGACCATGGGCTTCTCGGTGCCGGCGGCCATGGGCGCGAAGGTCGGCGCCCCGGACCGCACCGTGTGGGCGATCGACGGCGACGGCTGCTTCCAGATGACCAACCAGGAGCTCGCCACCTGCACGATCAACGAGATCCCGATCAAGGTCGCGGTGATCAACAACTCCTCGCTCGGCATGGTCCGGCAGTGGCAGACGCTGTTCTACGAGTCCCGCTACTCGAACACCGACCTGCACACGGGCCACGGCACCGTGCACGTCCCGGACTTCGTCAAGCTCGCCGACGCCTACGGCGCGGTCGGCCTGCGCTGCGAGACGGCCGCCGACGTGGACGCCACGATCACGCGCGCGATGGAGATCGACGACCAGCCGGTCGTCGTGGACTTCACCGTGTCCCGCGACGCGATGGTGTGGCCGATGGTCGCCGCCGGTGTGAGCAACGACGACATCCAGTACGCCCGGGGCATCAGCCCGGCGTGGGACCGCGAGGAGTGAGCCGGAGTGAAGTGGAGGATGAGGGCCGCAGCGGAGCAAGGCACTCGGCCGGAACGGAACGCAGGCACACTCCGACCCAAGAGCACCGAGGACTGAGGAGCACCCCCATGAGCCGTCACACCCTCTCCGTCCTCGTGGAGAACAAGCCCGGCGTGCTGACCCGCGTCGCGGGCCTGTTCGCCCGGCGGTCGTTCAACATCCACTCCCTGGCCGTGGGCCCGACCGAGCACGAGGAGATCTCGCGCATCACGGTCGTGGTCGACGTCGACGAGCTGCCCCTGGAGCAGGTCACCAAGCAGCTGAACAAGCTGATCAACGTCATCAAGATCGTCGAGCTCGAGGACGCCGCCTCCGTGCAGCGCGAGCTGCTCCTGGTGAAGGTGCGCGCCGAGGGCGCCACCCGCACCCAGGTGCTCGAGGTCGTCGACCTGTTCCGCGCGCACGTCGTCGACGTCGTGCCGGACACGGTCACCATCGAGGCCACCGGCTCCCCGGCGAAGCTCACGGCGCTGCTCGCGGCGCTCGAGCCGTTCGGGGTCCGCGAGATCGTCCAGTCCGGCATCGTGGCCATCGGCCGCGGGTCGCGCTCCATCACCGACCGGGCGCTCGAGCGCGTCAGCCGGTCGGCCTGACCCACCCGTCTTGCACCACCCGCACAACATCGAGGAGATCCATCGTGGCTGAGCTGTTCTACGACGACGACGCCGACCTGTCGGTCATCCAGAGCAAGAAGGTCGCCGTCATCGGCTACGGCAGCCAGGGGCACGCGCACGCGCTCAACCTGCGCGACTCGGGCGTCGACGTCACCGTCGGCCTGCGCGAGGGCTCCGCCTCCCGGGCCAAGGCCGAGAACGAGGGCCTCAAGGTCGCGACCGTGGCCGAGGCCGTCCAGGGTGCCGACGTCGTCGTCATCCTCGCGCCGGACCAGGTCCAGCGGCACATCTACCGCGACGAGATCGCCCCGAACCTCACCGAGGGCGCGGCGCTGGTCTTCGGGCACGGCTTCAACATCCGCTTCGGCTACATCAAGCCCGAGGCCGGCCACGACATCCTCATGGTCGCCCCCAAGGGCCCGGGCCACCTGGTCCGCCGCGAGTACGTCGACGGCCGCGGCGTGCCGGTGATCGTCGCCGTCGAGCAGGACGCGTCGGGCTCCGCCTGGGACCTCGCGCTGTCCTACGCCAAGGGCATCGGCGGCCTGCGCGCCGCCGGCATCAAGACCACCTTCACCGAGGAGACCGAGACCGACCTGTTCGGCGAGCAGGCCGTCCTGTGCGGTGGCGTGTCGCAGCTGATCCAGTACGGCTTCGAGACCCTGACCGAGGCCGGCTACCAGCCCGAGGTCGCGTACTTCGAGGTGCTGCACGAGCTGAAGCTGATCGTCGACCTCATCTGGGAGGGCGGCATCACCAAGCAGCGCTGGTCCGTGTCCGACACCGCCGAGTACGGCGACTACGTCTCCGGCCCGCGCGTCATCACGCCGGACGTGAAGGAGAACATGAAGGCGGTGCTCGCGGACATCCAGAACGGGGTGTTCGCCGAGCGGTTCATCGCCGACCAGGACGCCGGCGCGCCGGAGTTCGCCGCGCTGCGGGCCAAGGGCCAGAACCACCCGATCGAGCCGGTCGGCCGCGAGCTGCGCAAGCTGTTCGCCTGGAAGGCGGCGGACTCGGACTACACGGAGGGCTCGGCCGCCCGCTGACCCCGGGTCCCCGCTGATCCCCGCACCCGCCGCGCCCCGCGGCTCCGCTGCGCCGAGAGAGGGCCCCCGCGCCGAGACAGGACCGTCCACGGTCCTCTCTCGGCCGGGCGGACCTCTCTCGGCGTCGTCGGTTGAGAGGATGGGCCGCATGACGGACGACGACGCGACGCACGGCGAGCACACCGGGAACAGCGAGCACGCCGACGAGATCCTCGCGTTCTGGGAGGTCGCGCGGGTGCGGGCGGGTGTGGTGCGGCTCGTGTCCGTGACCGGGCCGGACGTGCGCGGGTCGCTCGTGCCGCCGGCGTGGTCGTTCGGCGACGACCCGACTCTCGCGGACCAGCTGCTCGGTCTCGTGCTGGACGGCGTGAAGACCGGCACGTCCACCGCGCTGGCGGAGCTCGGCCACGCCGACGAGCCGCTGCCCGTGAAGGGCGACCTCTCGATCGTGCTGGACGGGTCCGGCCGCCCGGGCGCGCTGATCCGCACCACCCGGGTCGAGACGGTGCCGTTCGACCGGGTCGACGCGGAGTTCGCCGCCGCCGAGGGGGAGGACGACCGGTCGCTCGCGTCCTGGCGCACCGAGCACGAGCGGTACTGGCGCCGGGTCCTGGAGCCGCTGGGCGAGGAGTTCGCCGCGGACATGCCGGTGGTGACCGAGCGGTTCGAGCTGCTCTACCCCCGGCCGTCCGATCGGTGAGACGGATGGTCCGCTGAGTGGGACGGGTCGGTAGGGTCGAGGGCATGGCGCAGCAGATCAACCTGGCGGTCGTCGCGGGTGACGGCATCGGCACCGAGGTCGTGGAGCAGGGCCTGCTCGCGCTCGAGGCGGCCCTCGCGGGGTCCGGCAGCACGGTCACCACGACCGACTTCGACCTGGGCGCCCGCCGCTGGCACGCGACCGGCGAGACCCTGACCGACGAGGACCTGGCCGCGATCCGCACGCACGACGCGATCCTGCTGGGCGCGATCGGCGACCCGAGCGTCCCGTCCGGCGTGCTGGAGCGCGGGCTGCTGCTCAAGCTGCGGTTCGCGCTCGACCACTACGTGAACCTGCGCCCCGCCAAGCTGTTCCCCGGCGTGGCCTCGCCGCTCGCGAAGCCCGGGGACGTGGACTTCGTCGTCGTCCGCGAGGGCACCGAGGGTCCGTACGTCGGCAACGGCGGCGCGATCCGCGTGGGCACCCCGCACGAGATCGCCAACGAGGTCAGCGTCAACACCGCGTTCGGCGTCGAGCGGGTGGTGCGCGACGCGTTCGCCCGGGCCGCCGCGCGCCCGCGCAAGAAGCTCACCCTCGTGCACAAGCACAACGTCCTCGTGCACGCCGGCCACCTGTGGCGGCGGACCGTCGAGGCCGTGCACCCCGAGTTCCCCGACGTGACCGTCGACTACCTGCACGTGGACGCGGCGACGATCTTCCTCGTCACCGACCCGGCGCGGTTCGACGTCATCGTCACGGACAACCTGTTCGGCGACATCCTCACCGACCTGGCCGGCGCGATCGTCGGCGGCATCGGGCTCGCGGCCTCCGCGAACATCAACCCCGACCGCACCGCGCCGAGCATGTTCGAGCCGGTGCACGGCTCCGCCCCGGACATCGCCGGGCAGGGCAAGGCCGACCCCACCGCGACGGTGCTGTCCGTCGCGCTGCTGCTGGACCACCTGGGCGAGCGCGAGGCCGCCGCCCGCGTCGAGGCCGCCGTCGCGGCGGACGTCGCGGAGCGCGGCGGGCGAGTACGGTCGACGGCCGAGGTGGGCAAGGACCTCGCCGCGCGCATCGCCGGCTGAGCGCCGCCCGCGCGGGTCGCCGCGCCTGTCCGCCCCGGCCGTCGCCCAGGTACCGTCAGACCGACTCCTGGTGAAAGGCCGACCGATGAGCATCTCCGACACCGACCTCGCGTTCGAGGTCCACCGCACCGACACCCCGACGCCCGACGCCGAGCGGGAGTCGCTGCTCGCCACGCCGAAGTTCGGCACCGTCTTCACCGACCACATGGCCCGGGTCTCCTGGACCCAGGGCGTGGGCTGGCACGACCGCCGCGTCGAGAAGTACGGCCCGCTGCAGCTCGACCCCGCCACCGCCGTGCTGCACTACGCCCAGGAGATCTTCGAGGGCCTCAAGGCGTACCGGCACGCCGACGGCTCCGTGTGGACCTTCCGGCCGACGGCGAACGCCGAGCGCCTGCAGCGGTCCGCCCGCCGCCTCGCGCTGCCCGAGCTGCCGACCGAGGACTTCCTCGCGTCGATCACCGCGCTCGTGCGCACCGACCTCGACTGGGTGCCGTCGGGGGAGGAGACGAGCCTCTACCTGCGGCCGTTCATGTACGCGTCCGAGGCGTTCCTCGGCGTGCGGCCGTCGCTGCAGGCGGAGTACCTCGTGATCGCCTCGCCCGTCGGCTCGTACTTCGCCGGCGGCGTGAAGCCCGTGTCCATCTGGGTGTCCCAGGACTACGCCCGCGCGGGCGCCGGCGGCACCGGGGCGGCCAAGTGCGGCGGGAACTACGCCGCGAGCCTGCTGCCGCAGCAGGAGGCGTACGCCCGGGGCTGCGAGCAGGTCTGCTTCCTCGACGCCGCCACCGGCACCCTGCTCGAGGAGCTCGGCGGGATGAACGTGTTCGTGGTCGGGGCCGACGGCTCGGTGTCCACCCCGCGGCTGTCCGGGTCGATCCTCGAGGGCGTCACGCGGTCCTCGATCCTCACGCAGCTCGCCGAGCAGGGCCGGGAGATCCGCGAGCGCGACATCCCGCTCGCCGAGCTGCTGGCCGGGCTCCGGGACGGGTCGGTGGCCGAGGTGTTCGCCTGCGGCACGGCCGCGGTCGTCACCCCGATCGGCCGCCTGGCCGGGGCGGACTTCGACGAGACGGTGGGCTCCGGCGACGCCGGCCCGGTCACCACGGGCATCCGCCAGGCCCTGACGGACATCCAGTACGGCCGCGCCGCCGACCCGCACGGGTGGATGCACCGCCTGGTCTGACGGCGTCCTGCGCCGTCACCCGCGTCCCGGAAGGTGGACGCGGGTGACGGCGGAGGGGTCGTGTGCCACGATGGCGGGCATGACCGACCGGCACACGATCGTCATTCCGTAGCGCGTCCGCCCCACCCCAGCGGACGCGCCGACCTCCCGACCCCGGGGGGTCTTTTTGTTGCTGCACGACCCTCCTCGCCGAGAGAAGCCCGACCGTGACCACAGCACCCCGCGACGTCCCCGCCTCCCTGCCGCGTGCCGGCGCCGCGCACCCGGCCGCGGACGGTCCCGCCGGCCCCGCCGCGTTCGACGTCTACGACACGACGCTGCGCGACGGCGCCCAGCAGGAGGGGATGAACCTCTCCGTCGCCGACAAGCTGGCGATCGCCCCGCTCCTGGACGAGCTCGGCGTCGGGTACATCGAGGGCGGCTGGCCGGGCGCGATCCCCAAGGACACCGAGTTCTTCGCCCGCGCGGCCAAGGAGCTCGACCTGCGGCACGCGGTCCTCGCCGCGTTCGGCGCCACCCGCAAGCCCGGGGTGCGCGCGTGGGACGACCCGCAGCTGCGGGCGCTGCTCGACTCCGAGGCGCCCGTCGTCACGCTGGTGGCCAAGAGCGACTCCCGGCACGTCGAGCGCGCGCTGCGCACCACCGGCGCCGAGAACCTCGCGATGGTGGCGGACTCCGTGCGGCTGCTGACCCAGGAGGGCCGCCGGGTCGTCGTCGACGCCGAGCACTTCTTCGACGGCTTCCGGCACGACCCGGCGTACGCGCGGGACGTCGTGCTCGCGGCGGTCGAGGCGGGCGCGGAGACCGTCGTCCTGTGCGACACCAACGGCGGCATGCTGCCCACGCACGTCACCGCGGTGATCGCCGACCTGCGCGCGGCGCTCGGCACGGCCGACCCGCTCACCCGGCTCGGCATCCACGCCCACAACGACTCGGGCTGCGCGGTCGCGAACACCCTGGCCGCCGTGGAGGCGGGCGCGGTGCACGTGCAGGGCACCGTGAACGGCTACGGCGAGCGCACCGGGAACGCCGAGCTGCTGTCCGTGGTCGCGAACCTCGAGCTGAAGACCGGGCGCAGCGTGCTCGTCCCGCCGCCGGACGTCCCGGGCGGCCTGCGGGAGCTGAGCCGGATCGCGCACCAGATCAGCGAGATCACGAACATCGCCCCGTTCGCCCGGCAGCCGTACGTCGGCGTGAGCGCCTTCGCGCACAAGGCCGGCCTGCACGCCTCCGCCATCCGGGTCGACCCCGACCTCTACCAGCACATCGACCCGCACGAGGTCGGCAACGACATGCGGATGCTGGTCTCCGAGATGGCCGGGCGCGCCTCCATCGAGCTCAAGGGCCGCGAGCTCGGCTTCGACCTCGCGGGGCAGGACGAGGTGCTCACCCGGGTCACGAACCGGGTCAAGGACGCGGAGGCCCAGGGCTACACCTACGACGCCGCCGACGCGTCCTTCGAGCTGCTGCTCGCCGAGGAGGTCGAGGGCGGCCGCCCGGCCTACTTCCGGGTGGAGAGCTGGCGCACGATCGTCGAGCGCGCGGGCTCCCGCGGCACCACCGCGACCGCCGAGGCGACCGTGAAGCTGCACGCCGGCGGCGAGCGCATCGTCGCGACCGGCGAGGGCAACGGCCCCGTCAACGCCCTGGACCACGCGCTGCGGCTCGCGCTGCAGCGGGTGTACCCGGAGCTGGCGGAGTTCGAGCTCATCGACTTCAAGGTGCGCATCCTCGACGCCATGCACGGCACGGACGCGGTGACCCGGGTGCTCATCGAGACGTCCGACGGGCAGACCGCGTGGAGCACCGTGGGCGTGGGGCCGAACCTCATCGAGGCGTCGTGGGAGGCGCTGACGGACTCGGCGATCTGGGGCCTGCGGAACCGCGGGGTCGCGCCGCGCTGAGCGGACCGGGTGGCATCCTGCCCTCGTGAGGGTCGTCGTCGCGCTCGACTCGTTCAAGGGCTGCCTGAGCAGCGCCGAGGCGGGCGCCGCCGCGCGCGCCGGGGTGCTCGCCGCGGTGCCGGACGCCGAGGTGCGGGTCGTCCCGGTCGCCGACGGCGGCGAGGGCACCGGGGACGCGCTGCTGCACGCCGTTCCCGGGCGGCGGGTCCTCGCGCCGACGGTCGATGCGCTGGGCCGGCCGGTGACGGCGGCGTACGCGCTCCTCGACGACGGCACCGCGGTGGTCGAGGCGGCGTCCTGCCTGGGGCTGGCGCAGGCCGGTCCGGTGGACGCGACGCTGCCGCCGCGCGCCGGGTCGGCCGGGCTGGGGCTGCTGGTGCGGCACGCCGTCGACGCCGGCGCCCGGCGGGTGGCGGTCGCGCTCGGCGGGACGTCCTGCACCGACGGCGGGGCGGGGCTGCTGATCGCGCTGGGCGCGCGGGTGCGGGATGCCGACGGGGCGCCGGCCGGGGCCGCCGGGGCCAACCCGCTGTGGTCGTTCGGCGCGCTCGACCCGTCCTCGCTGCCGGACCTCGGCGGCGTCGGGCTGCTGGTGCTCACCGACGTCGACAACCCGCTGCACGGGCCGGACGGCGCGGCGCACGTGTTCGCCCCGCAGAAGGGGGCCACCCCCGAGCAGGTCCGGTGGCTCGACGACCGGCTCGCCGCGTGGGGCGCCGCGCTGGCCGCCGCGGGCCGGCCCGTCGCGGACCTGCCGGGGGCCGGGGCCGCGGGCGGGCTCGGGGCCGCGCTGCTCGCGCTCGGCGCGCGCCGGGAGGCCGGGTTCGCCTTCGTGGCCCGGGCGGCCGGGCTGGCGGAGGCGGTCGCGGGGGCGGACCTGGTGCTCACGGGGGAGGGCCGGGTCGACGGGCAGACCGCGCACGGCAAGACGCCGGCAGGGGTCGCGGCGCTCGCCCGGGCGGCCGGGGCGGTGGTCGTGGCGCTCGCGGGGTCGGTCGTCCGGGACGGCGTCGACGCCGGGCCGTTCGACGCCGTGCTCGCGGTGCACTCCGGGCCGCGCCCGCTCGCCGAGGCGCTGGACCCGGCGGTCGCCGCCGCGGAGGTCGCCGCCACCGCGGGCGAGGTCGCGCGCCTGGTCGGAGCACTCGCGGGCCGGCGCCCCCGGCCGTAGCGTGGCGCGGGACGCCGCCCCGCGAGGAGGTCCCGATGACCGACCGGACGCCCGCACCGCCCGCGACCGGGCACGAGCCGGCGCCCGCGCCCGTGGCCGACCGGTCGCCGTTCTGGCCGTGGCTGCTGCTGCTCGTCGCCGGGCTCACGGTCGGCGTGCTGCTCGCCTGGCGGCCGTGGGCCGGGTCGCCGACGTCCGCCGAGGCGGAGCCCGACGCGACGGCGACCTCGTCCGCGCCGGCGACGCCGAGCCCCTCGCCGAGCGCGTCCGGGTCGCCGACGGCGGCCGTGTTCGACGCGTCCACCGCCCCCGACCTGTTCTTCACCGACGCCGAGCTGGGACAGGCCGTGCCGGACGCGGCGGGGTCGAGCCTCGCCGAGGCCGACGACGCGGTGTGGGGACTGCCCGAGGGCGCCCGGGTGACGCCCGCCGCCTGCACGACCGCGGTCACGGTCGTCGAGGACGAGCCCGACACGTTCCTGCGCCGGTTCGCCGCGGACGACGCGGTCACCGTCGTGCAGGGCGTCGTGCTGCTGGCCGACGCGGCGGCGGCCGAGGACGCGTTCGAGGCGCTGGTCGCCACCCTGGGCACCTGCGACGCCTACCAGCAGGACAACCCCGGCGTGGACGGCGGGTCCTGGGCGGCCGAGCCGCCGACGACCGAGCGCGGCGACGTCAGCACGACGGTCCACCGGCTGACGCTCACCGCCGAGGGCGCCACCAGCCCCGAGGTCGAGGTCACCGCGCTCGCGGGCAACGCGCTCGTCACGACCACCGTGTCCGGCGTCGACCCCGCCGCGGAGCCCGCCGACCCCGCGGTGCTCGCGGAGGTCGCCCGCAGCGCCGCCGAGCGCGCGCTGGCCGGCCTCGGCTGACCCGGCGTCACCCGCCTGCACGCGGAAGCCGCCCTGGCGCGGCCGCCGCGGTCCTAGGATCGGGGTCGTGCGTGGTGAGTACAAGGTCCCCGGCGGCAAGCTCGTGGCGGCGGACGTGGAGGTGGCCGACGGCTCCCTCGCGGACGTCCGGATCAGCGGGGACTTCTTCCTCGAACCGGACGCCGCGCTCGCGGTCCTCGACGCGTCGCTGCGCGGCCGGCCCGCGGACGCCCGGGTGCCGGACCTGACCGCGGCGATCGAGGAGGGGCTGCGCCGCGCGGAGGCCGACGGGACGCTGGACGTGCCCGTGCAGATGGTCGGCTTCACCGTGGAGTCCGTCGCCATCGCGGTGCGCCGCGCGCTCGGGCACGCGACCGGCTGGCAGGACCACACGTTCGAGCTCATCCACCCGGGCCCGCTGCCGCCGGCGGTGCTGGGGGCGCTGGACCAGGTGCTCACCGAGGAGCTCGCCGCAGGCCGCCGCGGGCCGACGCTGCGGTTCTGGGAGTGGGACGAGCGGGCCGTGTTCATCGGCTCGTTCCAATCGCTGCGCAACGAGGTCGACCCCGAGGGCGCCGCGAAGCACGACGTCACCGTCGTCCGGCGGATCTCCGGCGGCGGGGCCATGTTCATGGAGGCCGGCAACTGCATCACGTTCTCGCTCGTGGTGCCGGCGTCGCTCGTGGACGGGCTGTCGTTCGAGCAGTCGTACCGGTTCCTCGACGACTGGGTGATCGGCGCGCTCGCCGACGTCGGCGTCACCGCGTCGTTCTCCGGGCTCAACGACATCGCGTCCCCGGCCGGGAAGATCGCCGGGTCCGCGCAGAAGCGCCTGGCCGGCGGGGCGGTCCTGCACCACATGACGATGGCCTACGACATCGACGCCGACAAGATGCTCGAGGTGCTGCGCATCGGCCGCGAGAAACTGTCGGACAAGGGCACGACCAGCGCGAACAAGCGGGTCGACCCGGTGCGGTCCCAGACCGGCCTGCCGCGCGAGGCCGTCATCGACGCGTTCGTCGCGCACTTCCGGTCCCGCTACCGGACCGTCGACGGCGCGCTGCGCCCGGAGGAGCTCGCGCGGGCGCAGCAGCTCGTCGAGGAGAAGTTCGGGAACCCGGAGTGGACCGCGCGCGTGCCCTGACGCCGGCGATCCCGGGGTCGGCTCCGGGTGATCCCCGATGCCGGGCGGGGGCCGCGTGCGTCAGGCTGGGCCCGTGAAGACCCTGCTCAACGTCATCTGGCTCCTGTTCGGGGGGATCTGGCTCGCGCTCGGCTACGTGCTGGCCGGGATCATCTGCTGCATCCTCATCGTCACGATCCCCTTCGGCATCGCGTCGTTCCGGATGGCGTCCTACGCGCTGTGGCCGTTCGGCCGGACCCTGGTGGACCACCCGCGTGCGGGCGCCTGGTCGGCCATCGGGAACGTGATCTGGATCCTCGTCGCCGGCTGGTGGCTCGCCCTCGGGCACGTGACGACCGCGATCGCGCAGGCCGTGACGATCGTCGGCATCCCGCTGGCGATCGCGAACCTCAAGATGATCCCGGTGTCGCTGGTGCCGCTCGGCAAGGAGATCGTCCCGACGGACCGGGCGTTCGTGGCGTACGGTCGCTGAGGCAGCCCGCCCCCGGGACGAGGAGAGCGCCGTGAGCACGGTGGTCCTGTACGCGTCGGTGTCCGTGGACGGCTTCATCGCGGATCCCGACGACCAGCCCGGCCCGCTGTTCGACTGGCTGACCGCCGGCGACGTCCCGCTGGACGACGGCGGCGCGCTGACGGTGTCGCGGGCGTCGTACGACTGGACGCGGCCGTACTGGGACTCGATCGGGGCGACGGTCGTGGGTCGCCGCGTGTTCGACCTGACGGACGGCTGGGACGGGGTGCCGCCGAGCGGGGTCGACCACGTCGTCGTCGTGACGCACCGGCCGCCGCCCGGGGGGTGGGACCCGGCGGCGCCGTTCCACTTCGTCGACGGCGTCGCGGCCGCCGTGGGCCTGGCCCGCGAGCTCGCGGGGGACCGGGTGGTCGAGGTCGCCGCGGGCGACGTCGGCGGCCAGGCGCTGGCCGCGGGCCTGGTCGACGAGGTGCGCATGGACGTCGCGCCCGTCGTGCTCGGGTCCGGCAAGCGGTACTTCGGCTCGCTCGACGCGCAGCACCTCCTGGAGGACCCCGACGCGGTGGTCCCGGGCACCCGGGTCCTGCACCTGCGCTACCGGGTGCGCCGCTGACGGGACCCCAGCCGCGCGGCGGTCAGCCGAGGACGAGCACCGCCGCGGCGACCCCGAGCACCAGCACCCCGAGCGCCAGGCCGGCGAGCAGCCCGCCGCCCGGGCCCTCCGCCGGCGGCGTGCGGTCCTCGTCCGCGATCGCAGCCGCCCATGCGCGGGCCCGCCGCCCGCCGAGCACCCCCAGCGCGAGGCCGCCCAGCACGCCGGCGGCCGCCGCGACCCACACGCCGGACCCGACGCGCGGCTCGAGCAGCCGCCCCGCGGCGAGCGACCCGACCGCGACCGCCAGCGCCGTCCGCTGCCAGGCCAGCGCGGTCCGCTCCGGCTGCACGCCCGGGGGCGGCGGCGGCGCGTTCACGACAGGACGATCCCCAGGAGCACCAGCACGCCGGCGACGACCAGCCCCGCGGCGAGCGGACCGCCCAGCACGGGCGCGGGCAGCGGCCGGCGCTCCCGGATGGCCCGCTCGGACCGCGCCCAGCCGGCCCACGCCTGCACCGGCGCCGCGATGCCGAGCACGACGAGCAGCACGGCGGCGGCCAGCCGGGGCGCGGGGTGCAGGGGCAGGTCCAGCGCCTCGAGCGCCACACCGCCCGCGAGCAGCGCCAGCGACGTCCGCAGCCAGGCGAGGAACGTGCGCTCGTTCGCGAGCGAGAACCGGGCGTCGGGCTCCTCGCCGCGGTCGTAGACGGACCGCGGGAACCGCCGGCTCACGCCCCCGCCGGGGGCCGGGCGCCGAACACGGCCGTGCCGACGCGGACGATCGTCGCGCCCTCGGCCACGGCGGCCTCCAGGTCGCGGCTCATGCCCATGGACAGCTCGGCGGCGGCGCCGGTCCCGGCCTCGGCGGAGTCGACGACCTTGTCCCGCAGGTCCCGCAGCAGGGCGTACCCGCCGCGGACCGCGCGCTCGTCGGTGGTGTTCGCGCCCACGGTCATGAAGCCCCGCAGCCGCAGCCGGTCGTGGCCGGCGACGGCACGGACCACGTCCAGCGCCTCCTGCGGGGCGGCGCCGTGCTTGGTGGGCTCGCCGGACACGTTGACCTGCACCAGCACGTCGAGGGTGCGGTCGGCGTCCGCGCACCGGCGGGCGAGGCGGTCGGCCAGCGTGGGGGAGTCGACGCTCTGCACGCAGGTCGCCCAGCGGAGCGCGGCGTTCACCTTGTTGGACTGCAGCGGGCCGATGACGTGCAGCTCGGCGCCCAGGTCCGCGAGCTCGGGGGCCTTGGCGACGAGCTCCTGCACCCGGTTCTCGCCGACGAGCGCCCGGCGCGCCACTCCCGCGGTGGTCGCGGTCGCGGCCATGTCGGCGAGCAGCACGGCGCGGACTGTCGCGGCGTCCTGCGTCTTGGTCGCCAGCAGCAGGCGCACCGACCCGGGGGAGCGCCCCGCGGCGGACTCCGCGGCGGCGATGCGGGCACGCACGCGCGCGAGCCGCTCGGCCAGTCCGGTCGCCCCCGTGGTCATGTGCCCGACCCTAGCCGCTGGCGCGCCCGTCCCCCGTCGCCGCGGCGTACCGGCCGGCGAGCGCCCGGGCGGCGTCCCGCAGCTCCGCCGGCCCGACGATCGTCAGCGGCACGTCGAACAGCCCGAACCACGCCGCGAGCCCGCCCCAGGACCACGACCCGGCGACCACCCGGCACCGCTGCGCGTCCAGCGGCTCGACGACGTCCGTCGTCCCCGCCCAGCGCGAGACCACCGAGGCGGGCGCCTCCAGCACCGCCTCGCCGTGGCACGGGAAGGTCATCCCGCTGAACTGCTGCTGCAGGTAGGCGGCGACGTCGGGCGCCGGGAGCGCTCGCCGCTCGAACCGCGGGCCGGTCGGGGTGCGCGGGTGCAGCCGGTCCACGCGGAACGTGCGCCAGTCCGCGCGGTCCAGGTCCCAGGCGACGAGGTACCAGCGCCGGCCGCGGGTGACGAGGTGGTGCGGCTCGACCCGGCGCGGGGGGCCGTCGGCGGGCGCGGCGGGGCCGGTGCGATCGGTGGGGCCGGTACCGCCGGCGTCGGGGGAGCGGTAGTCGAACCGCAGGACCTCCCGGGCACGGACGGCGGCGCCGACGGCCATCAGCCGCTCGGTGTCGACCCGCTCCTCCTCGGGCGCCTCCGTGCGCCGCACGGCGGTGAGCTCCAGGCCCTCGACGCGGGCGCGCAGCCGGGCGGGCAGCACCTGGCGCAGCGTCGCGAGGGCCCGCGCCGCCGCGTCGTCCAGGCCGTCGACGCCCGTGCTCGCGGTCTGCAGCGCCACGGTGAGCGCCACCACCTGCTCGTCGTCGAGCATCAGCGGCGGCATGGCGGTCCCGGCGGCGAGCCGGTACCCGCCGTCGGGGCCCTTGGTCGCGTGCACCGGGTAGCCGAGCGCGCGCAGCCGGTCGACGTCGCGCCGCACCGTGCGGGGGCTGACGCCGAGCCGGCCGGCGAGCACCTCACCCGGCCAGTCGCGGCGGGTCTGCAGCAGGGACAGGAGGGCGAGCAGCCGCGACGACGGCGTCGTGGGCTCCGCGATCTCGGACATGGACCCAGTCTGCTCCGGGTAGCGGACAGGATCCGACCGCTACCCGGGGCAGCGTGGGGTCATCACCGAACGGGGGAGGAGCCTGCTGTGATCCACACCAGCGGACTGACCAAGGACTTCGCGACCGGGAAGGGTCAGGTCGTGCACGCCGTGCGCGGCATCGACCTGGACATCGCGCCCGGCGAGCTCGTGGCCGTGCTCGGGCCGAACGGGGCCGGGAAGACGACGACCATCCGGATGCTCACCACGCTGATCGCGCCGACGTCCGGCACGGCGCGCGTGGCGGGCGCCGACATCACCCGGGAGCCGGCGGCCGTGCGGCGCCGCATCGGCTACGTCGGGCAGGGCAACGGCGCCGGCCACGCGCAGCGCGCGCTGGACGAGCTCGTCGTGCAGGGCAGCATCTACGGGCTGGACCGCCGCGACGCCCGGCGCCGGGCCGGTGAGCTCATGGCGCAGCTCGACCTCGAGGCGCTCGCGGCGCGCAAGGTGCAGGGCCTGTCCGGCGGCCAGCGCCGGCGGCTCGACGTCGCGCTCGGGCTGGTGCACGCGCCGCGGCTGCTGTTCCTCGACGAGCCGTCCACCGGCCTCGACCCGCACAACCGCGCGAACCTCTGGGAGCACATCCTGCGGCTGCGCGAGCGGCACGAGATGACGGTGGTGCTCACCACGCACTACCTGGACGAGGCCGACTCCATGGCCGAACGCGTCGTGGTCGTCGACGACGGGCGGGTCATCGCCGACGACACCGCCGCCGCCCTGAAGCACACGCTCGCGGGTGACCGCCTCGTGCTCGCGGCGGCCGACCCCGGGGACGTGCCGGCGCTCGCGGCCCTCGCGGGGCGGGCGCCCGGCGCGCGGGACCTGACCGTCGACGGCGCCAGGGTCTCCGTGCGGGTGGCCGACGCACCGACCGCCCTGCCCGACGTGCTGGCCGCCGCGGCCTCCCGCGGGGTGCGCGTCGCCCGCGCCGAGGGGCACCAGCCCACGCTCGACGACGTGTTCCTCACCCTCACCGGCCGCAGCCTCCGCGAGGAGGGCGCGACGGCCCGCACGACCGACCCGCAGGAGGTGGCGGCATGACCGCGACGACCGAGACCCTGCCCTCCCGGGAGGCCACGCGCTCCTGGTGGGGCGACGCCTGGCTCGTGATGACCCGCGAGCTGCTGCCGACCGTCCGGGACCCGTTCTCCGTGGTGTTCGGGCTGATCCAGCCGGTGGTGTTCCTCGCGCTGTTCGGGCCGCTGCTCGCCGGGTCCGTCGGGGACACCGTGCCCGGCGGCGACGTCTGGGCGTGGTTCGTGCCCGGCATCCTCGTGATGACCACGCTGTTCGGCACGTCCACGACCGGGGCGAACCTGCTCTTCGAGATGCAGACCGGCGCGCACGAGCGGCTGCTCGTCACCCCGCTGGCCCGGTCCGCGCAGCTCGTCGGCCGCTCCTGGAAGGAGATGGTGCCGATCGTCGCGCAGTCCCTGGTGGTGGTCGTCGTGATGCTGCCGTTCGGGTTCACCTTCAACCCGCTGGGCGCCGTGCTGGGGCTGCTCGTCCTCGCGGTGTTCGGCGTGGGGATCGGCTCGCTGTCCTACGCCCTGGCGATCGCCGTCCGGAAGCAGGACTGGATGTTCTGGGCCGTGCAGCAGACCCTGCTGTTCCCGCTGCTGATCCTGTCCGGGATGCTGCTGCCGCTCGAGACCGGGCCGCGGTGGATGCAGGTCGCGGCCGACCTGAACCCCTTGCGGTACGTCGTCGACGCCGAGCGGGCGCTGTTCGCCGGTGACCTCGCGTCCGGGACGGCGCTCTGGGGCGCGGTCGCGGCCGTGCTGACCGCGGCGGTCGGGCTGCTCGTGGGGGTGCGGACGCTGGCGCGCAGCGCGCGGTAGGCGGCTCGGTCGGTCGGGTGGTCGGGTGGCCGTGTGGCGGGCGGTCGGCTGGCGGCCGGTCGGCCGTGGGCGGGTGGCACACAGCGGCAGGGTGGTCGGCCGTGCGCGGCGTGCGGCGGTCGCACCGGGGTCAGTCCCGGGCGATCGCCGCCACCGTCGCGCCGGTCATCCGCACCAGGTCGTCCGGTGCGAGCTCCACGTCCAGCCCGCGCCGGCCACCCGAGACGAAGACGGTGTCGAACAGCCACACGGTCTCGTCCACGACGGTCGGGTGCGCCGTCTTCTGCCCGAGCGGGGAGATGCCGCCGACGACGTACCCCGTCGCGCGCTCGGCGGCCGCCGGATCGGCCATCACCGCCTTCTTCCCGCCCGCCGCCTGGGCGAGCGCCTTGAGGTCCAGCTTGCCGGTCACGGGGACCACGGCGACCGTCAGCGTGCCGTCGACGCTCGCCATCAGGGTCTTGTACACCTGCTCGGGCTCGACGCCCAGCACCTCGGCGGCCTCGAGGCCGTACCCGACGGTGTTCTGCGGGTCGTGCTCGTACGCGTGGGCGGTGTGCGGGACCCCGGCCGCGGCCAGCGCGACCAGGGCGGGCGTCCCGGAGGGCGACTGCTTGCGGCTCACGCGCACCACCCTAGGGCCGCGATCGTGGCCGATCCTCCAGGGCGCGCCTCGGCCGCCCCGGTGCGGCTGGCGGGGGATGCCGGATGCATGGCGGGCTGGGCCGGCGGCGGGTGCGCCGGGACGGCTGCCCGTGGCCCTCGGCACCGGTGGCACGGGGAACGGTGCGCCGAACCGGGGACCGGCGGGGCGTCAGACGAAGAACCAGCCGGGGGGCCAGAAGGGAAGAGCCGGCGGGGCTTCAGAACGGAAGAACGCGCGGGGTGTCGGAGCGGGGAATGGGCGGGGTGTCGGAGCGGGAAACGGGCGGGGTGTCAGAACGGGGGTTCGGCGTCGTGGGGGACGGTGGTCGTGTCCAGGGAGCGTCCGGTGCTGGGGCGTACGAGGTAGCGGTGGCCGGTGGGGGTGATCCACTCGAACAGGCCGGGTTCGATCTGCCGGAGCCGGAACCCGCCGACGGTCTTGAGGCGGTGGTGGGCGCGGCACAGCGGCCCGAGGTTGCCCGCGTCGGTGCCACCCAGGGGTGTGTCCGGTGGGGCGCCGGGTTGCGGGTGGTAGGCGATGGTGTGGTCGAGGTCGGTGCGGGTGGCGGGCACGGTGCAGCCGGGTGCCGCGCAGGTCTTGTCCCGGACGCGCACGTGCTCGTCGAGTGCTGCCGGTGGTCGGTACCGGCGCCGACCGACGTCCAGGGTCTGCTCGGTGAGCGGGTCGGTCACGATCCGCTGCCAGTCACCTCCGGCGGCCAGGGCGCGGGCGGTGACCGCGTCGATGGCCCCGTACCCCTCGAGATCCCCGGGTTGATTGTCCAGGCCGAGCAGGGTGGAGGCGGCGATCGTGACCCGGACCTGCGCGCCGGGGCGGCCGCCGCACGTGCCGCACCCGGTGGCGGTGCGGCCACGGTGGGCCCGGGTGGCGAGGTCGCCAGCGTCCGAGGCGGGGGCGGCGGGCGCCCCGGTGCCCGTGGTGTCGGGATACGGCCGGTAGAGAGCGCCGGGGTCGGCAGATGCGCCCTCATCCGCGGGCGCAGTGGCCTCGGCAGGCGCGAGCGTCGCCGTGGGGAGCGGGACGGACATCGGGAAGGGGATGGGGGTGATCGTGGCGGTCGGTTCGGGTGCCATCGGGCGCGGGCGCGTCGGTCCGCCGGTGGTGGTCCACGCCCGGTCGACCGGCACCGGCCGCCGCGCCGGTGGGTGGAGGCGGACCTCGAACGCCGGACCCTCCACCGCCGGCACGTCCCCGACAACGAGGTCGCGCAGCCCGTCGGCGCGCAACTGATCCAGGGTGCGCGGGTCGCCCAGGGCGCGGGCGGCGCGGGCGGTGTGGTCCAACACCCCGTCCAACCGGGCCGCGTCCGCGGCGGCCAGCACGCACCACATCGCGGCCATCCCGTCCGGACGCCGCCGCGGGTGCGTCACCCGCCGACCCTCGCGGGCCGTGGCGTGCCGCAGCGCGGCACCCTCGGCGTCCACCAGGGCGATCGCGTGCTCCACCCGCTGCTCGAACTGCGCGTGCGAGCACTGGTCCGCGTCCGGCAGCACCGCATCCTCCACCGCCAGGCTCGCCTCATACGGCAGGTCCCGCGCCCGACGCACCAGAGTGTCCGCTTTACGGGCATCCACATGACCGGTCGCCAACGCCGCACCGGTCGCCTGCAGCAACCCGTCCAGCAGCACCGCATCACGCACCACCCGGCTGGCGGTCAGCACCGGCAACCGCAACCGCATCCCCACCTCACCGGCCACCACCCGCTCCCGCCCCACCGGCGCGGCCCCACGCCCCGGGGTGCGGTCGGGGTCCATAGTCGGGCGCACCACCAGCTCGGCCACCGCGGCGAGCTTGCCGGCGTGCGCGGAGGACTCCATCCGGTCCCACGCGGCCACCACCTCCAGCACGACACCGGCGGGCAGCACCGACAGATCCAGGCCCCGCAACCACGCATCCAGCTCGGGCCCCGGCGGGCACCCTGCGATCGCCTCGATCTGCCGCTGCTGCGCCGTCCGTGCTCCGCCCGCTTCCGGGTCGAGCCCGTACTCCGTCAGGCACCGACCATCGTCCCCGTACCGGGGCAGCACCACACCCGCGGCGGGATCACCGTCGGGGTGTTCATGCAGGTCAGATGCCATGAACCGACACTACCGACCCCCACCGACACCCGACCCGGGTCATCCACAACCCGCACGCCGAACCGCCCCTGTGGACGATCGGCGCCGGGTGCGCCGCCGCGGATCAGACCGCGAGGCCGACCAGCGAGCCGATGCCGTACGTGACGACCATCGCCAGCGAGCCGCCGACCACGTTCCGGAGCACCGCGCGGGCGGGGCGGGCGCCGCCGAGGCGCGCGCTCACCGACCCGGTCACGACGAGCGCGAGCACGACGGCCGCGAACGTCGCGACGATCCGCCCGCCGCCCCAGGGCGCGAGCACGACGAGCAGCGGCACGACGCCGCCGACGACGAACGCCAGCAGCGACGCGAGCGCGGCGTGCCAGGGGTTCGTGAGCTCGGCGTCCGCGTCCAGCGCGCCGTGGGCGCGCAGCACCTTCTCGGCGTCGCGCTGGCTGCTGACGGAGACGTACTCGCCGGCGGCCATCGACAGGGCCCCGGCGACGAGGGCGGCCACGCCGGCGACCGCCAGGGTGGTGACCTCGGTCGCGGCGCCGGCGACGCCGACGACCGTCGCGGCGACGGACACGATGCCGTCGTTCGCGCCGAGCACCCCCGCGCGCAGCCAGTTCAGCCGGCCGGCGGTCGGCAGGTCGACGGTCCGGTCCGGCAGGTGCGGCACGTCCGGCGCGGCCGGCGCCCCCGCGCCCGGCCGCGCGGCGTCGGTGCGACCCTCCGCGCGGCGCGGCTCGACGGTCCGGTCACGGTCCAGGAGGTGGGTCGACAGCGCGCTCATGCAGCCCACCGTAGGCCGGAGATGACGACCTGTCATCACAGGAAAGGCTGCCCTGACCTGCGGAAACGCAGGTTTGCCTGTCCTTATCTGGAACGCTTCCAGCCGTACGTGCAGGTCAGAGCGCCCCCACCTCGAGCACTCGCAGCACGACCTCCCCGGCCGCGTCCGAGGCGGGCAGGTCCACCAGAGCGTCGATGCGCCAGTCGTGGTCGCCGGCCGGGTCGTCGAGCAGCTGCCGGACGAACCACAGGTCGCCGCGGGCCCCCGCCTCGCCGTGCGCGGCGGGCCGCTCGTCCACCTGGAACAGCGCGGGGCCGCGGGCGGCCGGGCCGGTGAGGATCTCGTCGTGGTCGTCGTAGAACGGGTCGAGCGCGTCGCCCCAGCGGTCGGCGGTCCACGGGGCGTCGGCGGCGTCCAGGTCGCCGAGCGCGGCCAGCGCCGGGTACGCCTCGCGCGCGGCCAGGTCGACCCGGCGGAACAGCGCGCCGCGGACCAGCGCCCGGAACACGCGCCGGTTGGTGGTGACGGGCGGGGGAGCGTCGTCCTCGGGGCGGGACTCGGTGACGGTGGCGTCGTCCAGGTCCTCGGGGTGGGCCAGCCGCTCCCACTCGTCCAGCAGGCTCGAGTCGGTGCGGCGGACCAGGTCGCCGAGCCACTCGATGATCTCGTGCAGCTCCTCGGTGCGGGCGTCGTCCGGCACGGTCTGCCGCAGCGCCCGGAACGCGTCGGCGAGGTAGCGCAGCAGCACGCCTTCGGTGCGGTCCAGCTGGTAGAGCGACACGTACTCCGCGAACGTCGCCGCGCGCTCGTGCATGTCCCGCACGACCGACTTCGGGGACAGCTCGTGGTCCGCGACCCACGGGTTGGTCTGCTTGAAGATCTGGAACGTGCCGCCGAGCAGCTCGGCCAGCGGCCGGGGGTAGGTCACGTCCTCGAGCAGCGCCATGCGCTCCTCGTACTCGATGCCGTCCGCCTTCATGGCCGCGACCGCCTCGCCGCGCGCGCGGTTCTCCTGGGCCGCGAGCACCTGGCGCGGGTCGTCGAGGGTGGCCTCGATGACCGACACGACGTCGTGCGCGTACCCGGGGTCCTCGCGGTCCAGCAGGTCGAGGGCCGCGTACGCGAACGGGGACAGCGGCTGGTTGAGCGCGAACGTCGGCGGGACGTCCAGCGTGAGCCGCACCGTCCGGCGCAGCCGCTCGGGCCCGGGCCCGGGCTCGACGACGCGCTCGACCACGCCGGCGGTGCGCAGCGAGCGGTAGATCGCGATCGCCTGCCGGACCAGCCGTCCGCGCGACGACTCGGGCTCGTGGTTGTCGAGCAGCAGGTGGCGCATCGTCTCGACGGGGTCGCCGGTGGGGCGGGCCAGGACGTTGAGCACCATCGCGTGCGTCACGGAGAACGACGAGGTCAGCGGCTCCGGCTCGGCGTCGCGCAGCCGCTCGAAGGTCTTGTCCGTCCAGTTCACCATCCCGGGCGGGGCCTGCTTGCGGACGATCTTCTTGAGCTTCTTCGGGTCGTCGCCGGCCTTCTGCAGGGCCTTGCGGTTCTCGATGACGTGCTCCGGCGCGAGCACCAGGACCTCGCCGGTCGTGTCGAACCCGGCACGGCCGGCGCGTCCGGCGATCTGGTGGAACTCGCGCGCCGACAGGTGGCGCATCCGGGTGCCGTCGTACTTCACCAGGGACGTGAGCAGCACGGTGCGGATCGGCACGTTGATCCCGACGCCGAGCGTGTCGGTGCCGCACACGACCCGCAGCAGGCCCTTCTGGGTCAGCCGCTCGACGACCCGGCGGTACTTGGGCAGCATGCCCGCGTGGTGCACGCCGACGCCGTGCCGCAGCAGCCGGGACAGCGTCCTGCCGAAGCCCGGCCCGAACCGGAAGTCGCCGAGCTCGTCGGCGATCCGGTCGCGCTGCTCGCGTGAGGCGAGGGTCATCGACAGCAGCGCCTGCGCGCGCTCGACGGCCTCCTTCTGCGTGAAGTGCACGACGTACACGGGGGAGCGACCGGTCTGCACGAGCATCTCCAGCAGCTCGTGCAGCGGCTCGACCTCGTAGGAGAACGACAGCGGCACCGGGCGCTCGGCGTCCGCGACGACGGCGACGGGCACGTCCGTGCGGCGCTCCAGGTCCTCCCGGAAGAACGTGACGTCGCCGAGCGTCGCCGACATGAGCAGGAACTGCGCCCGCGGCAGCTCGAGCAGCGGCACCTGCCACGCCCAGCCGCGCTGCGGGTCGGCGTAGAAGTGGAACTCGTCCATGACGACCTGGCCGATGTCCGCGTCCGGGCCCTGGCGGAGCGCGAGGTTCGCGAGGATCTCGGCGGTGCAGCAGATGATCGGGGCGTCGGGGTTCACCGCGGAGTCGCCGGTCATCATGCCGACGTGTGCCGAGCCGAAGGCCTCGACGAGGGCGAAGAACTTCTCGCTGACCAGCGCCTTCAGCGGGGCGGTGTAGTACGTGCGGCGGCCCTGGGCGAGCGCGACGAAGTGCGCGGCGGTCGCCACCAGGGACTTCCCGGACCCCGTGGGCGTCGAGAGGATGACGTGCGAGCCGGTGACCAGCTCGAGCAGCGCCTCGTCCTGGTGCGGGTACAGGGCCAGCCCCTGGTCGCCCGCCCAGCCGGTGAAGGCCGCGTAGAGCGCGTCGGGGTCGTGCGGGTCGGCGGGGACCCGGTCGGCCAGGGTCGATCGGGAGGCTGCCACCCGCCGATCCTCTCACCCGGCGGGCGCCCCTACAGTGGGCGACCATGAGCGCCGCCGAGAGCACCCCGCCCGCCGTCGAGATGTGGACCGACGGGGCCTGCAAGGGCAACCCGGGCGTCGGCGGCTGGGGCGCGCTGCTCCGGTCGAACGGGCACGAGCGCGAGCTGTTCGGCGGCGAGGCCGTCACGACGAACAACCGCATGGAGCTGATGGCCGTCATCGAGGGCCTGCGCGCGCTGAACCAGCCGTGCCGGGTCGACCTGCACGTGGACTCGCAGTACGTGATGCAGGGCGTGACGAAGTGGATCGCCGGCTGGAAGCGCAACGGCTGGCGCACCGCCGACAAGAAGCCGGTGAAGAACCAGGACCTGTGGCAGGCGCTGGACGCCGAGGTCGCCCGGCACGCGGTGAGCTGGCACTGGGTCAAGGGCCACGCCGGCGACCCGGGCAACGAGCGCGCGGACGCCCTGGCGAACAAGGGCGTCGCGGAGGTCCGCGCGGGCTGACCCCGCGGCGTGACCCCTGTGGTCCAGACCAGTTAGGGTGACCGTCGTGCCCATCGAGGGGCACGCCCGCCCGCACCGGAGGTCGCCCCCATGGAACGTCCCGTCGTCGTCGCCATCGCCGAGGGCCTGCACGCCCGCCCTGCTGCCCTGTTCGTCGCCGAGGCCGGCAAGCAGCCGGTGCCGGTCACGGTCCGCAAGGGGGAGAACGAGCCGGTCCAGGCCGCGAGCATCCTCGGGATCATGACGCTGGGCGCGGCCGCGGGCGACACCGTCGTGCTCGCGACCGAGGCCGACGGCCCGGAGGCCGAGGCCGCGCTGGACGCGCTGGAGGCGTTCCTGCTCCAGACCGAGATCGCCTGAGCGGCACCCCGCCGCGACCCCCGGGGCCCCGCGCACCGCACGGTGCGCGGGGCCCCGTCGCGTCCGGGGACCGGTCGGCGCCCGCCCCATCCGGGACCCAGGTCCCGGTCCGACCCCTGCGCGCCCCGGGGAAGCGGTTCCCCGCCCGCGCGGCCCGGAAACCCGGGACCGAGGTCCCGGACCACGTCGGGACAGAGGTCCCACTATCCCGGTTTAGTAGATCCCCTACTGTCATTCCCGTGAGCCTCGCTCGACGCTGAGACGGCCGGGCGCGTGCTCATTTCCTGCACAGCCGCCGACGCGTTCCCCGGGGAATGCGCCCCGCCGGCGTGCGCCGAGACGGGAGGGGTGGGCGGTGCCGACGAACAAGCCGGCCTTCGGCATGCTCGAGGGCTTCCGGGTGGTCATGACGGGCCTGTCCGTCGCCGCCCCGTTCGCCGCCGAGCTGTACGCCGAGCACGGCGCCGACGTGATCTGGGTGGAGAACCCGCGCGCCGTCGACACCTCCCGCGTCGCCCGCCGCTCCGGCGCCTGGCAGCAGGACCGGCGCAACATGCGCTCGCTCGCCCTGGACTACGTGCACGGCGAGGGCCGCGAGGTGTTCCTGCGGCTGATCGAGACCACCGACGTCCTGATCGAGGCGTCGGTCGGCGGCCGCTTCGCGCGGATCGGCCTGTCCGACGCGGTGCTCTGGGAGCGCAACCCGCGGCTGGTGGTCGCGCACATCTCCGGGTTCGGGCAGACGGGCGAGGAGGCCTGGGTGCGCCGCGCCTCCTACGACCCGATCGCCCAGGCCTTCGGCTGCGCGATGCGGATGAACGGCATGCCGGGGCAGCCCTCGACCCCGGCCATGCCCTTCCCGGCGGATTACACGGCGGCATTCTTCGCGTTCGGTATGGCGAATGCGGCCCTGCTGTCCCGCGAGCGCACCGGAAAGGGTGAGAGCCTGGACATCGCGCAGTTCGAGGCGATGCTGCGCATTCAGGCGAACTATCCCACCGACTACCTGCGGTACGGCCTGGACTACGTCAAGGAGGGCGACCGCTCGCGCATCTGCGCCGTCTACGGGACGTACCGCTGCGGCGACGGTGAGGAGGTCTACGTCCTCGCGCTGGGCGCGGGCGTGCTCGCGCGGCTGCTGCCGGTGCTCGGCCTGGAGCCCGGGTCCGCGCTGTTCCCCCAGGGCGCCGGCTACGTCCCGGTCGGGACGCCCGCGGCCGGCGCGCTCGAGCGCGCGTTCACGGGGTTCATCGAGGCCCGCACCGCCGCGCAGGTCGAGGACGAGCTGGCCGCCGCCGGCGTCCCGGTCTCCCGGCTGCTCGACTACGCGGCCGCCCGCGAGCACCCGCACTACCGGGCCCGCGGCGTGTTCACCGAGTGGACCGCCGCCGACGGCGTGACCACCGTGCCCGGCGTCAAGGTCGTCCCCGAGGTCGCGAACCGGCCCGGGCGGATCTGGCGCGGCGCGCCGACGGTCGGCCAGGACAACGACGACCTGCTCGCCGAGCTCGGCGTCCCGGACGCCACCCGCGACGCGCTGTACGCCGCGGGCGGTCTGTCCCGCCTGCCGTACGCCGAGACCACCGCCTGACCCCGAGCCCCCGCACCCAGCCCCCTCACCCCCAGGAGCCCCCCATGAAGGACGCTGACGGACAGCCGTTCGGCAACCTGCAGGACCTCAAGGTCGTCAACGCCTCCTCGGTGGTCGCCGGCCCGTTCATGTGCGGGCTGTTCGCCGAGCAGGGCGCCGACGTCATCCAGGTGGAGAACACCCGGGTCCCCGACATGTACCGCCTCTGGCCGCAGTCCTGGTCGACCGAGCGCCGCAACCAGCGTTCGATGAGCCTGGACATCCCCTCCGAGCAGGGCCGGCAGGTGCTGTTCCGCCTGATCGCGGACGCGGACATGCTGGTCGAGTCGTCCAAGGGCGGCACCTGGGCGTCCTGGGGGCTCACGGACGAGGTGCTGTGGGAGGTCAACCCGCGGCTCGTCGTCGTGCACATCTCCGGGTTCGGCCTCACCGGGGACCCGGCCTACCTGCGCCGGGCCTCGTTCGACTCCATCGGGCAGGCGTTCAGCGGCTACCTGGCGATCAACGGGTTCCCGGACCCGCTGCCGCCGTACGTCACCAAGCCGTACACCGGCGACTTCGTCACGGGCCTGTTCGGCGCGTGGTCGGCGCTCGCGGCGGTGCTGCGCTCCCGGCAGACGGGCCAGGGGGAGAGCATCGACCTCGCGCAGTTCGAGTCGCTGGTCCGCCTGCAGGCGTCGTACCTGACCGACGGTCTGAACAAGGGCCTGCAGGCGCCCCGCATGGGCAACCTCGACAGCTACGGCGCGTGCAACGGCACCGAGCGCTGCGCGGACGGCTGGGTGTTCGTCGCGGTCGGCGGCGCCACGGCGATCCGGAACATGGTCACGCTGTTCGGCCTGGACGGCGATCCCGACTTCGACGGCGTCATCCAGTCGATCAGCCGCGACAAGCCGGAGCGGGCGCGCAAGTTCGTCGAGAAGCTCGAGGCGTTCTGCGCGGAGCGGACCGTGGCCGAGGTGGACGCCGAGCTCGGTGCCCTGGGCGTCGCGGTGAGCCCGGTCATGACCTACCAGATGATGCGCGAGCACCCGCACTACCAGCAGCGCGGCGTCTTCGAGACCTGGGAGGACCTGGCGACCGGCGAGGACGTCACCGGCGCCGCCCCCGTGCCGCGGTTCCGCAACAACCCCTCGAAGACGGTGCGCGGCGGCGCGCCCCGCGACTTCGACACCGACACCGTGCTCGCCGAGCACGGCTTCACCGCGGACGAGATCACCGCGCTGCGCGCCGACGGCGTCGTCGGCGGCCCGGCCGCCTGACCCCGCCCCGGCACCCCACCCTCCCCGAGGAGCCCCCTGTGAACACGACGGCCGTCTCACCGGCCCGGCGGAGCGCCGCCCCGACGCGCTCGACCTACGCCTGGGTCATCCTGATCGCCTGCATCGGCTTCTACGCCGTGCCGGTCGGCATCGTCGGCAACACCTCCGGCATCTTCGTGACCCCGGTCATGGACGAGTTCGGCTGGAGCCGCACCGAGGCCACGCTGTACATGACCATCCAGCCGTGGGTCGCGGCCCTGTGCACGCCGTTCGCCGGCAAGCTCATGGCGCGGTTCAACCCGCGGTGGATCCTCACGATCACCGCGGCCGCGTACGGCCTGAGCACCATCTGGACCGCGTACGCGACGCACCCGTGGCAGTGGCACCTGTACGGCGTCATCTACGGCGTCTCGTGCTCGTTCTTCATGTTCCTCGCGGTCCCGACGCTGGTGAACGCGTGGTTCCGCAAGCAGACCGGCCTGGCGATCGGCATCGCCGGCGCGGCGCTGAGCATCCTCGCCGCGGTGGCGAGCCCCGTCGGCCAGTCGATGATCGAGTCGCAGGGCTGGCAGCACACCCGCCTGGTGTTCGGCATCGTCATCACCGTCGTCTCGGTGCTGTTCAGCGCGCTGCTCGTCCGCAAGGACCCGGCGTCGATGAACGTGCTGCCGTTCGGCGCGGACGAGGGCGAGGCCGCCGGGGCCACCGGGGCCGCCGCGACGCCCGGCACCAAGCCGGCCGAGGAGGGCGCGACGCTCGCCCAGGCCCGGCGCATCCCCGCGTTCTACCTGCTGATCCTCACGGCAGGGTTCCTCGTGTTCTGCGCGTCGTTCTTCCAGCAGATCCCGTCGTTCGCGGCCACCGGGAAGCTCGGTGCCGAGGCCGGCGCGGTCGCGGTGTCGATCGTCATGGTCGGCGGCACGGTCGGGAAGTTCCTGCTCGGCTGGCTGAGCGACGCCCTGGGCAGCAAGGTCACGGGCGTCGCCGCGGGCGTGTGCGGCGCGGCGGGCCTCGCGATGGCCCTGTTCGCCGGGTCGTCGGTCGCCCTGTTCTACGTCGGCATGGGCGTGTTCGGCATCGGCTACTCGGCCCTGACGGTCATCTCGCCGATGGTCGCCCGCGAGGGCTTCGGCACCGCGAACTACGCGGAGATCTACTCGTGGGTCTCCACCGGCATCTTCGTCTTCTCCGGCCTCGCGGCCCTGACGTACGCGCGGATCTACGACATGAGCGGGTCCTTCACCCCGGCCTTCGTGCTCGTGATCGGCCTGTACCTCGCGGTGGCCGTGTTCGTCCCGGTCATCGTCCGGACCGCCCGCCGCGGCTGGGCCGGCCGGGGCTGACCCCACCCGTCCCGACCCGGCCGCCCACCCCCGTCGGCCGGGTCGGGCGCCCCGCCTCCCGCCCCACCCCTCTCGCCACCCCAGGAGCCTTCCCCATGGGTACCCAGTTCCCGCTGCTGTCCTCCCCGATCCGGGTGGGCGGCCTCACCCTCCGGAACAAGCTCATGACGACCTCGATGTCGCCGGGCGCGGGGTACGTGGACGCCGGGTCCCGGCCGACGCAGCGGTTCCTCAACTACCTCGCGGTGCGCTCCGCGGGGCAGACCGGCCTGATCCTGCAGACGGTCTGCCCGTACGAGCGCACCGCCGAGCACCCGGGGAACCACCGGCTGCCCGGCGCGTGGGACGACTCCTGCGTGCCGCACCTGCGGCAGATGGCGGACGCGGTGCACCAGCACGGCGGCCTGCTGGCCGCGCAGCCGTACTTCGTGCACGACTGGAAGTCCCGGACCGACGAGGACGAGCACGCCTGGGGGCCGTCCGACATCTCGATCCTGCCGATGATGGGCCCGTTCCGGGCGATGACCCTCGAGCACATCGCGATCTTCAAGCAGCAGTTCGTGAGCTGCGCGCGGGTGGTCAAGGCCGCGGGCTGGGACGCCGTCGAGGTGATGGCGGGGGTCGGCGGCATCCTCAGCCGGTTCCTGTCCCCGGCGACGAACGACCGGACCGACCAGTACGGCGGCTCCCTGGAGAACCGGGTGCGCCTCACGGTCGAGGTGATCCGGGAGATCCGCGCGGAGGTCGGCCCGGACTTCCCGATCCTGGTCCGCTGGTCGCCGGTCGAGTACGTGTCCAGCCCCGCGGGCGAGGGGCACACCATCGAGGACGCGCTGCGGGTCGTGCCGTACCTGGAGGAGGCCGGCCTGGACCTGCACGACCTCGCGGTCGGCTGGCACGAGAGCAGCGTCCCGCTCACCACGAAGAGGGTGCCGGACGGCCACTGGTCCTGGATCTCCGAGCGGATCAAGACGGTCGCCACCAAGCCGGTCGTCACGGCCTACCGCGAGACCGACCCGGTGGTCATGGAGAAGATCCTGCGCGAGGGCAAGGCGGACCTGATCGGCGGCCTGCGCTACTCGATCGCGGACCCCGACTTCGCCCGCAAGGTGATGGAGGACCGGCCGGAGGACATCGCGATGTGCCTGTGCTGCAACCGGTGCATCGACGACGTCGTGGGCCGCGGCCTGCCGCTGGAGAAGTGCGGCCTGAACGCGCGCCTGGGCCCGGAGCTGGACACGCTGACCATCGGGAAGGCGCCGCGCCGCAAGTCGGTCATGGTCGCCGGCTCCGGCCCGGCCGGCCTGTCCGCCGCGTTCGCCGCCCACGAGCGCGGCCACGACGTGACGATCTACGAGGCCGGCCCCCGCACGGGCGGCTGCACGAAGATGAGCGCGATCTTCAGCCCGCTGCACGAGCGCCTGCTCACGTACTACCGGACGAGGCTGCGCAAGACCCCGGAGATCCGGGTGGTGCTCAACACCCCGGTGACGGCGGACCTGGTGCGCCGGGAGCGGCCCGACGCCGTGGTGGTCGCGATCGGCGGCGAGCCCCGGGGCATCGACGTCCCGGGCGTAGACGGCGCGAACGTCGTCACCTCGCACGACTTCCTGCAGATGCTCAACGGCACCCCGCCCCGCAAGCCGGGGCTGGTCAACACGGTGCTGTGGGCCGCCGCGGCGCGGTTCCTCAAGCTGTACTACACGCCGGGCTTCGCGCGCTGGGCGACGTCGGTCAGCCCGTGGCCGCTGCGCCGCTCCGTGGCGATCATCGGCGGCGGCCTGCCGGGCTGCGAGCTCGGCGAGCTCGCCATGCACTCGGGGCGCCGGACGTCGATCCTCGAGGAGGGCAGGAAGATCGGCTACGACGTGGGCGGCTCCGACCGGTTCCACGTCACCTCGGACTTCAAGAAGGCCCCGAACGTCACCACGTACCCGTCGACCCGGGTCACGGAGATCACCCCCGACGGCGTGCGCGGCGTGCAGACCGCGCCCGACGGCTCGCAGGCGCCGGTGCGCGTGACCGCGAAGACCGTCGCCGTGACGCTCGGCTTCGTGCCGAACCCGGGCCTGGCGCGCGAGATCGAGGCGCTCGGCGTCGAGGTGCACGCGGTCGGCGACTGCGCCGAGCCGGGCCGGATCGCCGACGCCACCAAGGCCGGCTACCGGGCGGGGGTGGCCCTGTGACCGCGGTCTACGCCGAGGACCTCGGCGACGGCGTCCGCGCGCTGGTGCTCAACCAGCCGCGCAAGCGGAACGCCATCAGCGCCCCGATGATGGACCTGCTGGCGGACCTGCTCCGCGCGGCGGACGCCGACCCGGACGTCCGGGTCGTGGTGCTGCGCGGCGAGGGCGAGCACTTCTCGTCCGGCGGCGACCTCACCCAGTCCGGCCCGGGCGAGCAGACCGTCGAGGCCGCCCGGGCCCAGCTCCAGCGCTACGAGGCCGCGATCCGCACGATCCGGCAGATCGGCACGCCGGTCGTCGCGATGGCGGACGGCTTCGTGGTCGGAGGCGCGTTCAGCCTGCTGCTGGCGTGCGACCTGGTGTGCGTGTCGGACCGGGTGCGGGTCGTCCCGGCGTTCTGCCGGATCGGCATCGTGCCCGAGATGGGGCTGATGAAGTTCCTGCCCGACCTGGTGGGGGAGAAGACCGCCAAGGAGATCCTGCTCGCCGACCGCGAGCTCTCGGGCGCCGACCTGCGCGACCTGCGCCTGGCGAACCGGGTGCTGCCGGCCGGCGAGCTGCTGGCCGGGACCCTCGAGCTCGCCCGCCGCGTGGCGGGCATGCCGCCGCAGTCGGTGCAGATCACCAAGGGCATCATGAACGCCGCCGCGGACACCGGCCTGGAGGCGGTGCTGCAGGCGGAGACCACCGCGTCGCCGCTGTGCACCCGCACCGAGGGCTTCCGCGAGACGATGAAGCGGTTCACGAAGTGACCCCCGCGCAGCGCACGGCGACGGACGTGCCGCGGGGGCCGGCCCTCGCCGCGCGCTGCGCGAACATGGCCGAGCCGTTCCTCGCGGCGGCCGCGGCGCACCCCGACCGGCCCGCGCTGGTGCTCGGCGACGTCGTCGTCGACTACGCGTCCGCCCGGGACACCGTGCACCGGCTGGCCCGGGCCCTGCTCGGGCAGGGCGTGCGGCCTGGTGACCGGGTGGCGTACCTGCTGCCGAGCTGCCCCGAGATCGTCGAGCTGTTCTACGCGGTCCAGCTGATCGGCGCCGTCGCCGTGCCGCTGAACGTCCGGCTCACCGCCCGCGAGGTCACCTGCCTCGCGCGGTCCTGCGACGCCACCGCGCTGGTGTTCGCCGCCATGTACACGCCGCAGGTGGACGCCGAAGGGCTCACCGGGGTGCGGCTGCTGTGCGTGGACGGCCCGTGCACCCCGGCCGGTGCGGTGCCCTGGCCCGCGACGGGGCTCGGCGTCGCGGACCCCGCGGCGGCGGTCGGCGCCCGCCCGGCCTGGGCGCGCTCGCTCACGGACCTGCAGCGCGCGGCGTCCGCCGAGCCGGTCGAGCCCGTCCGCGACCCGGACGCCGTGTCCCGCATCCAGTTCACCGGCGGGAGCACCGGCACGCCCAAGGGCGTCGAGCGCACCCACCGCGCCGACCTGGTGAACGCCGAGGGCACGTACCTGTCGAACGGCCTGGACCGCGACGAGCGGAAGGTCGTGCTGATCCAGTGCCCCCTGGACCACCACGCCGGGCACGCCTGGATGTCGATGGGCGTGGCCGTCGGCGCGACGCTCGTGCTGTGCGCGGGCTTCGACGCCGGGACGATCCTGCGGCAGGTCGACCGGCACGGCGTGAGCTACCTGATCCTGCTGCCGCCGTCCACGCTGGGCCGGCTGCTGCGGCACCCCGGGATCGACGACCACGACCTGTCGTCCGTGCGGCTGGTGCAGTCCGCGGCCGGCGCGCTCGCGCCCGACGTGCTCGCCGCGGTCTACCGGCACTTCCCGCGCGCGGTGCTGTCCTACGGCTGGGGCCAGACCGAGAGCGGGCTCGGCGCCTGCGCGGTGCTCGGCCCCGAGGAGGCCGGCCCGGACGCCGCCCACGCCGGGTCGGTGGGGCGGCCGATGCCGTTCACCGAGATCCGCCTGGTCGACGACGACGGCCGGGACGTCCCGGAGGGCGCGGTCGGCGAGGCGGTCGTCCGCACCGCCGCGGTCATGGCCGGCTACCACCGGCAGCCCGCCGCGACCCTCGCGGTGTTCACCGCGGACGGCTGGCTGCGCACCGGCGACCTCATGCGCCGCGACGCCGACGGCTGGCTGTACCTCATGTCCCGGCGGCGGGACCTCATCAAGTCCGGCGGCGAGAACGTGTTCGCGGCCGAGGTGGACGCGGCGGTGCGCACGCACCCCGGCGTCGCGGACTGCGTCGTGTTCGGCGTGCCCGACCCGGTGCTGGGGGAGGCGGTCGCGGTCGCGGTCGAGCCGCGCGGCCCCGGCCCGGCCCCGACGCTCGCCGAGCTCCAGGACACCTGCTGCGCGCGGCTCGCCCGGTACAAGAAGCCGCGGCACCTCTACGTGCTCGACGGCCTCGGCCGGAACGACGCGGGGAAGATCGACACCCGCGACGTGGTCCGCACCTGCGGCGTGCTGGACGCGGTGCGCGCCTCGCGGGCCGAGCGGCCCGACCTCGCCGGGGCGTACTCGCAGGTCTGCGAGGACCCGGACGTGTTCCGGATCCCGCTGCCGCACACCGCGGGGCTGGAGTCCGCGACGCTCTGCTACCTGATCCGCGGGCGGACCCGGTCGCTGCTGGTGGACACCGGCTCCGACACCGCCGCGGGCCTCGGGCTGCTGGCCCGGGTCCTCGACCACCTGGGCGTGCGCCGCGCCGACCTGGACGTGCTCGTCACGCACGAGCACCCCGACCACACCGGGCTGGCGCACCGGATCCGGGCGCGCGGCGGCCGGGTGCTCGCGGGGGAGGGCGCCGTGGCGCACCTGCGGCGCTGCGCGGAGCCCGGGGCGCGCGCCGAGGCCCGGGACCGCTGGGCGGCCGCGGGATTCGGCGCGGACGCCGACGCGCTCGCGGCGCTCGACGTCCGGTCGGCCGGGACGGACCTGCTCGACCAGGACCCGGTGCCGCTCGCCGACGGGGCCGTGCTGCCGGTCGACGGCCACGGGTGGCGCGTGCTCGCGACCCCCGGGCACACGCCCGGCAGCATCTGCCTGTACCAGCCGGAGAGCCGGCTGCTGCTCACCGGCGACCACCTGCTCGGCCACGTGACGCCGCCCCTGTGCCCCGGGGCGTCGGCCGCGGACCACCTGGCGGGGCTGCACCGGGTGGCGGACCTGCCCGTCGACGCGTGGCTGCCCGGGCACGGCCCCGCCGACGTCCCCGCGGCCGCGCGGGCCCGCGAGCTGCTCGCCCACCACGAGGAGCGGCTCGCCCGGCTCGCGGAGCTCGTGGCGCGGGACGACGGGGCGACCGCCGCGGACCTCGTGCCGCTGCTCGGCTGGCGGAACGTGCCCGACTGGCACGCCGCCCCCCTCGGGCTGCGCTGGCTCACCGCCGGCCAGACCGTCGCCTACCTGGACCTGCTCGTCGGCCGGGGCGTGCTGCGCCGCGGCGCCGACGGCGCTCACCACCGCAACTGAAGGGCACGACGCATGGACTTCCGCATCACCGACGAGCAGCAGCTGCTGCTGGACAGCCTCCGCGAGGTCATGGACCGGGCGTGCCCCGAGTCGTACATGAAGGAGTGCAACGAGCAGCACCGCTACCCGACGGAGCTGGTCGAGGCGCTCGCCGAGTCCGGGTTCACCATGCTCGGCGTGCCGGAGGAGTACGGCGGCACGCCCGTCGACACCCAGACGCTCATGCTCGTCGCCGAGGAGATCACCAAGAACGGCGGGCCCCACTTCGTCTTCGGCCAGGCGCTGTCCATCGCGGACATGCTCGAGTTCGGCAACGACGAGCAGAAGCAGCAGTGCATGGCGGAGGTCTCCGCCGGCCGCGTCGGCTTCGTCCTCGGGTTCACCGAGCCGCAGGCCGGGTCGGACTCCTCCGCCATCGCCACGACGTTCACGCGCCGCGACGGCAAGGTCTACCTCAACGGCCACAAGACGTTCATGAGCAACGCGCAGCGCAGCCGCTACATGCTCTGCCTGGCCCGGAACGCGGACGCGACCGGCGACGAGTCGAAGACGAACGCCCTGTCGATGTGGTGGCTGCCGATGGACGCCGCGGGCGTCACCGTGGAGCCGCTGCAGAAGATCGGCTGGCACATGATGGACACCTGCGAGGTCTACCTGGAGGACGTCGAGCTCGAGGAGAAGGACCTCGTCGGCGTCGAGGGCAACGGCTTCATGCAGGCGATGATCAACTTCGAGGTCGAGCGCCTGCTCATGGCGGCCCAGCTGCTCGGCATGGCGGAGTGCGCGTTCGGCGACGCCGCCCGGTACGCCAACCAGCGCGTGCAGTTCGGCAGGCCCATCGGTGCCTTCCAGCTGATCCAGCAGAAGATCACGTCGATGGCGCTGAAGATCGAGAACATGCGCAACCTCGTCGCGAGGACGGCGTGGAAGATCGACAACGGCGAGCCGGTGCAGATCGACTCCGCCCTGGCCAAGCTGTACTGCGCCCAGGCCGCCAACGAGGTCATCGACGACGCGATGCAGATCTTCGGCGGCATCGGCTACACCACGGACTGCCGGGTGTCCCGGCTCTGGGTCGACGCCCGCGTGCAGCGCATCGGCGGCGGCACCGACGAGGTCATGATCCACATCGCCGGCCGCCAGCTCCTGAAGCAGTACGCCCAGTGAGCGCCGACGCGGCGGGCGCGGCGGACCTCGCGCCCGAGATGGACCCCCGGCCGATGTCGGGCATCGTCGACGACCTGGTCGCCGAGCAGGCGGCCGTGGACGTGCTGCTCGACCCGCTGACCGAGGAGCAGTGGGAGTCGCCGGCCGCCACGTGCGCGTGGACCTTCAAGGAGGAGCTGCTGCACCTCGCGGCCTTCGACTGGGCGGCCACCCGCCTGCTGGGGGCCGCGGCGGCGGGCGACACGTCCGCGGACGTCACGGTGCTCGCGGACGCGAACTTCGGGCACGACGAGGCGCACCGGGTCACCCGGTTCCGGCACCTGCCCGGCGCGGAGGTGCTGGACCGGTGGCGCGAGCTGCGCTCCCGCCTGGTCACGGCCCTGCTCGACGCCGACCCGAAGGCCCGCGTGCCGTGGGCGCCGGGCCTGCCGATGTCCGCGCGGTCGCTCGCCTCCGCCCGGCACATGGAGCTCTGGGCGCACTCGGTCGACCTCACCGACGCGCTGGGCCTGCCGCCGATCGCCTCCGACCGGATCGCCAGCACCCTGTTCCTGTCCTGGCAGGCCCGGCCGAACGCGTACCGGATCAACGGCCTCGAGCTGCCCGCGACTCCGGTGCTCCTGGACCTGACCCTGCCGTCCGGTGCGCCCTGGACGAAGGGCGAGCCGGACGCGGCGGACGTGGTCCGCGGGCCCGCGCTCGACTGGGCCCTGGTCGCCACCCGGCGCCGCCGCTGGCAGGACACCGCCCTCGAGGTCACCGGCGACGAGGCGCGGCGCTACGCCGGCGTCGTGCAGGCGTTCGCCGGCGCCGCCGCGTCCGCGCCCGCCGTCCCGTCCACCCCGTCCGCTCGCTGACCCCTCTCCCGAAGGTGTGAGACATGTCCGCTCCCGCTCGCCCGCCCGTGCACCGCGCCTGGTGGGTCCTGGTCGCCTGCTGCCTGCTGTACGGCGGCGCGGTCGGCGTCATCGGCAACTCCGCCGGCATCTACCTGAGCCCCGTGAGCGAGGACATGGGCTGGTCCCTGGCCTCGCTCAACGGGTACCTCACGGTGGTGTCGCTGGTGATGACCGCGACGCTGCCCGTCGCGGGCTGGCTGCTGCCGCGGCGGTCGCTGCCGTGGCTGCTCGGGGGCGCCATGACGCTGGCGTGCGGCACCTACGCGGCGAGCGCGCTGTTCACGTCGCTCACGCACTGGTACGTCGCCGGCGTGCTGCTCGGCCTCGCCTACGGCGTGCTGCTGTACATCCCGATCCCGCTGGTGCTGACCAACTGGTTCCGCACCCGCAACGGGCTGGCGCTCGGCATCGCGGCGGCGTTCGCGAGCGCCGTCGCGGCCGTCGCCAACCCGGTCGGCGGCGCGCTGATCGACGCGATCGGCTGGCGCGAGACCCGGGCGATCATGGGCGGGGTCGGCTGGCTGCTGGCCGTGCCGGCGACGCTGCTGCTGATCCGGCTGCGGCCGGAGCAGCTCGGCCTGCGCCCGTACGGGGCGGACGACGTGGTCACGGACCCGGGGCCGGCTGCCCCGGCGCCCGGGTCCGTGCCCTCGTCGCCCCCGTCGCTCCCGTCGCTCCCGTCGCCCGCCGTCCGCCGGTCCGTCGCGGCCGCGGTGCGCTCCGTCCCGTTCGCGTGCGCGGTGCTGCTCGGCGGGCTGCTGGCGTTCGGCGCGTGCATCCTGCAGCAGGCCCCCAGCCACGCGGCTGCGGTCGGCCTGAGCTCCGCGACCGGTGCCACCGGCGTCTCGGCGATCATGATCGGCGGCATCGCCGGCAAGCTCGCCCTCGGCTGGCTGCACGACCGGCGCGGCGTGCTGCTCACCACGCTGGTGTGCGCGGTGCTCGGCGTGGCCGGGCCGCTGATCGTGGTCGCCGGCGGCGGGGCGGTCGCGCCGTTCCTGCTCGGCTGCCTCGTGTTCGGCGGCGGCTACGCGGGCCTCGTCGTCGTCCCGCCGCTCATGGTCCGGCACCTGTTCGGCGCCGCGGACTACGCCCGCCTCTACTCGTTCGTGACCGTCGCGCTCGGCCTGTTCTCGGCCGCCGCGCCCGTCGCCTACGCCCGGATCCACGACGTGACCGGCAGCTTCACCGGCGCCTGGCTGGCGAGCGCGCTGGCCTTCGTGCTCATGGCCGCCCTGGCCGTCGTCGCCGTGCGCACCCGCCCGGCCCCCGTGACCCCCGCCCCCGTCCTCGAAGGAGCTCGTCCGTGAAGATCGCCGTCGCCCACAAGTGGGCCCCGAACCCCGAGGAGGCCGTGGTCGCGGCGGACGGGTCCGTCGACCTGTCCCGCGCGAAGTCGTCGGTCAGCGAGTACGACCCGGTGGCGATCGAGCTCGGCCGCGCGCTGGCGGACGCGACGGGCGCCGAGCTCGTCGGCGTCACCGCGGGCGGGCCGGACGCCGGCTCGCCGATGGCCCGCAAGGCCGCGCTGTCCCGCGGGCTCGACCGGCTCGTCGTCGTCGCGGACCCGGCCCTGGCCGGCGCGCGCGCCACGGCGACCGCGCGGGCGCTCGCGGCGGCGGTCCGCGCGGAGGGCGACGTCGACGTGGTGCTCACGGGCGACTCGTCCGTGGACGAGGGCGCGCACCTCGTGCCCGCCGTCCTCGCGGGGTACCTCGGGTGGCCGCTGCTGACCGAGGTGACCGCCGTGGCGGCCGACGGCGGGACGCTGCGCGTGGAGCAGACCGCCGGCTCCGGCTCGCGGGTGCTCGAGGTCACCGGCCCGGCCGTCCTCGCCGCGAGCACGGACGCCGTGCTCCCGCGGGTGCCCGGCATGAAGGACATCCTCGGCGCCGGCAAGAAGCCCGTCGACGAGCTCCCCGCGCCCGAGGCACTGCCGGACGGCCTGGCGGTCGTGGGCCGGTCCCGGCCCGCGCTCGCCGACCGCCGCCGCGTCCGCATCGACGCCACCGACCCGCAGGCCGCCGCGGCCGAGCTCGTCGCCGCCCTGCGCGTCGACGGCGTGCTCTGAGAACCGACCCACCGGAGAGACCCCTCATGACCACCTGCCTCGTCACCACCGACCCCGCCGTGGGGCGCCTGCTCGAGATCGCCCGCGCCCTCGGCGGCCCGGTCGTCGCCGTCGTCGCCGGGCCGCGCGCGGTCGCCGACGCCGTCGCCGCCGGCGGGCCGGACCGCGTCGTCTGGCTCGGCGAGCCCGGCGACGCCCCCGCGGCCGCGTTCGCCGGCGCCGCGGCCGAGGCCGTCGCCGCCGCGGGCGCCACCGTCGTGCTCGCCGCCGCCCGCCCGGCCGACCGCGTGCTCGCCGGTGCGGCCGCCGCGCGCCTCGACGCCCCCGCCCTGGCCGGCGTCGTCGCCGTCGCCCCCGACCCCGCGGGGGTGCGCCTCACCCGCGCGGTGCTCGGCGGCGTCGCGGAGGAGGAGCTGCTGGCGTCGGGCCCCGTCGTCGTCGTGACCGACGGCGGCGACGCGCCCGTCCCCGGTGCCCCCGCGCCGGTCGAGGAGGCGCCGGCCGCACCCACGGCCGTCCGCGTGGTCGAGTCCCGGCCCGCCGCCGCCACCGACCCGGACCTGCGCGCCGCCCGCCGGGTCGTCACCGTCGGCCGCGGCCTCAAGGCCCGCGAGGACCTCGCGCTGGTCGACGCGCTCGCCGACGCGCTGGGCGCCGCCACCGCGTGCACCCGGCCGCTCGCCGAGGGCGTCGGGTTCTTCCCCAAGGACCGCTACGTCGGCGTCTCGGGGCGGACCGTCAGCCCGGACCTGTACCTCGCGCTCGGCGTCTCCGGCCAGGTGCAGCACATGGTCGGGGCGCGCGGGTCGCGGACGGTCGTCGCGGTGAACTCCGACCCGGAGGCGCCGATCTTCCGCGAGGCCGACTACGCCGTCGTCGGCGACCTGTACCAGGTGGTCCCGGCCCTCACGGAGGCGCTGCGGTGACCGAGCCGGACTTCGACGTCGTCGTCGTCGGGGCCGGCCCGGCCGGGAGCGTCGCCGCGACGCTGCTCGCCCGGCAGGGCCGCTCCGTGGCGGTGATCGAGCGCGGCGAGGCGCCCGGGTCCAAGAACCTGTCCGGCGGCGTGCTGTACTCGCGCGTGCTGGAGCAGGTGGTCCCGGACTACCTCGACCACGCCCCCTACGAGCGGCGCGTCACCCGCAACGAGGTCGTGTTCCTCACGCCGGACTCGGCGGTCGGGCTGGACGTCGCGTCCGACCGCCTCGCCGACCCGGTGAACGCCGTCACGGTGCTGCGGGCGCGGTTCGACCCGTGGCTCGCGGCCCAGGCCGAGGAGGCCGGCGCGTACCTCATGCCCGGCGTCCGCGTGGACCGGGTGCTCACCGAGGACGACGGGCCCGGCGCGGGCCGGCGCGTGGTCGGGGTGCAGGCGGGGGAGGACGAGCTGCGCGCCCGCGTCGTCGTCGCGGCGGACGGGGTGAACTCGTTCCTGGCGCGCGAGGCCGGCCTGCGCCCGACCCCGCCGACCCACCACCTCGCGGTCGGCGTCAAGGCCGTGCTGTCCCTGCCGGAGGCCGTGATCGAGGACCGCTTCGGGGTGTCCGGCGACGAGGGCGCCGCGATCGCGTACGTCGGCGACTGCACCCAGGGCGTCGGGGGCGGCGGCATCGTCTACACGAACCGCACCTCGCTGTCCGTGGGCGTCGTGCTGCGGCTCGACGACCTCGTGGCGAAGGGCCTGGCGGCGGCCGACGTGTTCGAGCGCTTCCTCGCGCACCCGCGCCTGGCGCGCTACGTGCGGGGCGCGGAGATCGTGGAGTACGGCTCGCACCTGGTCGCCGAGGGCGGCTGGGACATGCTCGGCGAGGTCGCGACCGACGGCATGGTCGTCGTGGGCGACGCCGCGGGCCTCACCATCAACTCGGGGCTCACCGTGCGGGGCATGGACCTGGCGATCGGGTCGGCGATCGCCGCGGCCGAGGGCGTCGAGGCGGCGCTCGCGGCCGGCGACGTCTCCGCCGCGGGGCTCGCCGGGTACCGCGAGCGGCTGCTCGCCGGCACCGTCGGGCAGGACCTGCGCACCTACGCCAAGGCGCCGGCGTTCCTGGAGCGGCCCCGCATGTACGGCGACTACGGACGGCTCCTGGAGGAGATCATGCTCGACGTGTTCCGGCTGGACGGGACCCCGCGGCGGCACCTCGCCCGGGTGGCGCGCGACGCGCTGCGCCGGTCCCCGGTGCGGCTGCGCGACCTCGCGTCCGACGCCCTGGCAGGGGTGCGGGCCCTGTGATCGCGCCGACGCCCTCGACCGCCGAGCGCCTCGCGCACAACCGGTTCGAGCTCGACGAGGAGGAGTCGCACATCGAGGTGGACCAGGACGTGGTCCGGGCCACCGGCTGCGGCCCCGTGCTCGTCGCGGTGTGCCCCGCGCGGGTGTACTCGGCGCGGGAGGACGGCGGGCTGGACGTGGAGTACGCGGCCTGCCTCGAGTGCGGCACCTGCCGCGCGGTCGCCCCGCCCGGGGCCCTGACCTGGCACTACCCGCGCGGCGGCTTCGGGGTGAGCTTCCGCGAGGGGTGACGCGTGCCCGTCCCCGCCGGTCAGCCGCCGGCGGGGGCGGGGCCCGTGCTGCCGCGCACCTCGAGCCGGGCGGTCGGGGCCTGGACCGCCTCGACCGCGGCGCCCCCGACCCGCTCGAGCAGCATCCGCACCGCGCCGGCGGCCTCGGCCCGCGCGTCGCGGCGCATCACCGACAGCGTCGGCCGCGTGAGCCGGCTGATCCCCGAGGAGTCCCACGCGACCACCGACACGTCGCCGGGCACGTCCAGGCCGAGCTCGGCGGCGACGCCGGTGCCGGCCATCGCCTGCAGGTCGTTCTCGTAGACGACCGCGGTCGGGCGGTCCACCGCCGGCCGGTCCAGCAGGCGCCGGGTCGCCTCGGGGGCCGCGACGGACCGGCCCTCGGCCTGCAGCACCTCCGGCTCCGCGAGGCCCGCGGCGGCGGCGGCGGCCGCGAGCGCGTCGGTGCGCACCCGGGAGTACGCGAGCCGCGACCCGGAGGTGACGCGGGCCAGGCGGCGGTGCCCCAGCGCGACCAGGGCGGCGACGAGCTCGCGGGCGGCGGCTGCGTCGTCCGTCCACACCGTCGGCAGCCCGGCGGCGTACCGCGGGTCCCCGAGCGTGACGGCGGGCAGCCCGAGCTCCTGGAGCGCCGCGGGGCGGTCGTCGTCCACCCGCAGGTCGATGACCACGAGCCCGTCCACGCCGTTCGCGGACGACCACTGCTCGTACGTCGCGAGCTCGGCGGCGTGCCCGGAGACCACCTGCATGCTCAGGGTGATCGCGTGGTCGACGAGCTCGTCCTGCATGCCCTCGAGGTAGTGCTGGAGCAGGGGCTCCACGCCGCGCACGTGCGGCGGGCGGTTGAGCACGAGGCCGATCGTGTCGGAGCGCCCGCCGGCCAGGGCGCGGGCGGCGGTGTTCGGGCGCCAGCCCATGTCCGCGGCGATGCGCAGCACGCGCTCGCGGGTCTCGGCGGACACCCCGGGCCGGCCGTTCAGCGCGAACGAGGCGGCGCCCTTCGAGACGCCGGCGCGCTGCGCGACGTCGGCGATGCGCACCCGGCCCACGGTCCTCGTCCTCCCGCTCCCGGCCCCGTCCTCGGGGCCCTGCGAACCGCCGGGCGGCGGCCCGGGTCCTGCCGGAGTCTACGCAGGCGAGGGGGCGTGCGGCGCCGGTCACCGGCCGGGCGCCGCACGCCCCCCGTGCCGCTACAGCCCCAGCTCGGCGAGCACGGGCAGCGCCTCCCGGACGGCCGCCCGGCCGGCGTCCGCCGTGGCCGCGCCGACCGCGAGCGCCGCGGCGGCCCGGCACTCCTCGAGCGTCACCCGCTCCAGCACCGCGGCCACGTCCGCGAGCGCGCGCGGGGTCATGGACAGGGACGACACCCCGAGCCCGACGAGCACGGGCGCGAGGGCCGGGTCGGCCGCCGCCTCGCCGCAGACGCCGACGGGCCGGTCCCGGTCCGCGCCGCCGCGGCAGGTCGCCGCGACGAGTTGGAGCACGGCGGGCTGCCACGGCGTGGACAGCGCGGCCAGGTCGGCGAGCTCGCGGTCGGCGGCCATGGCGTACTGGGTGAGGTCGTTCGTGCCGAGGCTGGCGAACCGGGCGTGCGCGAGCACGGCCCCGGAGCACAGCGCCGCGGCGGGCACCTCGACCATGACCCCGGCCTGCGGCAGCCCGTGCCGGTCGCAGAGCGCGACGAACGCCGCCGCCTCGTCGGGCGTGGCCACCATCGGCGCCATCACCCAGACCTCGGCGTCCTCGGCGGCCGCGGCCTGCGCGATCGCGTCGAGCTGGCGGTCCAGCACCTCCGGGTGCCGGGCGGCCGTGCGCAGCCCCCGGACGCCGAGCGCGGGGTTCGGCTCGCCCTCGGCGGTGACGAACGGCAGCGGCTTGTCGGCGCCCGCGTCGAGCGTGCGGACGACGACCTTGCGGCCCGCGAACGCCGCGAGCACGGTGCGGTAGGCCTGCACCTGCTCGGCGACCGACGGCTCCTCGGTGCGGCCGAGGAAGCAGAACTCCGTGCGGAACAGCCCCACGCCCTCCGCCCCGGCGTCCGCGGCGGCCCGCGCCCCGGACGGGTCGGCGACGTTGGCGAGCAGCTGCACCCGGTGCCCGTCGGCGGTGCGCCCCGGGCCGCTGAACGTCCGGTCCCGGCGGGCCCGCGCGCGCTCGGCGGCGGCCAGGTCGTCGGCCGAGGGCTCCCGCAGCACGGTGCCGGACGAGCCGTCCACCACCACGGTCTCGTCGTCGGCGAGGCCCGCGGCGCCCGGCGCGGCGACCACGGCGGGGATGCCGAGGGACCGGGCGAGGATCGCGGTGTGCGAGGTCGGCCCGCCGCCCACGGTGACGATCGCGACGACCCGCGCGGGGTCGAGGGTCGCGGTGTCGGCGGGCGCGAGGTCGTGCGCGACCAGGACGAACGGGCGGCCCGGGTCCGGGACTCCGGGCGGGCGGACGCCGGTCAGCCGTGCGACGACCCGGTCCCGGATGTCCGCGACGTCGCGGGTCCGCTCGGCCATGTACCCGCCGAGGGCGGCGAGCTGGTCGATGACCACCGCGGCGGCCTCCCACACGGCGCGCTCGGGGGTGCGGCGCTCCGCGCGGACCCGGCGCACCGCGTCGGCGCCCAGGGCCGGGTCGGCGGCCATCGCCGCGGCGACCGTCAGCACCTCCGCGGAGGTGCCGGTGGCCGCGGCGGCCGCGGCGGTGAGGTCCGCCTGGACGCCCGCGGTCGCGGCCTCGACCGCGGCGCACGCCGCCTCCACGTCGGCGGCGGGGGACAGGCCGGCGGCCGGGGGCTCGGCGACCGGGGCCGGCATGGTCACGACCATGCCGGCCCCGGTCCCGGGGCTGACCCCGACGCCGCGCAGGGCGACGGTCACGCGGTGCCCCCGTCCGTGCGGCGGGGGGTGTCGGGCGCGGGGGAGTCGGCGCTGCCCGCCGGTGCGGCGCCCGCGGCCACGGTCGCCGGGGCGGCGGCCGGCTCGTCGGCCAGGCCCTCGGCCACGGGGTCGTCCTCGCGGCCCGGCGTCTTGAAGTTGAACTTCCGGATCATGAACCGGAACAGGAAGTAGTAGATGACCGCGTAGCCCAGGCCGATCACGATGATGAGCAGCGGCTGCGAGGCGATCCGGAAGTTCAGCAGGTAGTCGATGGCGCCCGCGGAGAACCCGAACCCGCTGCGGATGTCGAGCGCGTTGACCAGGGCCAGCGAGGTGCCGGTGAGCACCGCGTGGATCGCGTAGAGCGGGTAGGCGACGTACACGAACGCGAACTCGAGCGGCTCGGTGACGCCGGTGACGAACGCGACCAGCGCGGCCGAGCCCATGATGCCCGCGATGACCCTGCGGTTCTTCGGCTTGGCGGTGTGCACGATGGCCAGGGCGGCGGCCGGCAGCGCGAACATCATGATCGGGAAGAAGCCCGTCATGAAGGTGCCGGCCGTCGGGTCGCCGTGCAGGAAGCGCGCGATGTCGCCGTGCCAGACGTCGCCGCTGGCGTCGGTGTAGTCGCCGAACTGGAACCACGGCAGCGAGTTGAGCAGGTGGTGCAGGCCGAACGGCAGCAGCAGGCGGTTCAGGGTGCCGAAGACGAAGCCGCCGATGATGGTGGAGCCGGTGACCCAGTCGCCGACCGCGGTGAACCCGGCGTCGAAGGCGGGGTAGATGAGCGACGCGACGACGGCGATGACCACGGCGGCGCCGGCGGTGACGATCGGGACGAAGCGGCGGCCGCCGAAGAAGGCCAGGTACGGGGGCAGCTTGATCCGGTAGTACTTCTGGAACAGCAGCGCGGCGACGAGGCCGATGATGATGCCGCCGAGGACGCCGTAGTTGATCAGCTCCTGGCTCGGTGCCCCGATGCCCTGCTGGACCGCATGGAGCACCAGGGCGTTGTAGTCGCCGTTCGCGGCGGCCTCCAGGGCGGCTGGGTCGGCCGAGTCGAGGACCCCCTGCGCCCCCACCTCGGCGGGCTTGCCGAGGATGTACGGGGACAGCGCGTCGGTGACGCCCTTGAACACGAGGTAGCCGACCAGCGCGGCGAGGCCCGTGGAGCCGTCGGCCTTGCGGGCGTAGCCGACCGCGACGCCGAGGGCGAAGAGCAGCGGGAGGTTGCCGAGCAGCGCGTTGCCGGCCGCGGCGAGCACGTCGGCGACCGGGAGCAGCCAGTCCGCGCGGGCGCCGAGGCCCTCGGCGCCGAGCATGTCGGCCTGCCCGAGGCGCAGCAGCAGCGCCGCGGCGGGCAGGGAGGCGATCGGGAGCATCAGCGAGCGGCCGATGCGCTGGAGCTGCGCGAGGCCGGGGATGCCCCGCTTGGGGGTGTCGACCGTGGTGGCGGTCATGGTCTCTCCTCGTCGAAAGAGTGGGGCGGGGCCCGTCGGCGGACCGGCGGTGCGGGGACCCTGGCGAGCGGAGGGGGTCCGGGACTTGCGTCCGCGGCACCCCGTCCGGCAAGTTGTCTGGACCAGTTGCGGTCAGAGTGGTCTAGACCGGAAGATGTGTCAAGCACCACATCCCGACCGCACGCCGGCACGAGGCGTCCGGACGACGTCGACCGAGGTGGGAGGGTGAGCTCGTGCACGCAGAGCAGCCGCGGACCGCCCCGCCGACCGCCACCGGCCGGTCCGGCCACAAGTACCAGGCCGTGCGGTCGTACCTCATCGACCTCGTCGAGCGGACCCTGGACGTCGGCGACGCGATCCCGTCGGAGCGCGCGCTGTGCGAGCGGTTCGGCGTGTCCCGGATGACGGTGCGGCAGGCGGTCGACGCGCTCGTCGGCGAGGGCGTGCTCGTGCGCGAGCAGGGCCGCGGCACGTTCGTCGCGCCGCAGCGCATGGACTTCGAGATGCGGCTGACCACGTTCGGCGAGGAGATGCGCCGCCGCGGGATGCGGCCGGACACCCGGGTGCTGGACGCGCGCACCGAGCCGGCGTTCGGCGAGGCCGCCGACGCGCTCGGCACCGACGTCGACGCCCCGCTGCACCACCTGTGGCGCGTCCGGTACGCCGACGGCACGCCGATCAGCATCGAGCAGCTCTGGGTCCCGGTCGCCCTCGCGCCGGACCTGTTCACCGGCGGGCCGCCGCCCAGCCTGTACGACGCGCTGCGCGAGGCCGGCTACGAGCCGTCCTGGGGCGAGGAGACGCTCACCGCGTCCGAGGCCACCGACGAGGAGGCCCGGCTGCTCGACCTGCGCGGCACCCGCGCGGTGCTGCGCGCGACCCGGCGGACGTTCGCCGCCGACGGGCCGTGCATGTACTCGCGGGCCTGCTACCGCGGCGACCGCTACAGCGTGTGGGTGCCGCTCAGCGCGCCCGGCCCCGCCCTCGTTCCCCGCGTGCGCGCCGAGGACGCCGCGGCGAAGGTGGGTGCCCAGTGACCGACGGGAGGAACCGGATGACGCGTGCGGACACCGGCCAGGCGGCGGCGATCCTCGCCGGCCTGGGCGGGGTGGACAACATCGACGAGATCGAGCCGTGCACCACCCGGCTGCGGTCCCTGGTGAAGGAGCCGGGCCGCGTGGACCCCGCCGCCCTGCGCGCCGCGGGTGCGTTCGGGGTCATGGTGTCCGGCCGCGTCGTCCAGGTCGTCATCGGCCCGAGCGTCGACACCCTCGCGTCCGACCTCGAGGACCTGCTGTGACGCGCCCCCGACCGCGCCGTCCCCGGCGCCCCTGAACCCCACCGACCGAGCCACCAGAAGGAGACCACCCATGAGCAGCAAGGCCGAGCAGATCCTCGCCGGACTCGGCGGCGACGCGAACATCGTCGACCTGGAGCCGTGCATCACCCGGCTCCGCGTCGAGGTCGAGGACGCGGCGAAGGTCAGCGAGCCGGCCCTCAAGGCCGCCGGCGCGATCGCCGTCGTGCAGTCCGGCACCGTCGTGCAGGTGATCGTCGGCCCCGAGGCCGACACCCTCGCCTCGGACATCGAGGACCTGCGCTGATGGCGGCACTGACCGTCCTGGCGCCGGTCGCCGGCACCGTGCGGGCGCTCGCGGACGTCGACGACCCGGTGTTCTCCGGGGAGATCGTGGGCCCGGGGCTCGCGATCCAGCCGGACGCCCAGGCCGGGCGCGCGGTGGTCGCGCCGGTCGCGGGCACGGTCGCGAAGCTGCACCCGCACGCGTTCGTGCTGCTCGCCGAGGGCGGCCGGGGCGTGCTCGTGCACCTCGGGATCAACACGGTCCAGCTCGGCGGCGAGGGCTTCGTGCTGCACGTCGCCGAGGGCGACGCCGTCGCGCAGGGGCAGCTCCTCGTCGAGTGGGACCCGGCCGCGGTCGAGGGCGGCGGCCGGTCGGCGATCTGCCCCGTCATCGGCCTCGAGGCGCTGCCCGACTCGCTGACCCGGCTCGCCGAGCCGGGCACGGAGGTCGCCGCCGGGGACCCGCTGCTGCAGCTGGCCTGAGCCCGGGCCGGGCCGGGGCCCGCGGGTCCCGGCCCGCGTCCTGGTTCCGGCGCCCCACCGGGGTCGATACTGGGCGGATGCTGCCCAGAGCGTCCATCCGGGACCGGCTGCGGGCGCTGCCCGCGCTCACCGGGAACCTGCCCGAGGTCGACCCGTACGCGCTGCCGAACGACCCGGTGCAGGCGTTCGAGGAGTGGTTCGCCGACGCCATGGACGCCGGCGTCCCCGAGCCGCACGCCATGGGCCTGGCCACGGTCGCTCCCGACGGGACGCCGTCGTCCCGCGTGGTGCTGCTCGCCGACCTCGCGGACGGCGCGTGGGTGTTCGCCACCGACGCCCGCTCCGCCAAGGCGCTCGACCTCGCGGCGAACCCGCGGGCCGCGCTGACGTTCTACTGGCAGCCGCTGGGCCGGCAGGTCCGGCTCGTCGGCGCCGCGCGGCTGCTCGACGCCGAGACCTGCGCCGCGGACTTCCTGCGCCGTTCGCCGAGCGCCCGCGCCGCCGCGCTGGCCTCCCGGCCCGGCGAGGTCCTGCACTCGGTCGGCGAGATGGCCGGCGCCGTGGTCGAGGCCCGGGCGCGCGTGGACCGGGACCCGCGGCTGGTCGTGCCGACCTGGCAGCTGTGGGCGGTCGAGCCGCACGAGGTCGAGCTGTGGCAGGGCGACTCGGACCGCGCGCACCTGCGGGTGCTGTACAGCCGCGCCGACGGGCGCTGGTCGCGGCACCTCGGCTGGCCGTGAGCCGCTGAGTCGCCGCGGCCTCAGGCCGGGGGAGCGGCCTCGCGCGCCGGGGCCGGGGCCGGGGCCGGCGGCAGCGCGTCCGGGGCGACGTCGGACGCCCGCGCGGCCAGGTCGTGCAGCAGCCGCTCCAGGGGCCCGCGCCCGAAGGCGGCCCGCCACGCCCAGCAGAGCAGCACGGTGACGCCGAGGAACGCCAGCCAGCTCTGCGCCAGCGGCTCCCACACGACCTCGGGGCCGATCGCCGCGATCACCACGAGGTGCCCGACGTACGCGGTGAGCGCCAGGGCGCCGGTGGCGGCGAGCGGGGCGACGACGCGCGGCAGGGCGTCGGCGAGCAGGAGGCACAGGGCCAGGACCGCGAGGCCCACGCCGGTGTTGGCGACGACCTCGAGCGGCTTGGACGAGTGCGGCTCCGTGGACACGAACGCCGCCAGCAGCGGGTCGCCCGCGAACGCCCGGGTGAGCGCCGCGGCGGCGCCGTGGCCGAGCACCGCCAGGCCCGCGCCCGCGCCGAGCAGCCGCAGGCGGACGCGGGTGTCCCGCAGGTCCATCCGCCCGACCGCCAGGCCGACGAGGACGTAGGCGAACCAGACGACCGCGGGGTAGAACGGGCCGGTCAGCAGGTTGGTCCAGGCCTGCCCGGGCAGCCGCTCGAGCACCGGGCCGAGCTCGTGGTGCACCAGCGGACCCAGCGCGGCCACGGCGGCCGCCCCGGCGAGCAGGCGGCGGGGGTCGGTGCCGAGCAGCGGGACCGCGCACGCGAACAGCACCGCGTACGTCGGCAGGATCACCGCGACCGGCGTGCCGAGCAGCTCGACCGCCACCCCGATGCCGAGCACGAGGAACGCGCGCACGAGCAGCCGGGTGCGGGCCTGCGCGCGCCGGGTGCCGGTGACGGGGCGGGAGCCGCCGGACAGCAGCGCGACCGACACGCCCGAGAGCAGCACGAACAGCGCCGCCGACCGGCCGTCGACCACCTGGGCGAGCGACCACGGCCAGGGGTCCTCCGGCCCGCCGGGGCCGACGTGGGCGGTCATCATGCCGAGCACCGCCAGGCCGCGGGCGACGTCCACCCCGGTGATCCGCTGCATGCGGGTCACGCTAGCGCGCGCCGTACGCCGCCGTCGTGTCTCGCAGGGTGGGACGGCGCGTACCGCCCACTGGAACGCACCCCGTCCACCCGCCTAGAGTCGGCGGGTGACCGACACGCACCCGGCCGAGGTCTACACCCACGGCCACCACGACAGCGTGCTGCGCTCCCACCGGTGGCGCACCGCGGAGAACTCGGCGGCCTACCTGCTGCCCGCCCTGCGACCGGGCCTGTCCCTGCTCGACGTGGGCTGCGGCCCCGGCAACCTCACGGTCGACCTCGCCGCCCGCGTCGCGCCCGGCGCGGTGGTCGGCGTCGACCGGTCGGAGCCGGTCCTCGATCTCGCCCGCGCGGAGGCCGCGCAGGCCGGCGCCACGTCGGTCACCTTCCAGGCCGCCGACGCCTACGCCCTGCCCTTCGCCGACGGGACCTTCGACGTCACGCACGCCCACCAGGTGCTGCAGCACCTCGCCGACCCGGTGGCCGCGCTGCGCGAGCTCCGCCGGGTCACCAAGCCGGGCGGGGTCGTCGCGGTCCGGGACGCCGACTACTCCGGGATGACCTGGTACCCGCCGTCGCCCACGCTGGACGAGTGGTCCGCGCTGTACCACGAGGTCACCCAGGCGAACGGCGCCGAGGCGGACGCCGGCCGGCGGCTGCACTCCTGGGCGCTCGCCGCCGGGTTCGACGAGGACGGGCTGGTCGCCACGGCCGGCGTCTGGTGCTACGCCTCCGCCGAGGACCGTGCGTGGTGGGCCGACCTGTGGGCCGACCGCTGCGTGGAGTCGGACTTCGGGCGCCAGGCCGTCGCGCACGGGCTGGCCGACGAGGTCGGGCTGGAGCAGCTCGCCGCCGGCTGGCGCGAGTGGGGCACCGCGCCCGACGGCTGGTTCGCGGTGCTGCACGGCGAGGTGCTCGCCCGGGTCTGAGCCCGGCCCGCGGTTAGGGTGGGCCCGTGCGCATCGCCAGGTTCACCACCGGAGACGACCCCCGCTACGCCCTCGTGGAGGGCGAGCCCGGTCAGGAGCAGCTCGTCGTCATCAGCGGCGACCCGATCTACACCCCGGTGCAGCCCACCGGCGAGCGGATCCCGCTCGGCGACGGCGTCCGGCTGCTCGCCCCGGTGATCCCGCGGTCGAAGATCGTCGGCGTCGGCCGGAACTACGTGGACCACGCCGCCGAGATGGGCAACGAGGTGCCCACCGCGCCGCTGCTGTTCCTCAAGCCGAACACCTCGGTGGTCGGCCCGGACGACCCGATCGTGCTGCCCGACTGGACCGAGGAGGTCTCGTACGAGGCCGAGCTCGCCGTCGTCATCGGCAAGGTCACCAAGGACGTCTCGCCGGAGCACGCGCTCAGCCGGGTGTTCGGCTACACCGTGGCGAACGACGTCACGGCCCGGGACGCCCAGCGCACCGACGGCCAGTGGGTCCGCGCCAAGGGCTTCGACTCGGCCTGCCCGATCGGCCCGTGGATCGTGCCCGGCCTGGACGTCGAGGACCTCGCCGTCCGCTCGCGCGTCAACGGCGAGCCGAAGCAGGACGGCCGGACGTCGCAGATGGTGTTCGACGTCGCCGCGCTGATCTCGTACATCTCCGAGGTCGTGACGCTGCTGCCCGGCGACGTCATCCTCACCGGCACCCCGGCCGGCGTCGGCCTGCTCGAGGAGCGCGACGTCGTGGAGGTCGAGGTCGAGGAGATCGGCACGCTGCGCAACCCGGTGCTCCGCCGCTCCTGAGGTCGGGGGCGGGGCGCGCGCTCGCTAGGGTGGAGGCCGTGACCCCTCCTGCCGGCTCCGCCCCCGTTCGCGTCCGTTTCTGCCCGTCCCCGACCGGGACCCCGCACGTCGGCCTGATCCGGACCGCCCTGTTCAACTGGGCGTACGCCCGGCACGTGGGCGGGACGTTCGTGTTCCGGATCGAGGACACCGACCCGGCGCGCGACTCCGAGGAGTCGTACCAGCAGCTCCTGGACGCGCTGCGCTGGCTCGGGCTGGACTGGGACGAGGGCGTCGAGGTCGGCGGCCCGCACGAGCCGTACCGGCAGTCGCAGCGCATGGACCTGTACCGCGACGTCGCCCGCCGGCTGCTCGAGGGCGGCTACGCGTACGAGTCGTTCACCACCCCGGAGGAGGTCGAGGCGCGGCACCGGGCCGCGGGTCGTGACCCCAAGCTCGGCTACGACGGCTACGACCGGGACCTCACCGAGGAGCAGAAGGACGCCTACCGCGCCGAGGGCCGCGAGCCGGTCCTGCGGCTGCGGATGCCCGACGAGGACGTGTCGTTCACCGACCTGGTGCGCGGCGAGGTCACCTTCAAGGCAGGGTCCGTGCCGGACTACGTCGTCGTCCGCGGCAACGGCCACCCGCTGTACACGCTGGTCAACCCGATCGACGACGCCCTCATGGGCATCACGCACGTGCTGCGCGGCGAGGACCTCCTGTCGTCCACCCCGCGGCAGGTCGTGCTGTACCGGGCGCTGCTCGAGCTCGGCGTCGCGACCGTCATGCCGCAGTTCGGCCACCTGCCGTACGTCATGGGCGAGGGCAACAAGAAGCTGTCCAAGCGCGACCCCGAGTCCAACCTGTTCCTGCACCGGGAGCGCGGGTTCACCCCCGAGGGGCTGCTCAACTACCTGGCGCTGCTCGGCTGGTCGATCGGCCCGGACCGCGACATCTTCTCGGTGTCCGAGCTGGTCGAGGCGTTCGACGTCGCCGACGTGAACCCCAACCCGGCGCGGTTCGACCTCAAGAAGGCCGAGGCCATCAACGCCGAGCACGTGCGCCTGCTCGCGCCGGAGGACTTCCGCGACCGGCTCGTGCCGTACCTGCACCGCGCCGGCCTGGTGCCCGCCGACTCGTACGCCGACCTCGCGCCGGAGCACCGCGCGCTGCTCGACGCCGGGGCACCGCTCATCCAGACCCGCGTCACGCTGCTCGGCGAGGCCGTCGGGATGCTCGGGTTCCTGTTCGTGGCCGACGACGCGCTCGTGGTCGAGGAGGACGCCCGCGGCGCGCTCAAGGACACCGCCGCCCAGGTGCTCGACGCCGCGACCGAGGCGCTGTCCGTGCTGCCGGAGGACGGCTTCAGCACCCAGGCCACGCAGGACGCCCTGCAGGCGGCGCTGGTCGACGGGCTCGGCATCAAGCCGCGGTTCGCGTTCACCCCCCTGCGGGTGGCGGTCTCCGGCCGGCGGGTGTCGCCGCCGCTGTTCGAGTCGCTCGAGATCCTGGGCCGGGCCTCGACGCTCGCGCGGATCGCGGCGCTCCGCGCGTCCCTGTGACGGGGCCCGCGGTCGACGGCGTCCTGTTCGACGTCGACGACACCCTGGTCGACACGCACGGCGCCTTCGCGGAGGCGCTCGCGGCCGTCGCGCGGTCCTGGCTGCCCCACCTCGACCCCGCCCGCGACGCCGAGGTGCTCGCGCACTGGCGGGCCGACGTGGGCGGCCGGTACCGCCGGTACACCCGCGGCGAGGTGTCCTACCGCGACCAGCGCATGGCGCGAGCGAACGACCTGCACGCCACGTTCGGCGGCCCCGCGCTCGACGACGACGCCTACGACCGGTGGAACGCCCTGTTCGAGGAGCGGTTCACCGGCGCGTGGGCCGCGCACGCCGACGCGGCCGCGGTGGTCCGGCACCTGCTGGACGCCGGCATCAAGGTCGGCGCCCTGACCAACGCCGCCACCGAGTACCAGGTGCGCAAGCTCACCCGCGCCGGTCTCGCCGCCGACGTGCCGCTGCTGGTCGGCGTCGACACCCTCGGGTTCGGCAAGCCCGACCCGCGGGTGTTCGCGGAGGCCTGCCGCCGGCTCGGCACCGAGCCCGGGCGCACCGCGTACGTGGGCGACGAGCTCGACGTCGACGCCCGGGCCGCCACCGCGGCGGGCCTGCGGGGCGTGTGGCTCGCGCGGCCGGGGCTGGGGTCCAAGGGCGCGAACGCGCTGGCGGCCGTGCCGACCGACGTGGTCATCGCGTCGCTGGACGAGCTGCCGGCGGTGCTGGGGGTCTGACGGCGCGGCGCGGGCGGGGCGCCCGCGGTCAGAGGCGCGTCGCGCGGTAGCAGTCCGTCCGGTAGGGCATCGGGACCGTCTCGCGGCCGCGCAGGTCCGGGTGCGTGGCCGCGAGCTCGTCGATCTCCGCGAGCATCGCCTCACGCTGCGGTGCCGGCAGGGTCAGCAGGTGCGACCGCGAGCCCGCGAGGTCCCGCAGCGTCGCGGGGCGCACGGCGTCCGCCCAGGCGAACGCCCGGTGCTCCACGGGGCCGAACTCCGGGCCGAGCACCGGCGCCTCGCCGTGCGGCTCCAGCGGGTCGCCGCGGTGGATGATCTCCTCGTACGCGGCCAGCCAGTCCGCCGCGGGTGACCCGGTGTCCCGCACGTTCCAGAGCACCGCGAGCACCCCGCCCGGCCGGAGCACCCGCGCGAGCTCCGCGGGCACGCGCGCGGCGTCGAACCAGTGCCACGCCTGGGCCACGGTCACGGCGTCCGCCGACGCCGTCGGCAGCCCGGTGGCCTCCGCCGAGCCGTCCAGCGCCGTCACGCCCGGGAGCGAGGCCGCGAGGGCGGCGCGCATGCCCGGGGACGGCTCGACGGCCGTGACGTGCCGCCGGGGGACGCCCTGGGCCACGATCCGCTCGGTCAGCTTGCCCGTCCCGGCCGCGAGGTCCACGACGTCCCGGGCGGTCGCGGGCACGCACCACGCGACGGCCTCGTCGGGGTACGTCGGGCGGGTGGCGTGGTAGAGGTCGGCGGCGGGCCCGAACGAGGCGGCGCGCTCGGCGTGCGGCGCGGCCTCCGGCTGCCCGGGCGCGGTGTCGGGGGAGCGTCCGGTGTCCACGCCACGAGCCTGCCATCCCCGCTCGCGCCCCGCCGCCGGGCTCCGGCCGCGCAGGCACGGCCGGAGCCCGGCGGCAGGCGGGTGGGCGCGGACCCGCTCGTGCCACCGACGGGGTGCGGGAAGGTCCGCAGCCGTGGGGCGTGGAGGCGCTGCGAGCGGCCGGTTTGGTCGGGGTCGGAGTGTCCGGTAATGTTCTCCGTCGGTACGGCGTCCGGTTGGCGCCGGTCCTCACACCCGTTGCGTGGCGTCCCGTGCGTCGCGCCCTCGGGTCGCGGGACCGGGCGGAACCGGGGCGGACCATTGGGGTATGGTGTAATTGGCAGCACGAGTGATTCTGGTTCACTTAGTCTAGGTTCGAGTCCTGGTACCCCAGCAAGACACCGTGGGAAATGCTCCCGGAGCGGATTTCACGGAGTCGAGCAGGATGCTGTACAGTAGTTCCCGGTCGATCCCCGGTAGGGGAGAGATCGTCCAGGCCCCCATCGTCTAGTGGCCTAGGACGCCGCCCTCTCACGGCGGTAACAGGGGTTCGAATCCCCTTGGGGGTACATCGAAAGGCCGGTCACCGGAAGGTGACCGGCCTTTCTGCTGTCCCCGGACTGTGCAGCGCCGCATTGTCCGGCCGAGGTCGTCGGTTGCGCCCGATTCACACCGGCGCGCAACCGACGACCTCGAGCGGGACCGACGACCTCGGGCCCGCGAGGTTCCGGGCGACGGGGAGCGGGTCACTCCGCGGTGCGGCGGAGGACCTCCGTCAGGCGGTTGGCCGCCGAGACGACCGCGGCCGCGTGCAGGCGGCCCGGCTGCCGGGACAGGCGCTCGACGGGGCCCGAGATCGAGACCGCCGCCACCACCCGGCCGGACTGGCCACGCACGGGGGCGCTGACGGACGCGACGCCGACCTCGCGCTCGGACACCGACTGCGCCCAGCCGCGGCGGCGGACGCCGGACAGGATCGTCGCGGTGAACTTCGCGCCCTGGAGGCCGCGGTGCAGCCGGTCGGGCTCCTCCCACGCGAGCAGGATCTGCGCCGCCGACCCGGCCGACATGGTGAGCGTCGCGCCCACGGGGATCGAGTCGCGCAGGCCGATGGGGCGCTCGGCGGCGGCGACGCAGATGCGCTGGTCGCCCTGCCGGCGGTAGAGCTGCGCGCTCTCCCCGGTGTGGTCGCGCAGGGCCGCGAGCACGGGGCCCGCGGCGGCGAGCAGGCGGTCCTCGCCGGCGGCGCTCGCGAGCTCCGTCAGCCGCGGCCCCAGGACGAACCGGCCCTGCATGTCGCGCCCCACCAGGCGGTGGTGCTCGAGCGCGACGGCCAGACGGTGGGCCGTCGGGCGGGCAAGATGGGTGGCGTTGACCAGCTGCGCGAGGGTCGCGGGCCCGGCCTCCAGGGCGTTGAGGACCGAGGCGGCCTTGTCGAGTACGCCGACTCCGCTAGAGTTGTCCATAGGTCGATATTGGCGTCTCGAAGGCTGAGACGCAAGTGCGACACGGAGAACGGACCCGCGGCGGCCCCCCGCCCGGGCGGACGAGAGGACGGCACATGGCCGGCACACTGGCGGAGAAGGTGTGGGAGAACCACATCGTGCGGCGCGGCACCGACGGCGCGCCCGACCTGCTCTACATCGACCTGCACCTGGTGCACGAGGTCACCAGCCCGCAGGCCTTCGAGGGCCTGCGGCTCGCCGGCCGGAAGGTCCGCCGCCCGGACCTCACCCTCGCCACCGAGGACCACAACACCCCGACGCTCGACATCGACCTGCCGATCGCCGACGCCACGTCGCGCACGCAGATCGACACGCTGCGGAACAACGCGAAGGAGTTCGGCGTCCGGCTGCACTCCCTGGGCGACGCGGACCAGGGCATCGTGCACCAGGTCGGCCCGCAGCTCGGCCTGACGATGCCCGGCCTGACGGTCGTCTGCGGCGACTCGCACACGTCCACGCACGGCGCGTTCGGCGCGCTGGCGTTCGGCATCGGCACCTCCGAGGTGGAGCACGTGCTCGCCACCCAGACGCTGCCGCTCGCGCCGTTCAAGACGATGGCGATCACCGTGAACGGCGCGCTGCCGCTCGGGGCCACCGCGAAGGACATCATCCTCGCCGTCATCGCCAAGATCGGGACCGGCGGCGGCCAGGGCTACGTCCTGGAGTACCGCGGCGAGGCCATCCGGAGCCTGTCGATGGAGGGCCGGATGACGATCTGCAACATGTCGATCGAGGCCGGCGCCCGCGCGGGCATGATCGCCCCCGACCAGACGACGTTCGACTACCTGAAGGGCCGCCCGCACGCCCCGGAGGGCGCCGACTGGGACGCCGCGGTGGCCTACTGGTCGACGCTGCGCACGGACGACGACGCGACGTTCGACGCCGAGGTGGTCATCGAGGCCGCCGAGCTCGAGCCGTTCGTCACCTGGGGCACCAACCCGGGCCAGGGCCTGCCGCTGTCGGGCGCGGTCCCGGTCCCGGAGGAGATCGCGGACGCCAACGAGCGCGTCGCCGCCGAGCGGGCCATCGAGTACATGGGCCTGACCCCGGGGCAGCCGCTGCGCGAGATCGCGGTGGACACGGTCTTCATCGGCTCGTGCACCAACGGCCGGATCGAGGACCTGCGCGCGGCCGCCAAGCTGCTCCAGGGCCAGAAGAAGGCCGAGTCGGTGCGCGTCCTGGTCGTGCCGTCCTCCGCGCGCGTCCGGCTGCAGGCCGAGGCCGAGGGCCTGGACCGGATCTTCCTGGACTTCGGTGCCGAGTGGCGCAACGCCGGGTGCTCGATGTGCCTCGGTATGAACCCCGACCAGCTCGCGCCGGGGGAGCGGTCGGCGTCGACGTCGAACCGGAACTTCGAGGGCCGGCAGGGCAAGGGCGGCCGCACGCACCTGGTGTCGCCGCTCGTGGCCGCGGCCACGGCGATCCGTGGCACGCTCTCGTCGGTCTCCGACCTCGGCCCGGACGTCCCGGTGCCGGACGGCTCGCCGCTGGACCTCCAGCCGGCCTGAGCCGGCACCGTCCGTCCGCCCCCGCACGCACCCCCAGGAACGAGACACCCTCATGGAGAAGTTCACCCAGCACACCGGCGTCGGCGTCCCGCTGCGGCGCAGCAACGTCGACACCGACCAGATCATCCCGGCCGTCTACCTCAAGCGCGTGACCCGCACGGGCTTCGAGGACGCGCTGTTCGCGGCGTGGCGGAACGACCCGGAGTTCCTGCTCAACCAGGACGCCTACAAGGCCGGCTCGGTGCTGGTCGCCGGCCCCGACTTCGGCACCGGCTCGTCGCGCGAGCACGCCGTGTGGGCGCTCAAGGACTACGGCTTCAAGGCCGTCCTGGCGTCCCGGTTCGCCGACATCTTCCGCGGCAACTCGGGCAAGCAGGGCCTCGTGGCCGCGCAGCTCGCGCAGGAGGACATCGAGCTCATCTGGAAGATCCTCGAGACCCGTCCCGGCACCGAGGTGACCGTGGACCTCGAGTCCCGGACGGTCACCTGCGACGACGTCGTGGTGCCGTTCCAGATCGACGACTACACGCGCTGGCGCCTCATGGAGGGCCTGGACGACATCGGCCTGACCCTGCAGCACGAGGACGAGATCACGGCCTTCGAGGCGTCCCGCGACGCCTGGCGGCCGAAGACCCTGCCGGCCAAGCACCTGCCGCCGGTGGAGATCCGGGCCGCCCGCCCGGTCGAGCTGTCCCTGGGGCGCCGCCCCGGCCTCTGACGTCACCTGCCGACGCCCGGGACCCGCAGCGCTGTGCGGGGCCCGGGCGTCCGGTGTGTGGAGGTTTGGCGCGCGCTGTCCGCGGCGCGGGCGCGGTGTGCGCGTGCACCCCGGGCGGTGCGTCACCATGGACGCCATGACCGACCTCCTCTACGTCCACGGCGGCACGCCGCTGCAGGGCGAGATCACCGTCCGCGGGGCGAAGAACTTCGTCTCCAAGGCGATGGTGGCCAGCCTCCTGGGCGAGACGCCGAGCGAGCTGCGGAACGTCCCGCAGATCCGCGACGTCGGCGTCGTGACCGGCCTGCTCGAGCTGCACGGGGTGCGGGTGGACGCCGACGCCGAGGCGGGCACGCTCCGCCTCGACCCGACCGACGTGGAGTCCGCGCACGTCGCCGACATCGACGCGCACGCGGGCTCGAGCCGCATCCCGATCCTGTTCTGCGGCCCGCTGCTGCACCGCCTCGGCGAGGCGTTCATCCCGGACCTGGGCGGCTGCCGGATCGGCGACCGGCCGATCAACTACCACCTGGACATCCTGCGGCAGTTCGGCGCGGTGGTGGACAAGCGCGCGGGCGGCATCCACATCCGGGCGCCGCGCCGCCTGCAGGGCACGAAGATCGCCCTGCCGTACCCGAGCGTCGGCGCCACCGAGCAGCTGCTGCTCACGGCCGTCCGCGCCGAGGGCATCACCGAGCTGGCGAACGCGGCCATCGAGCCCGAGATCATGGACCTGATCAACGTCCTGCAGAAGATGGGCGCGATCATCTCCGTCGACACCGACCGGGTCATCCGGATCGAGGGCGTCGACCGGCTCGTCGGGTACCAGCACACCGCGCTGGCGGACCGGATCGAGGCCGCGTCGTGGGCGTCCGCCGCGCTGGCCACGGGCGGCGACATCGTCGTGCGCGGGGCCACCCAGCCGGAGATGACGACCTTCCTCAACACGTTCCGCAAGGTCGGCGGCGAGTTCGCGATCGACGACGAGGGCATCCGGTTCTCGCACCCGGGCGGCGAGCTGCGCTCGATCGTCCTCGAGACCGACGTGCACCCGGGGTTCATGACGGACTGGCAGCAGCCGCTGGTCGTGGCCCTGACCCAGGCCACCGGGCTGTCGATCGTGCACGAGACGGTGTACGAGAACCGCTTCGGGTTCACCGACGCGCTGCGCGGCATGGGCGCCACCATCCAGGTCTACAAGGAGTGCCTCGGCGGGCGGCCGTGCCGGTTCGGGCAGCGGAACTTCTCGCACTCCGCCGTGATCAGCGGCCCGACGCCGCTCGCCGCCGCCGACATCGAGGTGCCGGACCTGCGCGGCGGGTTCAGCCACCTCATCGCGGCCCTGGCCGCCAAGGGCACCTCGCAGGTGCGGGGGATCAGCCTGATCGACCGCGGGTACGAGCGGTTCACCGAGAAGCTCGTCGCGCTGGGCGCGGAGTTCGACCGCGACTGACGCCCCGCCCGCACGCCCCCGACGCCCGCCCGGCCTCCCCGCCGGGCGGGCGCCGTCGTTCCCGGGGCCGGTTCCCGGCGCCGAGTGGAGGGTTGCGACGCGACACGCCCGGCGTGTCGCGTCCGAACGCTCCACTCGGCGCGGCTCGGGGCGTGCCGGCTTTACAACGGAGGAAGCGAGGCGCTACACATAAGTAGCAGCAGATCCGCTGCACCCCTGCCGGGTGGCGAACAGCCGCCGCTCACCTGGCCTCCCGACGGCGAAGGAGCCCGAAGTGAGCCAGACCCTGCCGACCTCTGATCGCACGCCGCACCGCCCGGGGCCCTCCCGGCGGAACTTCCTCGCCGGCATCGGCGCGCTCGGCGCTGCCGCGACGCTCGCCGCGTGCGCCGGCGGCAGCCCCACGTCGTCCACCGGCGGCGGCGGCGCGACCTACGCGGGCGGGAAGGTCGACCTCGCGTTCTGGAACGGCTTCACCGGCGGCGACGGCCCGGTGATGCAGGACCTCGTCGACCGGTTCAACGCCGAGCACGAGACGATCACCGTGAAGATGACCACGATGGAGTGGGCGGACTACCACGCCAAGCTGCCCGCGGCGCTGACGTCCGGCCAGGGCCCGCACGTGGCGATCCAGCACCTCGACTCGCTGCCGACCTCCGCGGCCCGCGGCCTGCTGCTGCCCCTGGACGACGTGGCCGACGAGCTCGGGCTGACGTCGGACGACTTCATCCGCACGGTGTGGGACGCCGGGATCTACGGCGACGCCCGGTACGGCATCCCGCTCGACGTGCACCCGCTCGGGTTCTTCTTCAACACCGCCGTGCTGGCCGGTGCGGGGCTCGACCCGGCCGCGCCGCCGATGGACCGGGCGGCGTACGAGGCGGCCCTCGACACCCTGCTCGGCACCGGCGTGGCCGGGCACTGGATGAGCCCGCACACGTTCACCGGCGGGCAGACGCTGCAGTCGCTCATCTGGCAGTTCGGCGGCGACCTGTTCGACTCCGAGGGCGCCACCGCGGCCTGGGCCCGGGACGAGGGCGTCGAGGCGCTGTCCTGGATGGTCGACGCGGTGCACAAGGGCTGGAGCGCCCGCGACGTCGGGCAGGACGCCGACCTCATCGCGCTGCAGAACGGCCAGGCGGCGTTCAACTGGAACGGCATCTGGTCGATCAACACCCTCGACCAGATCAGCGGGCTCGAGTGGGACGTGCGGCGCCTGCCGCGCATCGGCAGCGTGGACGCGGCGTGGGCCGGGTCGCACAACTTCGTGCTGACGAAGCAGCGGGGGACCAGCGACGACCAGCTCGAGGCCGCCCGGACGTTCATCAACTGGGTGTCGCAGCAGTCCGCCGCCTGGGCCGTCGGCGGCCAGGTGCCGGCGCGGCTCTCGGCCCGGGACTCCGCCGACTTCGCGGCGCTGGCCCCGCAGTCGGCGATCGCGGAGCAGGCCGAGGACCTGCGGTTCGTGCCCTCGATCCCCGGCATCGGCGACGCCGTCGGCGAGCTGTACACGGCGCTGAACGAGGCCGTGCTGCTGACGAAGGACCCGGCGACCGCGCTCGCCGACGCCGCGGCCCGCGCCGACAAGGTGCTGGCCGACAACCGCGACCGCTACGGCGCATGAGCACGCGTCCCCGCCGGCCGCTGCGCCGCGGCGCGTGGTGGACCCCCTACGCGTTCCTGGCCCCGTTCCTCGCGATCTTCGGCACCTTCGTGGTCTTCCCCGCGGTCCGCGGGCTGTGGATGTCGCTGCACGACTGGGACTTCCTCATGCCGAGCAAGCCGTTCGTCGGGCTCGGCAACTACGCCGACCTGTTCGACTCCACGAGCGTGGTGTTCGAGAAGTTCTGGAACGGCATGTCCGCGACCGGGATCTTCGTGCTGGCGTCCGTGCCGGTGCTGATCTCGCTGCCGCTGCTCCTCGCCATGGCGCTGAACCGGCGGTTCCCCGGGCGGACGTTCCTGCGCGCGGTGGTGTTCCTGCCGTACGTGCTGGGCGTCGCCGTGGTGGGCGTGCTGTTCCGGTTCGTGCTCGACCCGAACCTCGGCATCCTCAACCACCTGCTGCAGGTCACCCGGCTGGACCGGCTGCTGCACGCGCTCGGCGCAGGGGACCCGGTGCCCTGGCTGACCGCGCAGCCCTGGGCCTGGGTGTCGCTGGTCGGCGTCACGGTGTGGTGGACGCTCGGCTTCAACATGATCATCTACCTCGCCGGGCTGCAGGACGTCCCGGCCGAGCTGTACGACGCCGCGAAGGTCGACGGGGCGTCGGCGCGCCAGCGGTTCCGGCACGTCACCCTGCCGGGGCTGCGGCCGGTGCTCGCCTTCGTGCTGACGATGACCGTGCTGGCGTCGGCGAACATGTTCGGGCAGGCCGACCTCATGACCAACGGCGGGCCCGGGACGTCCACGAAGACGGCGCTCATGGTGATCCTCGAGACCGGCCTCGGGCAGTACAAGATGGGCGCTGCCGCGGCCATGGGCTACCTGCTCTCCATCGGGCTCGGCGTCGTGTCGATCGTGAACTTCGTCGCCCTGCGCGAGCGGGGTCCGCGCCGGCGCGCGCGGAGGGCCTCGTGAGGGCCCGGCGCGGCCTCGGGCCGCTCGTCACCTGGGCCCTGCTGCTCGTGCTCGCCGTGACCTTCATCGGGCCGCTGGCCTGGATGCTGCTGACCTCGGTGAAGTCCTACGGGGAGGCCACCGCGTCCCCGCCGACGCCGTGGCCGCAGGACGTGGACCTGTCCGCGTACGACCGGCTGCTGAGCCTCGACGGGCAGTACCCGGTGCTGCGCTGGTTCCTCAACTCGCTGGTCGCGGGCACCCTGCACACCGCGCTCGTCCTCGTGGTCGCGTCCACGGCGGCGTTCGCGCTGGCCCGCATGCGGTTCCGCGGGCGCGGGCTGGTGTTCGGGGTCGTCGTCTCGACGCTGTTCCTGCCCGCGTTCGTGTTCCTCATGCCGAACTACCTGACGATCGACGCGCTCGGCTGGACGGACTCGCTCTGGGCGCTGGTCGTCCCGGGCGCGGCCGGCGCGTTCGGGGTGTTCTTCCTCCGGCAGTTCTTCGTGGGGCTGCCCGCGGAGCTGGAGGAGGCGGCGGCGCTGGACGGCGCGAACCAGTGGCGGGTGTTCACGCAGGTCGTGCTGCCGAACACCCGGCCGGCGCTCGCGACGCTCGCGGTGCTGGCGTTCCTCGGCAACTGGAACGACTACATCTGGCCGGTGTACGTGCTGTTCAGCCCCGAGCGGCTCACGCTGCCGGCCGGGCTGAAGCTGCTGCAGGGCGCGTACGTCACGGACTTCCCGTCGATCATGGCGGGCGCCGTCGTGGCGTCGGTCCCGGTGATCGTGCTGTTCGTGTTCACGCAGCGGTTCGTCATCGAGGGCGTCGCCCGGAGCGGGCTGAAGGGATGAGGGCCGCCCGCGCAGCCGCCGCCCTCGCCGCCATCGCCGCGCTCACCCTGCTGGCCGGCTGCGGCGCCGGCGCCCCCGACCCCGACCCGACCAGCCCCGCCACCGCAGAGGAGCAGACCGTGGCCTTCACCAACCCCGTCTGGGACGGTAACCTGCCCGACCCGTTCGTCCTGCGCGACGGCGACTCCTGGTACGCCTACGGCACGCAGGGCCGGTTCGGCACGATGCCGGTCCTGCGCTCGGCCGACCTGGTCACGTGGGAGGTGGCGGGGGACGCCATGCCCGTGCTCGCCGCCTGGACGGGCGCCGGCCGGCACTGGGCGCCCGAGGTGCTCCGGCTCGGCGACCGGTACCTCGCGTACTACACCGCGATGGAGCGCGAGACGCAGGACCAGTGCATCGGCGTGGCCGTCGCGGACGCGCCCACGGGACCGTTCGTCGACGACTCCGCCGCGCCGCTGATCTGCGAGCACGCCGAGGGCGGGTCCATCGACGCGTCCCCGTTCGTGGACGACGACGGCACGCCGTACCTGCTGTGGAAGAACGACGGCAACCACATCGGGGTCCGGTCCTGGATCCGGGTGCAGCGGCTCACCGAGGACGGGACGGGGCTGGTGGGCGAGCCCGTGGATCTCCTCACGCACGACCAGGACTGGGAGGGCCCGCTCGTCGAGGGGCCGACCCTGCTGCGGCACGACGGCCGGTACGTCCTGCTGTACTCCGCGAACGACTACGGCTCGGACCAGTACGGCGTCGGCTACGCGGTCGCCGACGCCGTCACCGGGCCGTACACGAAGCCGCAGGCCGAACCGCTGATGCGGAGCACGCCCGAGGCGGCGGGGCCGGGGCACGGCAGCGTCGTCGCCACCGACGGCGGGCTCTGGTACGCGCACCACGCGTGGCCGCCCGACGCGGTGGGCTCGGCCGTCCCGGGCCGGCAGCTGTGGCTGACGCCGCTGCGGTTCTCCGGTGGTGCGCCCGTGCTCGACGGGCCCGCGGCGACGGTGGACCGGCTGCCGTGCGAGTGACCCTCCGGGACGTCGCGGCGCGGGCGGGGGTGTCGTTCAAGACGGTGTCGAACGTCATCAACGGCCACCCGCACGTCACGGAGGCCACCCGCGGCCGGGTGCAGGACGCCATCGACGCGCTCGGGTACCGGCCCAACCAGAGCGCCCGCAGCCTGCGCCACGGCCGGTCCGGCATCCTCGCGCTCGCGGTCCCGGAGCTGACGTCGCCGTACTTCGCGGCGCTCGCGTCGGAGGCGGGGCGCGCGGCCAAGGAGCACGGCCGGGTGCTCGTCATCGAGGAGACCCTCGGGGACGTCGAGGGGGAGCGGGTCGCGCTCGTGGACCTGACCTCCCGGCTGGTCGACGGGGTCATCCTGTCCCCGCTCGTCACCCCGCAGGAGGTGGTCGTCGAGCGGATCGGGGAGACGCCCCTGGTCATGCTCGGCGAGCACCGGTACGCGGTCCGGGCCGACCACGTCGGGATGGACAGCGTGCGCGCCGCCCGGGAGCTCACCGAGCACCTCCTGGCGACCGGGCGGCGGCGCATCGCGGTCGTCGGGCGCCAGGACGGCGGCAGCACCGGCGGCGAGCGCTGGCTCGGGCACGTGCAGGCGCTGCTCGCCGCCGACCTGGTCCCGGACTCCTCGCTCGTCGCGCGGGTCAAGGCCTACCGGCGCGCCGACGGCGAGCGCGCGGTCCGGGAGCTGCTCGCCGCCGGTGCCCGGCCGGACGCGGTGCTGTGCTTCAACGACCTCCTCGCGCTCGGGGCGATGCACACCCTGCGGCAGGCGGGGCTGGCGGTCCCGGGGGACGTCGCGGTGGCCGGGTTCGACGACATCGAGGAGTCCCGGTACGCGGGGCTCACCACGGTCGCGCCGGACCTGCCGCTGCTGGCACGCGAGGCGGTGCGGCTGCTGGTGCGGCGGGTCGAGAACCGCACCGTGCCGCCGGCGCTGGTCGAGGTGCCGTTCCGGGTGGAGGTGCGGTCCAGCACGGCGTGAGCGCGCTCAGCGCCCCGGCCGGTCCCGGAACTCGTGCGGGCTGTGCGGCTCCGTGCCCGAGATGCGGGTGACGATCTCCGCCGCGACGTCCCGCATCTTGGCGTTCCGGTTCTGCGACGCCCGCCGCAGGATCGCGAACGCCTCCTCCGGGCCGCAGCGGTTCTGCGCCATGACCACGCCGAGGGCCTGGTCGATGACCGCCCGCGCGGCCATCGCCTGCTTGAGGTCGGCGTTCACCCGCGCCTGCTCCTCGGCCCGGGCCGCGACCGCGACGGCCCGGCCCGCGTCGTCCGCGAACCGCCCGACGCCCGCCAGGACGTCCTCGTGCCACTCGCCGGTGCCCGCGCGGTAGAGGTTGATCGCGAGGTCGAGCTGGATGCCGTCCTCCGCGCGCGCCGGCAGCGCGGCGGCCGACCCGAAGCCGGCCGCGAGCGTCGCCTCCCGCCACTCCCGCCACCGGGGGTCGGCCGCCACGTCGGGGACGGTGATGAGCCGCTCGACCCGGGCCGCCTCCAGGCAGGGGCCGTCGCCGGCGGCCTGCTCCGCGCGGTCGCACGTGGCCGCCCGCTCGTCGCTGGCGGCCACGACCGTGGCCTGGCCACCCAGCCGGACCGTGATCGCCGCGGACGCGTCCGGGCCGGCGAGCGTCGCCGCGCGGCGCACGATCGCGTCCAGCAGCGCGTCGACGGGCACGGTCGCCGCGAGGAGCGCGTGCAGCTCCCCGAGGGCCCCGGACCGCCAGTCCGGCGCGGCCTCCTGCCCGGCGCCGTGCCCGGTCGCCATCACGCGCCGTCCGCGCCGCGCCCCGCCTCGTCGTCGGCGGGCGGCTCGTAGCCGGGCTCGGGGCCGTCGCCGTCCGAGCCGGGGGTGCTCCGCTCGGCGGCGTCGTCGGGGTCGCCCCCGGGCAGCACGCCCTCGGGCCGGTCGTCGGGCTGGTCGCTCACGTCCGTCCTCCTCGCGTCGGGGTCCTCACATGCTGCTGCGCGCGGCCCCGCCCCGCATCTCGGGCCGGCCGTCCGGCGGCACGAGGCGCAGGGTGACGCCGGCGTGGTCGCAGCGGCGGCGCAGGCGCGCGATGTGCAGGGCGGCCACCGGGCCGAGCCGGTCCAGGTCCGCGGCGTCCACCACGAGCTGACCGCGGTTCGGCGTGGCGCGCAGGGCGTCCGCCAGGCCCGCCACCAGCGTGGGCGCCGTGGCCGCGTCCACCTCGCCGTCGAGCCGCACCAGCACGGTCCGGCCCTCTAGCGCGTGCCGGACCACCAGGCGCGCCGGGAGCCCGTCCCGGTCCGCCGGCGCCACCGGGTCCGGCGACGGGGCGGGCACGTCCGCCAGGCTGGCCAGCGCCGCGTCCAGCACGTCGCGCGGGTCGGCGTCGACGCTCCGGCCGGGCAGGGCGGCGAGCAGGCGCTCGGCGACGCTGCGCACCTTCACGTTGAGGTGCTCGGAGTGCCAGCGCAGGAACTCGAAGGCCGCCGGGCCGTCCAGGCCGTACGCGAGCATCGCGGCACCCTTGGCCTGGTCGATGACCTCGCGGGACGCGATGGCCGCGGCGAGCATGTCGTCCGCGCGGCGCGCCGCGGTCGCGCCGATCTCGGCGCCGAGGTCGACGAGCAGGCCGAGCAGCTGCGCCGCGTGGCCGTCGGCGCGCCCGCCCGTCCCGCCGGCGTGGCCCGGGTGGCCGTCGTGGTCGGGGTGGCCGTCCTGCCGGGCGTGGCCGTCCTGCCCGGTGCGGCCGTCCTGCAGGACGCCCTCGGACCCGGCGGGGGCGCCGTCCGTCGCGGCCCGGTGCGGGACGCCGTCGGCGGGGCGTCCGGAGTGCCGCGGGTCGACACCAGGAGCCAGCACCGCCAGGACGATGCGTTCGGTGCCCACGGCGTCCAGGAGCCGGTACCGGACGCTGCGGCCCTCGGCGGCGGGCTCGGGCGCGACGCGCAGCACGGCCTCGAGGGCGGGGCGGTCGTCGCGGTGGCAGTGGGCGAGCATCAGGGCGGTCGAGGGGACGACGTCGCCGGGCTCGAACCCGTGGATCCGGAACACGGGTTCCGACCAGACCAGGGAGCCGTTGTCGCCGAGGACGCGGAAGGTGCCGGGCACGGCGGAGCGATGCTCCGCCGGGGACGACGACGAGCGTGTGGTGAGGGACATGCGGAGCTCCGGAGCCGAGGGCGCGCCGGCGGCATGCCACCGACACGCTGTTCTCGCGCTGCTCGCTTCGTCCCAACGACGCGCGGGGGTCCCGACGACCGCGTCGCGGGACCTGGGGGAGATAGTGCCAAATGCGCACGCCGGACGCACGCCAGGTGCGCCTCACCGGTTGCGGCGCGCGCGGCGCGACCTATCGTGTGGCCATCGGTCCGGACCGGGGCCCCGGCGGTCGAGGAGGCGAGCCCGGTGACCGGTGGCCTGCACCTGGTGGTCCGTCTCGACGTGGGCGGCGCGGCGCTCGTCGTCGCCACCGGCCGGCAGACCGTCGCGGCCGTCGACGAGCTGCTGCGCGTGGTCGACCGCACCCGCGCGCTCGCGGACGTGCCGCTGGTGGAGGACCTCACGGACGCGGAGGTCGAGGCGGAGGCCGCGGCGCAGGTGCGGGCGCGCGTCGCGGACGTCCCGGGCGCCCCGGTCGAGGTGCGCCTGCGGCGCGGGGCGCGCGGCGGGAGCGTCGCGCCCGCCGCCCGCTGAGGGGTGCCCGGCCGCGGGTAGCATCGGCTCCCGTGCACCCGCCCCGCGCCAACCGCGCCTACCGCAACGTCGCCCGCGTCCTGCGCCCCGTGCTGTACGGCATCACGCGCCGCGACTGGCGGGGTGCCGAGCACCTCCCGTCCGGGACCGGGTTCATCGCGGCCGGCAACCACATGACGAACGTCGACCCCCTGACGTTCGCGCACTACCTGTACGACAACGGCGTCGCGCCCAAGATCCTCGCGAAGTCGTCGCTGTTCTCCGTGCCGGTGGTCGGCTGGGTCCTGCGGACCACGGGGCAGATCCCGGTGTACCGGAACACCGCGCAGGCCGGCGACTCGCTGCGTGCCGCCGAGACCGCCCTGGCGGCGGGGGAGTGCGTCGCCGTGTTCCCCGAGGGCACGCTCACCCGGGACCCCGACCTGTGGCCGATGGTCGCCAAGACCGGCGTCGCCCGGCTGGCGCTCGCGTCCCGCGCCCCGGTCGTGCCGATCGCGCAGTGGGGCGCGCAGGACCTGCTCGGGCGGTACGCCAAGCTGTTCAAGCCGATCCCGCCGAAGCGGATCACCGTCGTCGCCGGGCCGCCGGTCGACCTGGACGACCTGTACGACCGGCCGCTCGACGCCGCGACGCTGCGGGAGGCCACCGAGCGGGTCATGGCCGCGATCACCGCGCTCCTCGCGGACGTGCGCGGCGCGACCCCGCCCGAGCGGCCGTACGACATGCGCCGCGACGGGGGCGGCCCCGGGGCGGGGTCCGCGGGCGCGTCCGGCCCGGCAGCGGGAGCGGCGTGACGCGCGCCGCCGTCCTCGGCGCGGGTGCCTGGGGCACCACGTTCGCCGCCGTCCTCGCCGACGCGGGGTGCGAGGTCACCGTCTGGGGCCGCGACGCCGCGGTCTGCGCCGAGATCGCGGAGCACCGCCGCAACGAGCGGTACCTGCCGGGCATCGAGCTGCCCGCGGGCGTCACGGCCGACCCCGACCCGGTCGCGGCGGTCGCCGGTGCCGACGTGGTCGCGGTGGCCGTGCCGTCCCAGTCGGCCCGCGCGACGCTCGCCCCGCTCGCCGGCCGCCTGGACCCGGGCGCGGTCGCCGTCTCGCTGATGAAGGGTGTCGAGCTCGCCACCGACCAGCGGATGAGCGAGGTCGTGGCCGAGGCGCTGGACCTGCCCGCCGCCCGGGTCGCGGTGCTGTCCGGGCCGAACCTGGCGTCCGAGATCGCCGCGCGGCAGCCGACCGCCACCGTCGTGGCCGCCGCGGACGCGGGCGCCGCCGAGCGGGTCGCCGCGGCGTGCGCCTCGGGGTACTTCCGCCCGTACACGAACGACGACGTCGTCGGCGTCGAGCTCTGCGGGGCCGTGAAGAACGTCATCGCGCTCGCGGTCGGCATCTCGCAGGGCCGGGGCCTCGGGTACAACACCATGGCCACCGTCATCACGCGCGGGCTGGTCGAGATCACCCGGCTCGGGCTGGCGCTCGGCGCGCGGGCCGAGACGTTCCCCGGGCTCGCGGGCATGGGGGACCTCATGGCGACCTGCGCGTCGCCGGACTCCCGCAACCACCGGCTCGGCCTGCACATCGGGCGGGGGATGTCCCTCGACGAGGCGACCGCGGCCACCGGGGGCACCGCGGAGGGCGTGAAGTCGTCCCGGTCGGTGCTGGACCTCGCGGAGCGCGCCGGGGTGGAGATGCCGATCACCGCGGCCGTGGTGCAGGTGCTGCACGAGGGGCTGCCCGTGGACGCGCTGGCGCCGCTGCTGCTGGGGCGGCCGCGCAAGGCGGAGGGCGTCTAGCGGTCGGGCCGCTCGGTGGCGACCTCCGGGGGCTGCGGATGGACGACCGCCGCGACGAGGGCCTCGATCGCGAACTCGCTGGCGAGTGCCAGCTCCACGTCGTCCGGCGCGAGGAGCCACTGCACCTGCAGCCCGTCCATGACGGCGAGGATGCCGGCAGCGGCACGATCGACCGTGTCCGGCTCGGCGATGCCGCGCTCGGCGCAGACCAGCCGGAACGCCGCGACGATGTCGCCGCGCAGCGTGTCGTAGCGCTCCTGGAAGTACGCCCTGGCGGGGTGGTCGTCCGTGACGGACTCCGCGGACAGCACGGCATAGGTCTGCACGAGGCCTGGACGGCGCTCGTTGGCGAACGCGGTGCGCACGAGGTGCCGGAACAGCTCGATGCCGTACGGCATGTGCCCCTCGTCGAGGTCCTCGACGTCGGTCTGGTCGCGGTACCGGAGCACCTCGACGAGCAGCTGGTCCTTGGACCCGAAGTGGTGCAGGATCCCGGCGTGCGTCATGCCGACCTGGTCGGCGATCTCGGTGAGCGGACCCTTGTTGTAGCCCTTGCGGCCGAAGGTCGTCATCGCCGCGGACAGGATGCGTCGCCGGCGCTCGAGGGTCTCCGGGCGGGGGTGCGCGGACCGTCTGGCCTCGCTCATCGCTCTCCCACTTCCTTCCAGGCGTCTCGCGCCGCTACGGCTGTGCGGTCGCCTCGCGCAGCCCTGCGCGCGCTCTGGCGCCCGATCGTATCCGTCGGGCGCGCCGCGACCGGGGACGTTCAGTCCGTGACCAACTTGTGATCCTGCAGGACAGCGGTCACTTACTGCCAGTGTAGTAATCTCCTCGCAACGTGACCGCGACGACGCGGCGCGACCTCAGAATCCGTCGGTGGATGACGGTTCGTTTCGAAGGAGAAACCATGAGGTTGAAGTTCCCGGCAGTCGCGCTCGGCGTGGCCGCCGCCCTGACACTGACGGCCTGCTCCGGTGGGTCGGGCGGGGGGACCGAGCAGAGCGCGTCCACCGGCGGGACCGGTGCCGCGCTGACCATCGCCAAGCCGGACGGCGCCATCACCACCGAGTCGAACAACCCGTTCCTCGGGGACAGCTCGGCCAGCATGTACGGCTACCGCTACGCCATGTTCGAGACGATGGCGCTGGTCAACACCGCGGACTCGAGCGTGGTCACCCCGCGCCTGGCCTCGAGCCTGGAGTGGAACGCGGACTACACCGAGCTCACGGTCACCGCCCGCGAGGGAGTGACGTGGCACGACGGCGAGCCGTTCACGATCGACGACATCGTCGGCACGTTCGACATGTACCTCGACGGGCGCCTCACCGACACCGCTGCGCTGGACTACCTGGGGGCGGACGTCGACGGGGACTCGGCGACGCTGAAGTTCGGCAACTCCAAGTTCGTCAAGCGGGGCACGGTGCTGCACGTCCCGATCGTCCCGAAGCACATCTGGGACACCCTCGACGACCCGTCGACCGCCGCGCTCACCGGCGAGGGCGAGGCCATCGGGACCGGCCCGTACGTCCTGTCGAGCTGGTCGACGGAGTCGGTGACGCTCACCGCGAACCCGGACTACTGGGACGGGGACCTGGCGGTCCCCGAGCTGCACTACGTCTCCTACGGCGACAACTCCGCGCTGGCCACGGCCCTGGCGACCGGCGAGGCGGACTGGGCCCAGGCGTTCCTGCCGCAGGTCCAGGAGACCTTCCTCGACAAGGACCCGGCCAACCGGTACCTGGTGACCCCGACCGCCGGCGCGGGGACGTTGTTCCTCAACCTCACCCGCAAGCCGTTCGACGACCCCGCGCTGCGCGAGGCGCTCGCCTGGGCCATCGACCGCGAGGCCTACGTGGAGATCGCCCGCGAGGGCGCTTCGGCCGTCGTGGACTCGGTGACCGGCCTCGGCCCGTCGCTGGAGCAGGACGTCGTCGACGAGTTCGCGGGGCAGACCTACGAGGTCGACCTCGACAAGGCGACGTCCATCCTCGAGGACGCCGGCTACACGGGCGTCGGCGACGCGCTCGTGGACCCGGACGGCGAGCCGGTCACGTTCTCGGTCTCGGTCCCGGCCGGCTGGACCGACTGGAACACCGAGCAGGCACTGCTGTCGGAGCAGATGAAGGAGCTCGGCATCGAGGTCACGATCGAGCAGCCCGACTGGGGCGGCTGGGACGAGGCCCGGAAGACCGGGAACTTCGACGCGATCATCCACTGGCTCGATGGCGAGGGCGCCTGGGGCGTCTACGACTCCATCATGGGCACCCGCTGGATCACGACCGACGCCGAGACCGGCGAGGAGAACGCCGACTTCAACTTCGGGCGCTACAGCAACCCCGAGGTCGACGCCGCGCTCAACACCTACGCCAGCACTGACAACGACGCCGACCGTGCTGCCGCGATGACGACGCTGCAGCAGGCGTTCGTCCGGGACGTCCCGGCGATCCCGCTGGGCTCCCACCCGCTGCTGGGCCTGTTCAACGAGCGCAGCTACACCGGCTGGCCGACCGAGGAGGACATGTACGCCTCCGCCGACCCGACCCAGGCCGAGGTCGCCCTCGTCCTGAGCACCCTCGAGCCCGTCGAGTGATCCCGTGCCAGGGGCGGCGCACGCCGCCGCCCCTGGCACCCTCACGCAAGGAGACCTCACAGATGAGCGACCCACTCCTCTCGGTCCGGGACTTCTCGGTCCGGTACGAGACGGCCGCACCCGTGGACGCGGTCCGGGACGTGTCCCTCACCGTCCACCGGGGCGAGGTGCTCGGGCTCGCCGGCGAGTCCGGGTGCGGCAAGACCACGCTTGCCTACGGCGTCCAGCGCCTGCTCAAGCCTCCGGCCGTCATCCCCGGCGGGTCGGTCACCTGGCACGACGCCGACGGCAGCGACGTCGACCTCCTCGCCCTGGGCGCCGACGCGATGCGGGCGTTCCGGTGGGACAAGATCTCCATGGTGTTCCAGGGCGCGATGAGCGCCCTGAACCCGGTGGCGACGGTGGGTGCCCAGCTCGCCGACGTCTTCGAGGTGCACCGCCCCGCCATGTCGCGGGCCGAGCGCACCGCCGCGGTCGTCGAGCTGCTCGAGATCGTCAAGGTGGGCGCGGCGCGCATCAAGAGCTACCCCCACGAGCTGTCCGGCGGGATGCGCCAGCGCATCATGATCGCCATGGCGCTCGCCCTGCGCCCGCAGCTCGTGGTCATGGACGAGCCCACGACGGCGCTGGACGTGCTGGTGCAGCGGGAGATCCTGCGGGAGATCACCGGCCTGCGCGAGGCGTTCGGGTTCTCGGTCGTGTTCATCACCCACGACCTGCCGCTGCTGCTCGAGATCTCCGACCGCATCGCGATCATGCGTGCCGGGCAGATCGTCGAGCTCGACACCGCGCCGAACATCTGGTTCCGGCCGCGCCACGAGTACACCAGGACGCTGTTGTCGTCCTTCCCGCGCCTGACGGCCGAGCGGGAGGCGGCCCGATGACCTCGATCGACGTCCGCGGCGTCTCCAAGACCTACCGCGTCCGAGGAGCGGGGTCGATCGACGCGCTCCGGGACGTGTCGTTCACGCTCTCGAGCGGGCAGACGATCGGCATGGTCGGTCAGTCCGGCTCCGGCAAGTCGACCGTCGCCAAGATCCTCACGCAGATGGAGCGGCCGACCAGCGGGCAGGTGCTCCTCGACGGCGAGCCGATCCCGACCCGGGGCGCCGCGCTGCGCGCCTACCGCCAGCAGCTGCGCATGGTGTTCCAGGACCCGTTCGCGTCGCTGAACCCGTACCACTCGATCCGGCACCACGTCGCGCGCCCGCTCGCGCTCTCCGGGGTCGTGCCGCCCGAAGAGGTCGACGCCGAGGTGCACCGCCTACTGGCCAAGGTCCAGCTCGACGCCGGGGCCATCATCGACCGCCGGCCCCACGAGCTGTCAGGTGGTCAGCGGCAACGGGTCGCCATCGCCCGGGCCCTGGCCCCGCGCCCGGCCCTGCTCGTCGCGGACGAGCCGGTCTCGATGCTCGACGTGTCCCTGCGGATGGGCGTGCTCGGCCTGCTCTCCGACATCCAGGCCCAGGACGGCCTCGGGGTGCTCTACATCACCCACGACCTCGCCACGGCCCGGTACTTCTCGGACGAGATCATCGTGCTCAACCAGGGCCGGGTCGTCGAGCACGGCTCGGCCGACGACGTCATCCTGCGCCCGCAGCACCCGTACACCCGCGAGCTCCGCGAGGCGTCCCCCGACCCGGAGCGGTTCTTCGCCGACAGCGCCGGAGGTGCCCGATGACCACGCTCAGCAGCCCCAGCCCCAGCCCCACCGAGGCCGACGTGGTCGCTGACGGGACGACCGCGACCCGGGCCACCAGGACCCGGGCGAAGGCCCCCTGGCGGTTCATCGGGCGCCGCGTCGCGTTCTACCTCTTCACGCTGTGGGCCGCCATCACGATCAACTTCTTCGTGCCCCGCATGATGAAGGGCGACGCGGTCGACAACTACCTTGCCCGCAACCGCGGGATCTCGCCGGAGGCGGCCGACGCGCTGCGCGCACTGCTCGGCCTGGACTCCGACCGGACGCTCTGGCAGCAGTACGGGGACTACCTGGCGATGCTGGCCCGCGGCGACCTCGGGATCGCCATCACCCACGGCCTGCAGCCGGTCGGCCAGGTCATCGCGAACGCGCTGCCGTGGACGGTGGGCTTGATCGGGCTGGCGACCGTGTGCTCCTTCCTGATCGGCACCGTCGGGGGCGCGCTCGTCGGCTGGCGGCGCGGGTCGCGCCTGGACGCCCTCATCCCGGTGACGACCTTCCTGTCCACCGTCCCGTACTTCTGGATCGGGCTGATGGCGATCTCGGTCTTCTCCGTCACGCTCGGCTGGTTCCCCATCGGCAAGGCCTACGGGATCGGCACCACCCCCGGCCTCACGCCGGAGTTCCTCGGGGAGGTGATCAAGCACGGGACGCTGCCGCTGGCCACGATCGTCGTCGCCTCTCTGGGCGGGTGGATGCTCGGGATGCGCAACATGATGCTCACGGTCCTCGACGAGGACTACGTCACCGTGGCCCAGGCCAAGGGCATGCCGAACCGGCGCGTCCTGTGGCGCTACGCCGCGCGCAACGCCGTCCTGCCGCAGATCCAGTCGTTCGCCCTGTCGATCGGGTTCATCGTCGGCGGCGCGATCATCGTCGAGCAGGTCTTCTCGTACCCCGGCGTCGGCAAGATGCTGCTGGACGCCACGAACGCCAAGGACTACGCGCTCATGCAGGGCGGCTTCCTCGTGATCGTGCTGGCCGTCCTGGTCGCCAACATCCTGGCGGACGTCGCCTACGCCGTCCTCGATCCCCGCACCCGGCAGTCGGAAGGCTGACCCATGTCGATCACCCAGACGACCCCCCGCGGGCGCGGCGCCCGGCTCGGCGCGGGCTTCGCGATGTTCCGCAACGGCAAGTCGATCGCCGGCCTGTCGATCCTCGCGGTGTTCGTGCTCGTTGCCGTCTTCGCCGACCAGCTCGCCCCGTACTCCCCGACGCAGATCGACGCGACCGCCCGGCTCCAGCCGCCCAGCGCCGCGCACTGGTTCGGCACGACCCACCTCGGCGAGGACGTCCTCAGCCAGGTCATCCACGGCACCCGCGGCGTGGTCGTCGTCGGCGCGCTCACCTCGCTGATCTCGATGGCGATCGCCGTCGTCGTCGGCGTCCTGGCGGGCTACCTGCCGGGGTGGCGGTCCGAGGCCCTGTCGGCTCTGGCGAACGTCTTCCTCGTCATCCCCGGCATCCCGATCCTCATCATCATCGCGTCGCGGTTCACCAACCCGCCGCTGTGGGTGGTCGCCGCGATCCTCGGGATCCTGGGGTGGGGATGGGGCGCGCGGGTGCTGCGCGCCCAGACCATGTCGCTGCGCAACCGCGACTTCGTCCAGGCGGCGAAGCTCAACGGAGAACCGCTGCGCCGCATCATCGGAGTCGAGATGCTGCCGAACCTCACCGCCCTGATCGCGTCGTCGTTCGTCGGCTCGGTCACCGCGGCGATCCTCGGCCTGACCACCCTGTCGTACATCGGGGTCATCCCGGTCAACGCGTACAACTGGGGCACGATCCTGAACTGGGCGTCGGCGCAGGGCGCGTTCACCCAGAACCAGTGGTGGTGGTTCCTGCCGCCCGGGCTGTGCATCGCGGCGATCGGTGTCGCCCTCGCGCTGCTCAACTTCGGCATCGACGAGTACATCAACCCGCGTCTACGCTCCGCGGGCGAGCTCGCCCGCGCCATGCGCGACAAGGGCATGGACATGACCGACGGCGTCACAGCCGTCACCTCGGACACCAAGTAGGGAACGACCACCTGATGAATGCCACGTACCTCGACGCCAGTGCGCCCATCGGCGCTCGGGTGGACGACCTCCTCGCCCGCATGACCGTCGAGGAGAAGGTCGGCCAGATGATGCAGCTCGACGCCCGGGAGGGGGTCGAGGACCACATCCTGCGCATGCACGTGGGTTCGATCCTGCACACGTCACCGGAGCGGCTGGCCGAGGCGCACGACCTCACCGGACAGACCCGCTTGCGGATCCCGCTGCTCGTCGGCGAGGACTGCATCCACGGGCACTCGTTCTTCGTCGGGGCGACGATCTTCCCGACGCAGCTCGGCATGGCCGCGTCCTGGGATGCCGGGCTGGTCGAGCAGGTCGCTCGGGCGACTGCCGTCGAGGTCGCCGCGACCGGCGTGCACTGGACCTTCTCGCCGGTGCTCTGCATCGCGCGCGACCTGCGCTGGGGCCGGGTGGACGAGACCTTCGGCGAGGACCCGTTCCTGATCGGTGAGCTGGCCTCCGCCATGGTCCGCGGCTACCAGGGCACCGGGCTCGACGACCCGACCGCGATCCTGGCCACCGCCAAGCACTTCGCCGGGTACTCCGAGACGCAGGGCGGGCGGGACGCCTCCGAGGCCGACATCTCCCGCCGCAAGCTGCGCTCGTGGTTCCTCCCGCCGTTCGAGCGGGTGGCGCGCGAGGGCTGCGCGACGTTCATGCTCGGCTACCAGACCACCGACGGCGTGCCGATCACGGTGAACGACTGGCTGCTGAACGACGTGCTGCGGGGCGAGTGGGGCTACAGCGGCACGCTGATCACCGACTGGGACAACGTCGGGCGGATGGTCTGGGAGCAGAAGGTGCAGCCCGACTACGCGCACGCCGCGGCGGCCGCGGTGAAGGCCGGCAACGACATGGTGATGACCACCCCCGGGTTCTTCCAGGGAGCGCTGGACGCCATCCGTTCCGAGCTGCTGGCCGAGTCCGACCTGGACGCCGCGGTGGCCCGGATCCTCACCCTGAAGTTCCGGCTCGGGCTGTTCGAGAACCCGCGCCGGCCCGACCCCGCCGCCCAGGTCGCGGTGGTCGGCTCCGTCGCGCACGCCGAGCTCAACCTGGCCGTGGCCCGCCGCTCGCTGGTGCTGCTGACCAACGACGGGGTGCTCCCGCTGGCCGGAGGGCTGGAGCCCGCCCCCGGGACCGGCCCCGCGGGTGCGCTGCGGGCCGCGCCCGGCACCGCCGCGAGGACGATCGCCGTGGTCGGACCGCTGGCCGACGACGCGCAGACCCAGCTCGGCGACTGGGCCGGAAGCTCCGGCCAGGCCGACTGGCTCCCGGACGGCCAGCCGGTGGAGATGATCACCACGGTGCTGGACGGCCTGCGGGCGACGGTGCCGCAGGAGTGGGCCATCACGCACGCCCGCGGGGCGGACATCCTCACCCTCGCGCCGGACCCGGCGGGCGCGACGTTCGTCGACGGGCAGCCGCGCCCGCCGCTCGTCGTCCCGTGCGAGCCGGACGAGGCCCTGATCGCCGAGGCCGTCGCTGCCGCGCGGGACGCCGACTACGTGGTCGCCGTCGTCGGGGACCGGATCGAGCTCGTCGGTGAAGGCCGGTCGACCGCCACGCTCGAGCTCATCGGCGGGCAGATCGCCCTGCTCGACGCGCTCGCGGCCACCGGCACGCCGCTGGTCGTGGTGCTGCTCGCCTCCAAGCCCTTGGTGCTGCCGGACTCGGCGCTGGACGCCGCCGCGCTGCTCTGGGTCGCGAACCCGGGCATGCAGGGCGGCCAGGCCGTCGCCGAGGTGCTGCTCGGGCTCGCCGAGCCGTCCGGCCGCCTGCCCGTGTCGTTCGCGCGGCACGTCGGGCAGCAGCCGACCTACTACAACCAGGTCCGCGGCCAGCACGGCGACCGGTACGCCGACCTCACCCAGCGGCCGGCGTTCGCGTTCGGCGAGGGGCTGTCGTACACGACGGTCGCGTACTCGGGCCTGCGGCTCGCGGCGGCCGACCTCGGGGCCGGTGACGTCGTCCGGGGCTCGGTCACGCTCGCGAACACCGGGGACCGGCCGGTGCGGGAGACCGTGCAGGCGTACGTCTCGGACCGGGTGACGTCGGTGTCCTGGGCCGACAAGGAGCTCAAGGCGTTCCGGCAGGTCGACCTGGCCCCCGGCGAGACGGCCACGGTGACGATCGAGGTCCCGGTCGCGGACTGCACGATCGTCGACGCCGCCGGCACCCGGGTGGTCGAGCCGGGCGAGTTCGAGCTCCTGGTGGGCCCGTCGTCCCGCGACGAGACCCTCCTCCGGGCGGAGTTCACGGTCCGCCCCTGACCCGCGCCCCCGGACCCCGCCCCCACGCCGCACGCCGCAGCGCGCCGAGAGAGGACCGTCCCGCCGAGACAGGGCGTCGGACGGTCCTCTCTCGGCCGGGCGGACCTGTCTCGGCGGGGTGGGGTGCGAGGGGTGGGGTGCGCGCGGTGGGTGGTGCGAGCGCGCGCGGGAGGGGCTCAGGCGCGCAGGGCCCGGTCCAGGTCGCGCCAGAGGTCCTCGACGTCCTCGATGCCGACCGAGAGGCGCAGCAGGTCCTCGGGGACCGTCACGGACTCGGTGGCGAACCGGCGGCGGCGCTCGATGCTGGACTCCACGCCGCCGAGGCTGGTCGCCGGCACCCACAGGCGCAGCCGCTCCACGACCGCGTCGGCACCCGCGGCGCCGCCGGCCGGGCGCAGGCCGATGATCGAGCCGTACCCGCTCATCTGCGCGGTCGCGCGCGCGTGCCCGGGGTCGCCCGGCAGTCCCGGGTGCCGGACCTCCACGACGCCGGGGTGCGCGGCCAGCCGCTGCGCGAGGTCCAGGGCGGTGCGCTGCGAGCGCTCGACCCGCAGGGCCAGCGTCCGGACGCCGCGCAGCGCCAGGTACACCTCGAACGGGCCGGCGATCGCCCCGTGCACCGTGCGGTAGGTGTGCAGCCGCTCGCGCAGGCGCGCGTCGTCGGCGAGCACGGCGCCGAGGACGACGTCGCTGTGCCCGGCGAGGTACTTGGTCACCGAGTGCACGACGACGTCCGCGCCGTGCTCCAGCGGCCGCTGCACCAGCGGGGTGGCGAAGGTGTTGTCGACGGCGACCAGCGCGCCCGCGGCGTGCCCTGCCGCGACGAGGGCCGGCAGGTCTGCGACCTCGAGCATCGGGTTGGTCGGCGACTCCACCCAGAGCAGCGACGTGGCGCGGCCGGTGGGGGAGGCGGCCGGGTCCAGCGCCGCGGTCACGGCGGCGGTGTCCGCGACGTCGACCTGCTGCACCTCGACGTCCGAGCGCTCCGCGAGGTCGCGGGCGTAGCCGAGCGTCACCTGGTACGCGTGCTGCGGCAGGACCAGCCGGCCGCCGTGCGGCACCAGGGACAGCGCCGCGGCGATCGCCGCCATGCCGGAGCCGTACACCAGCGCCGGGTGCGCCGAGCCCTCCAGGGCGCCGAGCGTCTGCTCGAACGGACCCCAGGTCTCGGTGTCGCCGCGGGCGTACATCATCTCGCCGGGCTGCGGCACGCCCTGGGAGACGTACGTCGACGACAGCACGACGGGCGGGTTCACGGGGGCGCCCTGCGCGCGGGCGGGCCGTCCGGAGGTGACGGCGAGGGTCTCGCGGGCGAGGTCCTGGTGCTCGGGGTGGCTCACGCCGGGCAGGGTACGCGCCGTCCGCGGCGGGCGCCGCGGGCGTCCCACCCTGCGGCTGGGCGTTGCCGCGCGGGTCGCCCCGTCCAGCCGGCCCGGGGCGACTAGGCTCACCGACGATGTCCAGCAGCCAGCCCCAGCCCGCCCGTCCGCGCGTCCTCGTCCTGTTCGGGGGGCGGTCCAGCGAGCACGCGATCTCGTGCGCCACCGCCGGCGCCGTGCTCCGGGCGGTCGACCGCGAGCGGTACGACGTGCTGCCCATCGGGATCACCCCGCAGGGCCGGTGGGTCCGCGTGGCCGACGACCCCGACCGCTGGGCGATCGTGGACGGCCGGCTGCCCGAGGTCGAGGCCGCCGACGAGCAGGTGCTGCTCCCGCAGGAGGCCGGCTCCCGCGAGCTCCAGGTCATCGAGCCCGGCACGCCCGCCACGGCGCTCGGGGAGGTCGACGTGGTGCTGCCGCTGCTGCACGGGCCGTTCGGGGAGGACGGCACGCTGCAGGGGATGCTCGAGCTGGCGGACGTCCGGTACGTCGGGGCCGGGGTGCTCGCGTCGGCCGTCGGCATGGACAAGCACTTCATGAAGGTGGTCCTCGCGGGGGCCGGGCTGCCGGTCGGGCCGTTCGTCACGCTGCGCGGCGACGACCTGGCGACCGACCGCGACGGGGTGCGCGCGCGCATCGAGGCGCTCGGCCTGCCGCTGTTCGTCAAGCCCGCCCGCGCCGGGTCCAGCATCGGCATCTCCCGGGTCACCGACCTGGCGGACCTGCCCGCCGCCGTCGCCGCGGCCCAGGTGCACGACCCGAAGGTCGTGGTCGAGGCCGGGATCGTCGGGCGCGAGATCGAGTGCGCCGTGCTCGGCGGGCGCGGCGGGGGGCGGCCCCGCGCGTCCCTGCCCGGGGAGATCGTCGTCACCGACGACACCCACGGCTTCTACGACTTCGAGGCCAAGTACCTCGACGAGGCCGCCGTCGAGCTCAGCTGCCCCGCCGACCTGCCGGACGACGTCGTCGCCCGGGTGCAGGACGCGGCGGTCCGGACGTTCGAGGCCGTCGACGGCGAGGGGCTCGCGCGGGTGGACGTGTTCGTCACGCCCGACGGCGAGGTCGTCGTCAACGAGATCAACACCATGCCCGGGTTCACGCCGTTCTCGATGTACCCGCGCATGTGGCAGCAGAGCGGGCTGTCCTACCCCGACCTGCTGGACGAGCTGCTGCGGCTGGCGCTCGAGCGGCCGACCGGGCTGCGCTGAGCGCCCGGCGGCGGGTCAGAGGCAGGAGCGGGTCGCCTCGACCTGCGCCACCGCCACGCTGAGGCCGTCCAGGAACGACGTCGAGCGCTCGGCGACGACCGCGGCCGGGACGTGCACCTCGACCGCGGGGTCCCGGCCGTAGGTCACGAAGGTCCAGTCGGACGAGCCGGGGTCCTGGGCCGGGTCCGACGGGGCGTTCGGGGTCGCCTCGCCGTCCGCGGGCTCCGCGTCGGCCTGCACCAGCCAGTCGATGCTCGGGCCGCTCGCGGTCTCCACGGTCACGCACTGCTCGGTCGTCGGGCCGGGGACCTCCACGCCGCAGCGCAGCGTCACCGGCCCGGCCGGGTCGCCCCACGCGGCGGTGGCCTGGCTGGTCGTGCGGACGGCGTCCAGGCCGTCGCCGAGCGAGTCCGGCAGGGTCAGCACCACGCGTGCGCAGTCCGGGTCGGTCGCGTGCGGGGCGACCGCGACCCCGACGGACGGCGCGCACGCGGCGAGCGCCGGCGCCAGCACGGCGGCCCCGGCGAGCGCGACGGCGGCGGGGCGGGCGGTGCGGCGGTTCACCGGGCCACGGTAACCCTCCCGAGGGGGGCGGGGGTGCGGGCGGGATAGCGTGACCGGCGTGATCGACCGACCCCTCGCCGTCGCGGACCTGTCCGAGGACGAGCTGCTCGCCCGGATCTTCCCGCACCTGCCCGCCGGCGGCCGGACGCTGCTGGGCCCGGGTGACGACGCCGCCGTCCTGGCCGCGCCGGACGGGCGGTACGTGGTGTCCACCGACGTGCTCGTGGAGGACCGGCACTTCCGGCGGGCCTGGTCCACCGGCGAGGACGTCGGGTGGCGGGCCGCGATGCAGAACCTCGCGGACGTCGCGGCCATGGGGGCGCGACCGACGGCGCTCGTCGTGTCGCTGGTCGTGCCCGGGGACCTGCCGGTGGCGTGGGTCGAGGGGCTGGCGCGCGGGCTGGCGGCGGCGTGCGGGCCGGTCGGGGCGGGCGTCGTCGGCGGGGACCTGTCCGGGGGGTCCGCGGTGGTCGTCGCGGTGACCGTGCACGGGGACCTCGAGGGGCGTGAGCCGGTGCTGCGGTCCGGCGCGCGGCCGGGGGACGTGCTGGCGCTGGCGGGGACGGTCGGGCGGTCGGCCGCGGGGCTCGCGCTGCTGGACGCCGGGCTGCCCGACGCCGACCCCGAGGCCGTGCGCGTGCACCGCCGGCCGGAGCCGCCGCTCGCCGCCGGCCCGGACGCCGCGCGCGCGGGGGCCACGGCGATGATGGACGTGTCCGACGGGCTGCTCCGGGACGCCGCGCGGCTGGCCCGCGCCAGCGGCGTGGTGCTGGACCTCGGCGAGCCGGGGGAGGCGCTCGCGGACGACCTCGCGGCGCTGGCGGGTGCGGCGGCCGCGGTCGGGGGCGACGCCGTCGCGTGGGCGCTCGGCGGCGGCGAGGACCACGGGCTGCTCGCGGCGTTCCCGCCCGGCGCGGTCCCCGAGGGCTTCCGCCCGGTGGGCACGGTCCTGGCCCCGGGCCCGGGCGCGGCGCCCGGCACGGTGCTCGTCGCGGGCGCCCGGCCGGCGGTCCCGGCGGGCTGGGAGCACTTCCACCGCTGACGGCGGGCGGTCCCGCGACCGCGGGGTCGAGGGCTTCGTGCGAGGTCGAGGGTGTCCGCGGCCGCTGCGCGAGACCCTCGACCTCGCACGCGGCGCGGAGCGCGGGCGGCGCCCGGGCCGGGTCAGCGGCGGCGGTAGCGGATCTGGAGCAGGTCCGCGCCGCCCACCTCCTCGGTGCGCTCGGTGCCGTCGGGCTGGAAGCCGTGCCGGCGGTAGAAGTGCCGGGCGCGCTCGTTCTCCGCGAACACCCACAGCGTCACGGGGATGCGGGGCGGGACGTCGGCGAGGGCGGTGCGCAGCAGCTCGCGGGCCGCGCCGGAGCCCCACATGTCGGGCTCGAGGTAGATCGCGTACACCTGCAGGGCGTGCCGCTCGGCGTCCTCGTCGAGGGACGGACCCAGGGAGATGAAGCCGACGACGTCGTCGCCCGCGGTCGCGACCCAGGCGCGGATCCGGCTGCCGGACGCGAGGTCCCGCTGCCACACCTGGGTGCGGCGCTCGACGTCGAGCGAGGAGAGGTAGGACGCGGGCACCAGGTCGGCGTACGCCTGCTGCCAGGTCTGGACGTGCACCCGGGCGATCCCGGCGGCGTCCTGGGGTTCGGCAGGTCGGACCACGTGCTCGCGCCGCTGCTCGCTCATGCCGACAGGGTGCCACACGGCCCCGCGCGGCCACAGGCCCCCGGGGCAGCGCGAAGGCCCGTGCGGACGGGTCCGCACGGGCCTTCGACGAGCAGCGTCTCTCAGACGGCGCGCTGCACCTTGCCGGCCTTGAGGCACGAGGTGCAGACGTTCATCCGCTTCGGGGTGCCCGCCACGACGACGCGCACGCGCTGGATGTTCGGGTTCCAGCGGCGCTTGGTCCGCACGTGCGAGTGCGAGATGCTGTGCCCGAAGCTCGGGCCCTTGGCGCAGACGTCGCAGTTGGCAGCCACGGTCTTCTCCTGATCCGGTCATTGCACGCCGCTCGGGAGGGTGCCCGGGCGGCAAGTCCTGGTGGGTCGGGGCGCCCGCACCGACGGTCCGGGGACCGGTCCGGGGGGCACACCTGTGCCCGGCAGAGGCCAGGCAACCGGACAAGACTAGCCCACGAGCGGCGTGCGCCTCAAAACGACGTCCGTCACACCGTCCGGGACCCGGCCTGTGGACGAGCGCGGCGGTGTCGGTTCCGTGGGGCAGAGTAAGGGGGTGCGGGCCGCGGCGGCCCGCTCCGGACGAGAGGACTGCGCGCGGACGTGGCTGCTGGACGACTCGGGGACGGCGCCGTGCTGCGCGACTGGCTGGGACGCGCCCTGCCGGCGCTCGAGGCGGCCCGCGAGCGGATCGACGCGGTGAACGTGTTCCCCGTCCCGGACGGGGACACCGGCACGAACGTGCTGCTCACGGTGCGCGGCGCTGCCGACGAGCTCGCGGGGCTGGACGCCGCCGCCGACGGGGACGCGGTGCTGCGGGCGCTGGCCCGGGGGGCGCTGCTCGCGGCGCGAGGGAACTCGGGCGTCATCCTCAGCCGCTACCTCGGCGGGCTCGCGGGTGCGGCCCCGGGCCCGGCCGCAGGCGCGGCGGCGGGTGCGGCGCCGGGCACGCTGCCCGAGGCGCTCACGGCCGCCGCGGGCGCTGCGCGCTCGGCGGTGCCGGAGCCCGAGGACGGCACGGTGCTCACGGTCGCCGTCGCGGTGGCCTCGGCCGCCCGGGACGCCGCCGAGGCCGGGGCGGACGAGGCCGCGGCCCTGGCCGCCGGGGTGGCCGCGGGGCGCGCGGACCTGGCGCGGATCAGCGCGGCGCACCCCGTGCTGCGGTCGGCGCACGTGGTCGACGCCGGCGGGTGCGCGCTGCTGGTGCTGCTCGACGCGCTGGCCGGGGCGCTCGCCGGCCGCGACGAGCCGGTGGACGTGGGGTGGCTGGCGGAGCACGCCGCTCCCGGCGCCGCCGACGCCGCAGCCGCCGACGCCGCACCCGCCGGCCAGCCGGCCCGGGCGGCGTACGAGGTCGTCGCCGTGCTGCGCCCGGCGGACGCGGCGGCCGTCGCGGACGCGCTGACCCGCGCGCTCGGCGCGGTGGGGGACGCGGTCGCGGTGGTGCCGGGCGACGGGGTCGTCACGGCGCACGTGCACGCGGCGGTGCCCGGCGACGTCGCGGCGGCGCTCACCGCGTCCGGTGCCGCGTGGACGGCGACGGTGCGCGCGCTGCTCGCCGGCGCTCGCGACGTGGTGGCGTGCACGGGTTCCGCCGCGGCCGCGGCCGCGTTCGCGGACCTGGGCGCGGTCGCCGTGCTGCTCCCCGGCGGGCTGCCGGCGGGCGCGGCGCGCGACGCGGTGCGCCGGGCCGCGCAGGACGCGGGGACGGGGCCGGCGGGGGCGCCGCGGCCGGTCACGGTGCTGCCGGGCGGCCGGCTCGCACCGGGGGACCTCGACCCGGCCTGGACGGTGCCGGACGGCGCGGTCGACGACGGCACGGTCCTCGCGGCGCTCGCCGCCGTGCCCGCCGTGCCGTCCGCCGGTGCGGAGGCCCGCCCGTGACCGCCCCGCACGACGCCGTGGTGCGCCCGCTGCCGTACACGGAGCAGGACCTCGGGCGGGTCGTGCCCGGGGCGGCCAAGAAGCTGGCGAAGCTCGGCGTGCACACCGTGGGGGACCTGCTGCGCTACTACCCCCGGCGGCACGGCCGCTGGGGCGAGATGTCGTCGATCGGGCGGCTGCAGATCGGCGAGTACGTGACCGTCGACGCCGAGGTCGAGCAGTCGACCATGCGCACGATGCGGTCGCGCGGCGGGGTGATCCTCGAGGTCGTCGTGCGCAACGGGCGCGACCGCCTGCACCTGACGTGGTTCGCGAAGCACGCCGGCGCCCTGCGACGGTTCGAGCAGGAGCTCCGGCCCGGTGCGGCGGGCCTGTTCTCGGGGACGGTGAAGGCGTACCGGGGGCAGCTCCAGCTGCTGCACCCGGACTTCGAGCTGTACGAGGTCGGCGAGATCGCCGACGAGATCACCCGGGTCCTGGAGGCCCAGCGGCCGCGGTCGGTGTACGCGCTGTCGGCCGGCCTGAAGAACGCCGCCGTCGTCGGGGCGGTCGACGTCGTCCTGTCGTCGGCCACGCAGGAGGACCTGCCGGACCCGCTGCCCCCGGAGGTCCGCGACGGCATGCCCGGGCTGCGGGACGCCCTGGTCGGCGTGCACCAGCCGCACGACCAGGTCGAGCTGGACCGGGCGCTGGACCGGCTGCGGTTCGAGGAGGCGTTCGTCCTGCAGGCCGAGCTGGCGCGCCGCACGGCGCGGTTCGCGGCCCAGCCGGCGGTGGCCCGGCCGCCGCGCGCGGGCGGGCTGCTCGACGCGTTCGACGCCCGGCTGCCGTTCGAGCTCACCGCGGGGCAGCGCGAGGTCGGCGCCGTGATCGCCCGGGAGATCGCCGCGGACAGCCCGATGCAGCGCCTGCTGCAGGGCGAGGTCGGCTCCGGCAAGACCGTCGTCGCGGCGCGGGCCATGCTGCAGGTCGTCGACGCCGGCGGCCAGGCGGCCCTGCTCGCCCCGACCGAGGTGCTCGCCGCGCAGCACGCCCGGACGCTGCGCGCCCTGCTGGGCGACCTCGCCGAAGCGGGGATGCTCGGCGGCGCGGAGGACGCGACCCGCGTGGCCCTGCTCACGGGCTCGCAGGGCTCGGCCGCGCGGCGCCGGACGCTCGCGGAGATCGCGGGCGGCGCGGCGGGGATCGTCGTCGGGACGCACGCGCTGCTGTCCGAGCACGTGCAGTTCGCCGACCTCGGACTGGTGGTCGTGGACGAGCAGCACCGGTTCGGGGTCGAGCAGCGGGACGTGCTGCGGGCGAAGGCCGGGGGTGTGCCGCACCTGCTGGTGATGACGGCGACGCCCATCCCGCGGACCGTGGCCATGACGGTGTTCGGCGACCTCGAGACGTCCACGCTGCGCGAGGTGCCGGCGGGCCGGGCCGCCGTGGTCACGCACGTCGTGCCGGCCAGCCGGCCGGACTGGCTCGCCCGCACCTGGCAGCGGGTGCGCGAGGAGGTCGACTCGGGCGGCCGCGCGTACGTGGTGTGCGCCCGGATCGACGCGGACGCGAAGAAGGCGGACGTCGACGGGGCGGACCTCGTGACGGACGCGCCGCCGGACGGCGACGAGGACGACCGCCCCGCGCCCCGCCCGCTGCACGCGGTCACCGAGGTCGCCGAGCAGCTCCGCGGGACGCCGGCCCTGCGGGGCGTCGCGGTCGGCGAGCTGCACGGCCGGATGTCGCCGGAGGAGAAGGACCGCGTGCTGGCCGACTTCGCGTCGGGCGCGGTGCCCGTGCTGGTGTCCACGACCGTCATCGAGGTCGGCGTCGACGTCCCCGACGCCACCGCGATGGTGGTCCTCGACGCGGACCGGTTCGGCATCTCGCAGCTGCACCAGCTCCGGGGCCGGATCGGCCGCGGGTCGCGCCCGGGCGTGTGCCTGCTGGTCGCGGACACGTTCGAGGGCACCCCCGCGGCGACCCGCCTCGGCACGCTCGCGTCGACGCGCGACGGGTTCGAGCTCGCGAACGTCGACCTCGAGCTCCGGCGCGAGGGCGACGTGCTGGGCGCGGCGCAGTCGGGGCGCGGGTCCTCGCTCAAGCTGCTCCAGGTGACGCAGCACGCCGAGGTGATCGAGCGCGCCCGCGTCGCCGCCCGGGCGCTGGTGGCCGAGGACCCGGAGCTGACGGCGCACCCGGTGCTCGACGCCGCGATCCAGCAGATGCTGGCGGGGGAGCGCGAGGAGTACCTCGACCGGAGCTGAGCCCGCGGGCCCGCGGCCGGGCCCACGGTCCCGCCGGGCCGCCCCCCGGCGGTGCGTAGGCTGCACCCCGTGTCGAAGCAGCCCGTGATCCGTGCCGTCGACCTGCTCGTCGGCTACGGCGGGGAGCCCGTGTGCGCCCCGGTGTCCTTCACCCTCCCGCCCGGCCGCGCGCTCGCGCTGGTCGGGGCGAACGGGTCCGGCAAGTCCACCGTGCTGCGCGCGGTCCTGGGCCTGCTGGAGCCGGTCGGCGGCCGCGTGGAGGTGCTGGGCCGCGCCGTCGACGAGCGGGAGGTCGGGTTCCGCACCCGGGTGTCGTCCGTGCTGGACGACGACGCCTACTTCCCGGCGCTCACCGTCGCGGAGCACCTGTACCTGACGGCCCGCGGGCACGGGGTGCAGGGCGCGGACGCGGTCGTGGACGACCTGCTCGAGGAGTTCGGCCTCACCGAGCACGCCGCGGCGCTGCCGGTCGCGCTGTCCTCGGGCCAGCGGCGCCGGCTGCTGCTGGCGGCGGGCCTGGTGCGACCGCGGTCGCTGCTGGTGCTCGACGAGCCGGAGCAGCGGCTGGACGTCGCGATGCGCGACCACCTGGCCGAGCGCCTCGTCGCCGAGAAGCGCGCGGGCGGCTCGGTGCTGCTCGCCACCCACGACCCCGAGCTGCTGCGCACCGTCGCGGACCGGGCCGTCCTCGTGGCCGACGACGCCTCCCGGCTGCTGAGCGTGGCGGACGCCGTCGAGGCGCTGCGCCCGGGCGTGCTGTGACCAGCGGCGCGATCGACGAGTTCGCCGCCGCCGCGGGCGACGCCGCCGACGTGGCCGCCACCGGGGCGCCCGCCGGCACCTGGGACGACGCCCCCGCCCCCGCCGTCGCGCCGAGCGACGGCGTCACCCCGGTCCCGGCCGCGCGCTCGATCCGCAGGTACACCGCCCAGGTGGCGCGCCGCCGCTCGGGCGCGGGCATCGGCGAGGTGCTGGGCGACGTGTACTACGCCGTCGTCACCACGGCGATCGGCCTCGGCGTCGCGCTCGGTGTGGCGGGCCAGCTCCGCACCGCCCTGCCGCACGTCCCGGACCAGGCGCTGTCCACCGGCATCAGCCTGCCCACGGTGGTCGCGGTGGCCGCCGTCGTGGTGGCGGGTGCCGTGCTGTCCTTGGGTGCCCGGCTCGGGCCGGTCGGCGCGGGCGGCGCGGAGGCGACCTGGTGGCTCGGCTCCCCGGTGGACCGCCGGGGCCTGCTGCGGCCGACCGCGCGCCGGCTGCCGATCGCCGCCGGCGTCATCGGGGGCGTGGTCGTCGCGCTGCTCGACGGCGGTCTGCTCGCGGACCACGGCGTCGGGCACGTGCTGAGCATCGGGGCGACGGCGGGCCTGTCCTGCGCGGCGCTCGTGCTGCTCGCGGGCCTGGCGCAGTCCCGCGGGGTGCCGCGCCGGACCACCGCCGTCGTCGGCGACCTGGTGATCGCCGCCGCGCCGGTGCTCGCGCTGGCCGCGGCCCTCGCGGGCTGGCGGGTCGCGGCGCTGCCGGACGTCCCCGTCGCCGTCCTCGCGGTCCTGGCGCTCGCGGTCGGCGGGCTGGCCTGGTGGCTGGACACCCGGCTCGGCCGGATCCGCGGCCGGCACCTGCGGGAGAGCGGCTCGGTCGCCACCCAGGCCGCCGGCGCCGTGGTCTCGCTGGACTCCCGCGAGCTCGGCCGGGCGCTGTCCGACTCCGCCGCCCGGCCCCGCCGGCGCCGGGTGCGCCGGATGCGGCTGGTGCGCGGGCCGCTGTCCGCGGTCGTCGTGGCGGACCTGACGGTGCTGCTGCGCTCGCCGCGGCACCTCGTGCAGCTCGTGGTCTCGGCGCTGGTGCCCGTGGTCGTGGTCATCACCCCGCAGCTCGCCGGCGCGCTCGGCGTGGTCGTGGCGGTGCTGGTCAGCGGCTACGTCGGCATGCTGGCGACGGCCGAGGGGGCGCGGCGCGCGGAGATGGCGCCGATCGTCGACCGGCTGCTGCCGCTGTCGGCCGCCCGGGTGCGGCGGGTCCGCCTCGTGGTCCCCGGCGTCGCGATGCTGCTGTGGTCGGCCGTCGCGTTCGCCGCGGTCGGCCGCTGGGAGGGCGACGTGGCCGGCTGGCTGCTGCTCGGCGTGGCGTCGGCCCCGGTGTGGGCGGGCGCGGCCCTGCGCGGCGCGTACCGGCCGGCGCCGAACTGGCAGGGCCCGCTCGTGGCGACCCCGATGGGCGCGCTGCCCGGCGGCGTCGCGGGCGTGCTGTCCCGCGGCCCCGACGTCGCGGTGCTCGGCATGATGCCGGTCGTCATCTGCGTGGCGCTGGGCACCGTGGTGCCGGCGCTCGTGCTGATCCAGGTGGTCGCGTCCGCGATCGCCCTGGCGTTCGGGTCCAGCACCAGCACGAAGACGATGATGGACCGCATGGCCGAGGCGACGGAGGCGGACAAGGACCGGAAGCGGTGACGCGGATCGTCGCCGGCGCCGTGGGCGGCCGGACGCTCGCGGTGCCGCCGAAGGGCACCCGCCCGACGAGCGAGCGGGTCCGCGAGGCGCTGTTCTCCCGCCTGGAGCACCTGGACGCGGTCGAGGGCGCCCGGGTGCTGGACGGCTACGCCGGCTCCGGCGCGCTCGGCCTCGAGGCCGCCAGCCGGGGCGCGGCGCACGTCGTGCTGGTCGAGTGGGGCAAGGCCGCCGCCGACGTCTGCCGGAGGAACGTCGCGGCCCTGGGGCTGCGGGACCGGGTCGACGTCGTGCGCGAGCGCGTCGAGGCGTACGTCGCCCGGCCGGCGGCCCGGCCGTGGGACCTGGTGCTGCTGGACCCGCCCTACGACGTGCCGGACGCGACCCTGGCGGAGATCCTCGCCGCGCTCGTCCCGGCGCTCACCGTGGAGTCCGTCGTCGTGGTCGAGCGCTCGGCCCGCAGCGCCGCCCCGCCGTGGCCCGCGGGCATGCACGGCTTCGACACCCGCGCGTACGGCGAGACGGCCGTCCACCTCGGCGCGCGGAGCCCGGACCCGGACGCCGGGGCGGACCCGCTGTAGATTCGAGCGCGTGGTTCTCGCCGTCTGCCCCGGCTCGTTCGACCCGTTCACGCTCGGCCACCTCGACGTGGTGCGCCGCGCGCGGCGGCTCGCGGACGAGGTCGTCGTCCTGGTCGCGCACAACGCCGCCAAGCGCCCGCTGCTCGACGTGGCCACCCGCGTCGCGCTCATCGAGGACGCCGTCGCCGACGTGCCCGGCGTCCGGGTCGCCGCCTCCGACGGGCTGCTGGCCGACGAGCTGCGGGCGCTGGGCGCCTCGGTCGTGGTCAAGGGGCTGCGCGGCGGGGCCGACTTCGACGCCGAGCTGCCGATGGCCGTGATGAACCGGCACCTGTCCGGCGTGGAGACCGCGTTCGTGGTCGGCGACCCCGCCCTGTCGCACGTGGCGTCCTCGCTCGTGAAGGACGTCGCGCGGCACGGCGGCCGGATCGACGACCTGGTGACGCCCGCCGTCGCCGCCGCCGTGCGCGCCGCCCTGGCGGTCCCGAGCCCGTCCGCCCGCCCCGAGGGGAGCCCCGCATGACCGAGCCGACCGCCGCCGCCGACGGCCACCGCCCGGAGAGCCTCAGCGCCGTCCTGGACGCCCTGGAGCACGCCGTGGGCACGGCCCGGGCGATGCCGATGTCCGCGTCGGTCCTCGTGAGCCGCGCCGAGCTGCTGGACCTCGTGACGCAGGCCCGCGAGGCGCTGCCGACCCAGATCGGCCGCGCCGACGAGGTTCTGGCCGCCGCCGACGCCGAGCGGGCCGCCGCGCGGGCCGACGCCGAGCGCATCGAGGCCGCCGCGCGCCGCCGGGCCGCCGAGCTCGTGGAGCAGGAGGCCGTGGTCGCCCAGGCCGCCGACCGGGCCGCGGAGATCGTCCGCGAGGCCGAGGAGACCGCCCGGGGCCTGCGGCGGGACGCCGACGACTACTGCGACCGCCGGCTCGCGGACTTCGAGATCGACCTGGGCAAGGTGCTGAGCCAGGTGCAGGCCGGGCGGGCGAAGCTGGCGGACCGGCTCGACGAGGCGTGACGGACGCCGCAGCGCCAGGAGCAGCCGCCCGATTGGGCGCAGCGGGCCCCGTACCGTAGGATCGACCGTTGGTCCTGCCGGTCGTCGCAGGTACCGAGACCCCCTCATGACAGGAACGTGGACCGTGGAGCGCGCGACTCACCTCGATCCCCGCTCGCCGTTCGTGCTCGACACCCACGAGCTCGGCCGACGTCCGGGATCGATGCGTCGGGTGCAGCGCACGGTCCCCGCTCCCGAGGACCTCGGTACCGAGGTGATCGGCGTCCCCGCAGGTGACGACGTCGAGCTGGACCTCCGGCTCGAGGCCGTCATGGAGGGGGTCCTGGTCTCCGGCTCCGTGCGGGCCCGGGTGGTCGGGGAGTGCGTCCGGTGCCTGGACGAGGTCGTCGACGACGTCGACGTCAGCGTCCAGGAGCTGTACGTGTACCCCGGTCGCGCCGAGGTCGCGGAGGAGAACGGCGACGACGAGGAGGACGTGCACGAGCTGGACGGCGACCTGGTCGACGTCGAGCCCGCGCTGCGGGACGCGCTCGTGACTGCGCTACCCTTCCAGCCGTTGTGCCGGGACGACTGCCCGGGCCTGTGCTCCCTGTGCGGAGCGCGCCTGGCGGACGACCCACAGCATTCGCATGACACCATTGACCCTCGGTGGGCGGCCCTCGGCGGCCTGCAGAGCACGCTTGACGAGAAGAGAGAGAGCTAGCCGTGGCTGTTCCGAAGCGCAAGATGTCGCGCAGCAACACCCGTGCGCGTCGGTCGCAGTGGAAGACCACTGCCACGACGCTCAGCACCTGCCCGCAGTGCAAGTCGGACATGCGCCCGCACCAGGCGTGCCCGACGTGCGGCGCCTACGCCGGTCGTCGCTACGCCGAGGCGATGCGGACCGAGCACGCCGGCTGAGCCGACGCGTCGCACCACCCGCCCCGCCGGTGACGCACCGCGCGGGCGGGTGACCGCACCATGAGCACAGCAGCAGCACAGCTCGCCCAGCAGCTCGGGGTCCACCTGGATCCCGAGCTGCTGGTGCTGGCACTCACGCACCGGTCGTTCGCCCACGAGGCGGGCGGCATCCCGACGAACGAGCGCCTGGAGTTCCTCGGGGACACCGTGCTCGGCCTCGTCGTCACCGAGGAGCTGTACCGCCGGCACCCGGCGCAGTCCGAGGGCGAGCTCGCGAAGATGCGCGCCGCGACCGTCTCCCAGCGCGCGCTGGCGGAGGTCGCCCGCACCCTGGACCTCGGGTCCTACGTGCTGCTCGGCAAGGGCGAGCTCGCCACCGGCGGCCGCGACAAGGACTCGATCCTGTCCGACACGCTGGAGGCGCTGTTCGGCGCCGTCTACCTGTCGCACGGCCTGGAGACCTCCCGGACGCTCGTCATGAACCTGGTCGGCCCCACGCTGACCGCGGCGGCCGACCTCGGTGCGGGCCTGGACTGGAAGACCTCCCTGCAGGAGCTCACCGCGACGCTCGGCCTGGGCGCCCCGACGTACCAGGTGACGAGCGACGGCCCGGACCACGCCCGCACCTTCACCGCGGAGGCCCTGGTCGCCGGCGCGGTGCGCGGCACCGGGACCGGCACCGCCAAGAAGCTCGCCGAGCAGCGCGCCGCGGCCCTGGCGTACGCCGCCCTCGAGGGCGACGGCGCGGCCGAGGCGCCCGCCGCGCGCTGACGGTCCGGCCCGGTGCCCGAGCTCCCCGAGGTCGAGACCGTCCGCGACGGCCTGGAGCGGCACGTCGTGGGCCGCACCGTGCGGTCCGTCGAGGTGCGCCGGCCGTACAGCGTGCGCCGGCACGTCGCGGGTCCGGCCGACCTCGCGGGCCGGCTCGCCGGCCGCACGCTGACCGCGGCCGTCCGGCGGGGCAAGTTCCTCTGGCTGCCCCTGGACCACCCCGGTGCGCCCGGCGCGACGCCCGACGACGCGCTGCTCGCGCACCTGGGCATGAGCGGCCAGCTGCTGGTCCGGGGCTCGGCCGCCGACGTCGCCGCCGGGGACGGGCACCCGCACCTGCGCGTCCGGCTCGTGCTGGACGACGGCGGGGCGCTGGACTTCGTGGACCAGCGGACCTTCGGGCACCTGTCCGTGGTGGACCTGGAGCCGACCGCGGACGGGAGGCCGGGCGGCGCGGGGGCCGCGCTGCCGCTGGTGCCGGCGCCGGTCGGGCACATCGCCCGGGACCTGCTCGACCCCGCGCTGGACGTCGAGGCGGTGGCCCGGGCGGTGCGGCGGCGGCGGACGCAGGTGAAGCGCGCGCTGCTCGACCAGGGCGTCGTCTCCGGGGTGGGCAACATCTACGCGGACGAGGGGCTGTGGCGGGCGCGCGTGCACCCGGCGACCCCGACGTCCGGGCTCGACCAGGCGACGGCGCTGCGGGTGCTCGACGGGGCGGCCTCCGTCATGCGGGACGCCCTCGCGCAGGGCGGGACGAGCTTCGACGCGCTGTACGTCAACGTGAACGGCGCGTCGGGCTACTTCGACCGGTCGCTCGCCGTCTACGGCCAGGCCGGGGAGCCGTGCCCGCGCTGCGGGACGCCCGTCGTCCGCGAGCCGTTCATGAACCGCTCGTCGCACCACTGCCCGGTCTGCCAGCCCGCGCCGCGGGAGTGACCCGGCCGCCGAGACGGCAGGATCCGCGGGTCCTGGGGATCCGCGCGCAGTCGGATCCTGCAGTCTCGGCGGGGGGCGGGCGCAGGGCGGGCGGAGCGGGGTCAGCGGGTGACGAGGTTGCGCAGCGGCTCGTCGCGGGTGAACGCGGCGATGTTGTCCGTCAGGAGCGTGTCCGCGCCGACCGGCCGGCCGCCCGCGGCGTGCGGGGTGATGAGGATCCGCGGCTCCGCCCAGAGCGGCGACCCCGACGGCAGCGGCTCGGTCTCGAACACGTCCAGGGCCGCGCCGGCGATGCGCTCCTCCCGGACCGCCGCGAGCAGGGCGGCCTCGTCGAGCGTCGCACCGCGGCCGACGTTCACCACCCACGCGTGCCGCGGCAGCCGCGCGAACACCGAGGCGCCGAGCACGCGCCGCGTCGCGGGGGTGGCGGGCAGGATGCCCACGAGGACGTCGGTCCCGGGAAGCGCGTCGGGGACCTCGGCGGGCGTGATGACGGGGTAGCCGGCGCGGGTGCCCGGCCGGGAGGCCACGCCGACGACCTGGGCGCCCAGCACGGTGAGCAGCGGGGCGAGGCGGGTGGCGATCGACCCGAAGCCCCAGATCAGCACGCGCGCGCCCGACAGCGAGCGGAACTCGCCGCCCTCGTGCGGCAGCCGCTGCCGCCCGCCGAGCTCGGCCGCCCACCGGTGCTCGTCCTGCGCCCGGACCAGCTCGGGGATCCGCCGCGCGGCGGCGAGCAGCAGGGCCAGGGTGTGCTCCGCGACCGGTCCGTCGTGCAGGCCGCGGCCCGAGGTGACGCGCACGTGCGGGGCGAACCCGGCGGCCAGCACCTGGTCCGGTCCGGCGGCCAGCGTCTGCACCCAGCGCAGCCGGCCCATGCGGCGGGCCGCGTCGGCGAGCTGCGACGTGGGGTTGCCCCAGACCACGAGGGCGTCGGCGTCCACGAGCGCCTCGGGCAGCGGCTGGTCGACGTCGTAGGTGCGGGCCTCGACGCCGTCGGGCAGGCCGGGGGAGAGCGCGATCGACGACGGCAGCAGCACGGTGGTCATGCCCGCAGGCTGCCGCACCGCGTCGTGCCGCGCCAGGCGACGCACCGTCCACGGTGCGGCGCTGCCCGGTCCCGCCGCCCGGGGTCGTTACGATGCCTTCGTGTCCGCCACGAACAGCGCAGTCCAGCCGGCCCGCACCGGACCGATCTCGGTGATGATCGTCGACGACCACGAGGTGGTCCGCCGCGGCATCGCCGAGGTGGTCGAGCGCGCCGACGGCATGAAGGTCGTCGCCGAGGCGGGGTCCGTGGCGGACGGCGTGCGCCGCGCCGGCCTCGTGCACCCCGACGTCCTCCTGGTCGACCTGCAGCTCCCCGACGGGACCGGCATCGACCTCATGACGCAGGTCAAGGTGACGCTGCCCGGCGCGCGGGCCATCGTGCTGACGTCGTTCGACGACGACGACGCGCTGGCCGCCGCGCTGGACGCTGGTGCCGCCGCGTACCTGCTGAAGAGCGTGCGGGGCGCGGAGATCACCGACGTGATCCGCGCGGTCGCCGCGGGCCGGACATTGCTGGACGAGCGGACCGTGACCCGCCGCCGCGCCGGCCACGAGGACCCGACCGAGAACCTCACGCCGTCCGAGCTCAAGGTGCTCGACCTCATCGGCGACGGCCTGTCGAACCGGGAGATCGCCGAGCGCCTGGGCGTCGCCGAGAAGACGGTGAAGAACCACATCACGTCCCTGCTCGCCAAGATGGGCCTGCAGCGCCGCACGCAGGTGGCCGCGTGGGTGGCCGCGCGCCGGCACAGCGGCTGGCGCGCCGAGACCGGCCACTCCTGACCGGCGCGGTGCCCGGGGCTCAGCCCAGGGGCACCGACCAGGACAGCAGCGTCCCGGACCCGCCCGGGGCGATGCCGATCGAGAACGTGCCGCCGTGCTGCCGCGCCCGCGCGGCGAGGTTCCCCGTGCCGGAGCGGCGGTCGCGGGTGGCAGGCAGGCCGACGCCGTCGTCCTCGACCTCCACGCGCACGGTGCCGAGCGGACCGGCACCGTCGACGGACACCCGGACGCTCACCGACGAGGCGTGCGCGTGCCGCGCGGCGTTCGCCAGCCCCTCCCGGACCACCGCGACGACGTCGTCCGTGCGGTCCGGGCCGATCCGCTCGTCCACCAGGTCCGCGACGATGTAGTCGCCGTCCGGGACCGCCTGGCCGTCGAGCATGACGACGAGCGAGGGCGCGAAGCCCAGGCCCGTGCGGGCCAGCGAGGCCTCCCGCCGCAGGCGCTCGACGATGCCGGTGGCGGCGTCCGGGTCACGCAGCGCGTAGACGATCTGCCGGATCTGCCGGACGGAGGCGTCGACGTTGTCCAGCGCCTCCTCGACGATGCTCGTGAGCTCCGAGGGGTCGACGCCGCGCGAGGACCGGCGGCGGACCGTCTCGAGCTGCATGCCCGTGGCGAACAGCTGCTGGATGGCCAGGTCGTGCAGGTCGCGGGCGATGCGCTCGCGCTCGTCCAGCAGGGCGGCCTGGTCCTGGGCGTGCCGCGCCTCGGCGAGCACGAAGGCCAGGGCGGCCTGGGAGGCGAACGACTCGGCGGTGGCGAGGTCGTGCGGCTCGAACGTGGGGGAGCCGATGCGGCGCAACAGGATGAGGACGCCGACGCCGCGGCCGGAGGTCTGCAGCGGGGCGAAGATGGCCGACCCGAACGAGCGCATCGCGGGCACCGTGATCCGCCGGGACTTCGACAGCGAGTCCATCAGCAGGCCGGTGCCCTCCTGCATGACCGACCACGTCGGCCCGCCGGGGGTGAGCTGCGCGCCGATCAGGGTGTCGGCGTTGTGCCCGTCCGCGAGCTCGATCAGCAGCTCGCCGGCCACGCCGGGCAGCGCGAGGGCGGCGGTGTCCGCGTCGGCGACGTCCCGGGCGGTCGCGGCGATGTGCGCCAGCGCGTCCTCCTCGTCGGCGCCCTGCAGGAGCATCGTCGTGATCTCCTGCCCCGCCCGCAGCCAGTGCTCCCGCCGGGAGCCCTCCGCGTAGAGCTGGGCGTTGGCCACCGCGACGCCGGCCGTGGCCGCCAGGGCGATCACGGTGGTCGCGTCCTTGTCGGTGAACCCGCCGTCCTTCTCGGAGAGGTACAGGTAGCCGTAGACCTGGTCCCGCACCCGGACGGACGCCCCGAGGAACGAGCCCATCCTCGGGTGCCCGGCCGGCCAGCCGCGGAACGCCGGGTGCTCGGTCAGGTCCTCGAGCAGCAGGACGCCCTGGGCGGGGATCTGGCTCAGCACGCCCTGCGCGTGCGGCGGGTGGCCCATGAGCGCCGCCGTCGCCGCGGGGACACCGGTCTGCACGAACGTCGTCGACTCGCCGCGGGAGTCCAGCACGTTGATCGCGCCGTACCGCGCGCCCGTGAGCTCGACCGACACGCGGACGAACCGCTCCAGCACGCCGGGCAGCTCGAGCCCCGACGCGACGGAGAGCACGGCGTCCAGCAGGTCGGCGAGCTCGTCGCCGGTCTCGGTGGCGGTGCCGAGCTCCAGGTGCGAGCGGCCGCCCGGCTCCCGGACGTGGATCGTGGTGGTCACGCCGTGCGTGGTCGGGTCCTGCGTCGTCAGGTCGTCGGCCATGCCCTCGTCGTCCCCGTCCCGCTGTCGTCCTGCTCGGCTGCGTGGGCCTCACGGTAGTCGGCGTCGGCCGCGATCAGGTGCGCGTGCGTCCCGCGCGCCGCGACACGCCCGCCGCGGAGCACGAGCACCTCGTCCGCGGCGTCCAGCGGGGCGAGCCGGTGGGTGACGAGCAGCACCCCGCGGTCCGGCCCGGTCGTGCGCGGGGTGACGAGCAGGTCGGTGACGAGCCGGTCGGCGGTCCCGGGGTCCAGGTGCTCCGCGGGCTCGTCCACCAGCAGCAGGGGAGCGGTGGCCAGCAGCGACCGGGCGAGCAGCAGCCGGCGCCGCTCGCCGCCGGAGACGCTGCGGGCGTCCGGGCCGAGCGCGGTGTCCACGCCGTCGGGGAGCCCGGCGAGCCAGCCGCCGAGCCCCGCCCGCTCCAGGGCGGCCCGCGCCTCGTCCGCCGTCGCCGAGCCACGGGCGACCCGCAGGTTCTCCAGCACGGTGGTCTCGAAGACGTGCGCGTCCTCGGTGGTGAGCGCGAGGCGGGACAGCCGGACGGCCGGGTCGACCGCGGGCAGCGGCACGCCGTCGAGCAGCAGCTCGCCACCCCGCGGCGGCAGGAAGCCGGCCAGGGTCAGCAGCAGGGTGGTCTTGCCGACGCCGGACGGGCCGACGACGGCCAGGCTGCGGCCGGGGGCCAGGTCGAGGTCGAGGCCGGTGACGACCGGCTCGCGGCCGGGCCAGCCGACAGCGAGGCCGCGGGCGACCAGGCTCGGGCCGGCGGCGGTGGTGGAGGCGGTGCCGGTGGTGGAGGCGGTGCCGGCGGGCGCCGCCGGTGCCGGGGCGGGGGGTGTCGCAGGGGCGTCCGTGCCGTCCGCGGCGTCCAGCAGGTCCATCAGCCGCGCGGCGGCCGCCCGCGACCGGTGCACCTGGATCGCCGCGGCGGGCAGCACGCTCGTCGCCTCGAACGCGGCGAGCGGGGTCAGCACGACGACCGCGAGCTCGACGGCCGCGAGCGACCCGGACGCGGCGGCCGGGATGCCGACCAGCAGGGCGCCGAGCACGGCCAGCCCGACGGCGAGGTTCCCGAGCGCCGCGGCGACCGCGGCCGGGCCGGCGCCCGTGTCGGTCGCCCGCGCGAGGTCGGCGTCGGCGGCCCGGAGCCGGGCGACCTCCGCGCCGGTGCGGCGCTGGACGGCGAGCGGCCCGGCGTCCTCCAGCAGGCCGAGCGCGGTGGCGGCCATCTCCGCCCGGGCGTCGGCGGCCCGGCGCTCGGTGGTGCGGGCGGCGCGCTGCGCGAGCCACGGCGCGACGACGCCCGCGAGCAGCAGGCAGGCGGCGAGCGTCAGGCCGGCCGCGGGCAGGAACATGCCCATCGCGACGACCGTGCCGAGGCCGAGCACGGCGGCGACGGCGGCCGGGAGCAGCCCGCGCACCACCACGTCGCCGACGGCGTCGACGTCCGCGCCGACGCGGGCGAGCAGGTCCCCGCGGCGCAGGCCGAGGGTCGCGCCCGGGCTGCCGTCGGCGAGCCTGCGGTACAGCGTGGTCCGCAGCCGGCTCATGCCGCGCAGCGCCACGTCGTGGGACACGAGGCGCTCCAGGTAGCGGAACAGCCCGCGGCCGATGCCGAACGCCCGCACCGCGACGGTGGCGACGGACAGCTCGAGGACGGGGGGCATCTGGGCGGCGCGGGTGATGAGCCACGCCGAGACGGCGGCGAGCGCGACGGCGGACCCGAGCGCGGCGGTGCCGAGCAGCACGGCGAGGGCCGCCCGCCGGGGGTCGACGTCGAGCAGGCGGACGGCGCGCCGCAGGGGGTCGGCGGCGATGCGGGCGCGCAGGCCGGGGCGGTGGGCGGGGGCCGGCGTCGGGGCGGTGGGCGCCGGGGCGGCGGTCGTCATCGGGCCTCCTCCGCGGCGGTCGCGAGCGGGGCGTCGCCGGGTCCGGCGGGCTGGCCGGGGTCGGCGGGGTCCGCCGGCACGGCGGCCGACCGCACCTCCACCACCGCGTCGGCGAGGGCGATCAGCGACGGCCGGTGCGCCACGAGCAGCACGGTCCGGCCGGCGGCTCGCAGGGCGCGCACGGTGCCCAGCACGACGCGCTCGCCCTCGGCGTCCAGGTGGGCGGTCGGCTCGTCGAGCACGACGAGCGGCGCGTCGGACAGCAGCGCCCGCGTGAGGGCCACGCGCTGGCGCTGCCCGACGGACAGCCCCGCGCCGCCGCGGCCCAGGTCGGTGCCCCATCCCTGCGGCAGGGCGGCGACCACGGCGTCCAGCCCGGTGAGGGCGGCGGCCCGGTCCCGGCGCGCGCGGGCGTCGCCGTCGAGCTCGGCGTCCTGCGCCCCGGCGACGAGCCGGCCTACGCTGCCGGGCTCCAGCACGGGGCGCTGGGGGAGCCAGGCGACCTGGCTCCAGTAGGTCTGCGGGTCCACGTCGGCGAGCGGCACGGCCCCGCCGGGACCCACCACCTCCACCGTCCCGGCGTCCGGGCGCAGCAGCCCGAGCAGCAGGTCGACCGTCGTCGACTTGCCCGCCCCGCTCGGCCCGGTGACCGCGACGGTGCTGCCCGGGGCGAGGTCGAGGTCGAGGTCCGCCGGGGCGAGGACGTCGCGGCCCGGCGCCCGGACGGTGACCCCGCGCAGCCGGACCGTCGCCGTGCGCAGGTCCGGGGCGGGGACGGTGCCGCGCGCGGGCACCGGGGTCTCGAGGACCCGGAACACCTGGTCGGCTGCCGCGACGCCGTCGGTGGACGCGTGGAACTGGGCGCCCACCTGGCGCAGCGGCAGGTACACCTCCGGCGCGAGCACGAGGATCGTCAGCCCGGTCACCAGGTCCAGGTGCCCGTAGACGAGCCGCAGGCCGATGCCCACCGCGATCAGCGCGACCGACAGCGTCGTGAGCAGCTCCAGCACCATGCCGGAGAGGAACGCGATCCGCAGCGTGCCCATCGTGGCGCGGCGGTGCGCGTCACCGAGCGCCTGCACCCGCGCCGCCGGCCCGCGCTCGCGGCCGAACGCGCGCAGGGTGCTGAGCCCCGCGACCAGGTCGAGCACCTGGGAGCCGAGCCGCTGCATGACCCGCAGCCCGCGCTCGGACCGGCCCTGCGTGAGCTGGCCGATGAGCACCATGAAGATCGGGATCAGCGGCAGCGTGCCCGCGGCGATCGCGGCGGAGATCCAGTCGAGGTCGAGGAGGACCACGAGCACCGCGGGGGTCACGGTGGCGGACAGCACGAGCTGCGGCAGGTACCGCACGAAGTACGGCTCCAGGGCCTCCAGGCCCCGGGTGGCGAGCGTGACGACCCGAGCGCCCTCGCCCTCCGCGAGCCAGCGCGGGCCGAGCTCGGCGGCGCGGGCGACGACCTGCTCGCGGAGCTCGGCGACCGCGCGGGTGGCGGCCCGGTGCGCGTACCGCTCCTGCACGCCCGTCGCCAGCGCGCGCGCCGCGACGACGGCGGCCAGCCAGCCGATCTGCGGGAGCAGGTCGGACAGGCCGGCGCCGTCGTGCGCGGCGGCGGCGAGCACCCGCGCGAGCAGGATCGCCTGCGCGACGACGAGGCCGGCGGTGACGATCCCGAGGGACACCGTCAGCGCGAGGTAGCCCCGGGCGGCGCGGGCGTACCGGAGCAGGCGCGGGTCGAGCGGCTTCACGCGGTCGTACGGTCCCTCAGGCCCGGGTGGAGCCGTCGGGCGAGGTGCCGCCGTGCCCGGTGCCCGCACCGGCCTTGGCGGTCACGGTCGCGAACGTCAGGCCGGTGTGCTCCGGGATGTGGTCCGCGGAGATCCGCTTGCGGAACACCCAGTACGTCCAGCCCTGGTAGAGCAGCACGACCGGCGTGAGGATCACGGCGACCCACGTCATGACGGTGAGGGTGTAGTCCGTGGACGAGGCGTTGTCGACGGTGAGGGAGTTCGCCGGGTCGATCGCCGGCATGACGTCCGGGTACATCGAGCCGAAGATCAGCACCACCGCGGCGACGATCGCCACCGCCGACGCGACGAACGCCCAGCCCTCGCGCCGGGCCCGGGTGGTGAGCACCAGGGCGACCAGCGCGCCGGCGGCCACGACCACGGCGACCCAGGTCCACGCGACCGAGTAGGCGAGCTGCGCCCAGACGGCCCAGGCGCCGGCCACCACGAGGGTGACGACCGAGAGCCGCGCGGCGAGCGCGCCGGCCTTCTCGCGGATGTCGCCGGACGTCTTGAGCGCCAGGAACACCGCGCCGTGCGTGAGGAAGATCAGCAGCGTGGTCGCCCCGCCCAGCAGCGCGAACGGGTTGAGCAGAGCGAAGAACCCGCCCACGTACTGGTGGTCCGCGTCCAGCTCGACGCCGCGCACCAGGTTCGCGAAGGCCACGCCCCACAGCAGCGCCGGCACGTACGAGCCGGCGATGATGCCGCGGTCGGCCCAGGCGCGCCACTGGTCGGTGTTGATCTTGCCGCGCCACTCGAAGGCGACGACCCGCATGATCAGCGCGAGCAGGATGAGGAGCAGCGCCAGGTAGAACCCGGAGAACATCGTGGCGTACCACTCCGGGAACGCCGCGAAGGTCGCGCCGCCGGCGGTGAGCAGCCACACCTCGTTGCCGTCCCACACCGGGCCGATCGTGTTGATCATCACCCGGCGGTCCTTGTCCTTGCGGCCGAGGACGGGCAGCAGCATGCCGACGCCGAAGTCGAACCCCTCGAGGACGAGGTAGCCGGTCCACAGGACGGCGATCAGCAGGAACCAGAGAGTCGAGAGCTCCATGTCGGTCAGTCCCGTCCGTCAGTAGGCGAACGACAGCGGGCGGTCCGCGGCGTCCGGGTCGTTGTCGGGGTGGTTGTCCGGGTTGTCGGGGCTGACGTCCTTCTCGGTGTCGGCGACGCCCTCCACGGCGTAGCGCTTCATCAGCTTGAACCAGACGACCATCAGGGCGCCGTAGAGCAGGGTGAACGCGGCCATCGAGATGATCACCGTGGTGGGGGAGACCACCTCGGACACGCCGCGCTGGGTCAGCAGCCAGACGCCGTCCACGCCGGTCGGGTTCGGGTACACCACCCAGGGCTGGCGGCCCATCTCGGTGAAGATCCAGCCGAACGCCGAGGCCAGGAACGGGGTCGGGATCGCGATGAGGGCGATCCTCGCGAGCCACGGGTTGTCCGAGACCCGGCCCTTGCGCGTGAACCACAGGGCGGCGAGCGCGAGGGCGGCCGACCCGGCGGCGAGGCCGATCATCAGGCGGAAGGACCAGTAGGTCACCGTCAGGTCGGGGATGTAGTTGACGCCCTCGCCGAACTGCTCCTCGTACCGCGCCTGGAGGTCGTCCACGCCCTCGAGGGTCGAGTTGAAGTCGTTGTTCGCGAGGAACGACAGCAGCCCCGGGATCTGGATGTAGTGCGTGACGCCCTCGCAGTCGTTGCTCAGGTCGCCGACGGCGAACAGCGAGAACGCCGCGCCCTCCTCGGTGACGCACAGCGCCTCGGCCGCCGCCATCTTGGTCGGCTGCTGCTCGAACATGAGCTGCGCCTGCGCGTGGCCGGTGATGCCCAGGCCGATGCCGGAGATCAGCATGGTCCAGACCCCCAGCATCACCGCGGGGCGGTAGACCGTGCGGGCCTTCTCCGCCTCGCCCCGGCGGACCAGGCGCACCATCCACCAGGCCGCGATGCCCGCGACGAAGGTGCCGGCGGTGAGGAAGGCGGCCGTGATCGTGTGCGGGAACGCCGCGAGCAGCGTGTTGTTCGTGAGCACGGCGACGATGTCGTTCATCTCCGCGCGGCCGGTCTCGGTGTTGAAGATCGTGCCGACCGGGTGCTGCATCCAGGAGTTGGCCGCGAGGATGAAGAACGCGGACAGGTTCGTCGCGATGGCGACGGCCCAGATGCAGGCGAGGTGGATCTTCTTGGGCAGCTTGTCCCAGCCGAAGATCCACAGGCCGAGGAACGTGGACTCCACGAAGAACGCCGCCAGGGCCTCCATGGCCAGCGGGGCGCCGAAGACGTCGCCGACGAACCGGGAGTACTCCGACCAGTTCATCCCGAACTGGAACTCCTGGACGATGCCGGTCGCGACGCCGATCGCGAAGTTGATCAGCATGAGCTTGCCGAAGAACTTGGTCAGGCGCAGCCAGGCCTCGTTGCCCGTGCGCACCCAGATGGTCTGCATGATCGCGACGAGCGGGGCGAGCCCGATCGTCAGCGGGACGAAGATGAAGTGGTAGACGGTGGTGACACCGAACTGCCAGCGTGCGAGATCGAGGGCTTCCATGGGCGATCCGTCCAGGAGCAGGTGCAGATGGGGGGCCTTACGGCCCAGGCGCAGGCCGCTGTCCGACGGTATTGCGCCTCGGTTCACAAGCCTAGGACATAGGTCCCGGGATCTGACGCGATGTCGCCTCGTCGTGACGCGCTTCACGAGCGTGATCTAGGGCACTGTGCGATACTGGCTCCGGCCTCCCGGGATCCACACACCCCGGGCGTCCACCGTGCTCGCCGCACCAGCGCAACGCGCTGCCAGGCGCCGCCGGCCGCGGACGGACCTCACCAGGGTCCGACGTGCCAGGCAGGCGATGGCGCCGAACGCCCGTGCAGCGGCCGACACCGACGACTTCCGTCGCCGCGGGATCGCGAGCGACGACCGACCGCCCGAGGGCGCCGCGCGTGTGGCCGGCGTACCCGGGCATGCAGGAGCACCACGCGTGACGCTCGACAACACCTCGGACAGCACCACCGCAGCAGCAGCGACGGGCGGTGAGCAGGCCGCCGAGGGGGCGACCGCCCGCCCGAAGCGCACGACCCGCACCCGGGCGACCCGCGCCACCAAGGCCGCCGGCGCCCCCGCCGCTGACGCCGCGGCGGAGACCCCCGCCGTCGACGCGCTCGTCGCGGAGGCCGCGCCGGCCGCCGAGGACGCCCCGGCCAAGCCGGTCCGTCGCCGCGCGCCGCGCAAGACGAAGGCGCAGCTCGCCGCCGAGGCGGCCGCCGCGGAGGAGGGCGCCGCCGCCGCGCCCGCGCCGGAGGCTGCCGCCGACGGGGCCCCGGTCGCCGAGGCGCCCGCCGCCCCGAAGCGCCGCCGCTCCACCCGCACGGCCGCCGCCCCGGCGCCCGTCGACACGCCGGCCGCGCCGGAGCCGGTCGCGCCGGAGCCGGTCGCGCCCGAGCCGGTCGCGCCCGAGCCGGTCGTGCCCGAGCCGGTCGCCGCGGAGCCGGCCGCCGCCGAGGCGCCCGCCGAGCCCGCTGCCGGGACCCGCCCGCGCCGCTCGCGCCGGGCCACCCGACCCGCCGCCGCGCCGGTCGAGCCGGCCGCCGCCGCGCCCGCCGCCCCCGTCGCCGATGCCCCGGCCGAGCCCGTGGTCGAGGAGGAGGACGAGGAGATCGCCGAGGCCGTCGAGCAGGCCGAGGAGACGTCGGCCGCCGCCCCGGAGAGCCGCCTGGACGTGCTGGCCGAGCTCGGGCGCACCACGACCGCGCCGGCCGCCCCGGCTGCCGCCGCCCCCGCGCAGCCCTCCGGCGAGGACCGCACGGCCGCTGCCCGGCTCGCCACCACCGCGCTGCTGTTCCAGGCCCCGGAGGCCCCGCGCCGCCGCCGCCGCGCGCAGGCGCCGTCCGGCTCGCCGGAGGCCATCTCGGCTGCCGCCCAGGCCGAGGCCGAGGCCGCGCAGACGGAGGCCGCCGGGACCACCGCCGCCGCCGGGCAGCCCGCCGCCGAGGAGCCCGCCGCCCCGTCCCGTCGCCGCGGCCGCCGCGGTCGCGGTCGCCCGGAGGAGGAGGCCGCCGAGGCCCCCGCCGACGCCGCCGAGGTCGAGGTCGAGCAGGCCGAGCAGGCGGACGAGGACGCCGAGCAGGCCGCCGAGCGCGACGAGGCCGACGCCGAGGAGGGCGCGCCCCGCCGTCGTCGCCGCCGGGGCGGCCGCGGCCGCCGCTCGCGCGGTGCGGGCGACGCCGAGGGGGACCAGCCGGAGCAGGCCGGCCCCGTCGCGGACGACGAGTCCGAGGCCGACGAGGACGCCGACGACGCGGACGCCGACGAGGCCGAGGACCGCGCCGAGGGCGACGAGCAGGGCGGCTCGAGCCGTCGCCGTCGCCGTCGTCGCCGCTCCGGCCGCGGCGGGGACGCGGGCGAGGGCGACTCGTCGTCGTCGCGCCGGTCCGGCTCGCGCGGTGACGAGGTGACCGCGCTGCGCGGCTCGACCCGCCTGGAGGCCAAGCGCCAGCGTCGCCGCGAGGGTCGTGACGCCGGACGCCGGCGTCAGATCATCACCGAGGCCGAGTTCCTCGCCCGCCGCGAGTCCGTCGAGCGCTCGATGATCGTCCGCGAGGCGAACGGCAAGACGCAGATCGCGGTGCTCGAGGACGGCGTGCTCGTCGAGCACTACGTCTCCCGGCAGGCGCAGGTCTCGATGGCCGGCAACGTCTACCTCGGTCGCGTGCAGAACGTGCTGCCCAGCATGGAGGCCGCGTTCGTCGACGTGGGCAAGGGCCGCAACGCGGTGCTGTACGCCGGCGAGGTCAACTGGGACGCCGCGGGCCTCGAGGGCGGCCAGCCGCGCCGCATCGAGCAGGCGCTGAAGTCGGGCGACTCCGTGCTGGTGCAGGTCACCAAGGACCCGATCGGCCACAAGGGCGCCCGCCTGACGTCGCAGATCACGCTGGCGGGCCGGTACCTCGTGTACGTGCCCGGCGGCGGCATGACCGGCATCAGCCGCAAGCTGCCGGAGAACGAGCGCGCGCGCCTGAAGAAGATCCTGCGCGAGGTCGTCCCGGACTCCGCCGGCGTCATCGTCCGCACCGCGGCCGAGGGGGCGTCGGAGGAGGAGCTGCGCGCCGACATCGCCCGGCTGCAGTCGCAGTGGGAGGCGATCGAGAAGAAGTCGAAGACCGCCTCCGCGCCGGCCCTGCTGCAGGGCGAGCCGGACCTCGCGATCCGCGTGGTGCGCGACATCTTCAACGACGACTTCTCGTCGCTGGTCGTGCAGGGCGAGGAGGCGTGGGCGACGATCTCGGGCTACATCGGCGAGCTCGCGCCGGACCTGGCCGAGAAGGTGTCGAAGTACACCGGCACCGGCGACGTGTTCGCGGCGCACCGGGTGGACGAGCAGCTCGCCAAGGGCATGGACCGCAAGGTCTGGCTGCCGTCGGGCGGCTCGCTGGTGATCGACCGCACCGAGGCCATGACGGTCGTCGACGTCAACACCGGCAAGTTCACCGGCGCGGGCGGCACGCTCGAAGAGACGGTGACCCGGAACAACCTGGAGGCCGCGGAGGAGATCGTCCGCCAGCTCCGGCTGCGGGACATCGGCGGCATCATCGTCATCGACTTCATCGACATGGTGCTCGAGTCGAACCGCGACCTCGTGCTGCGCCGGCTCGTGGAGTGCCTGGGTCGTGACCGGACCAAGCACCAGGTGGCGGAGGTCACCTCGCTGGGCCTGGTGCAGATGACCCGCAAGCGCGTCGGTCAGGGCCTGGTCGAGGCGTTCTCCGAGACCTGCGAGCACTGCAACGGCCGCGGCTTCGTCGTGCACACCGAGCCGGTCGAGAAGAACAACGGCCGCTCGGACGCGGGCGCGCAGCAGGCGGCCCCGGAGGGCGAGCCCAAGAAGTCCCGGCGCAAGCGCGGCGGGGCCAAGGAGCAGGCGCCGGCCGCACCCGCCGCGAGCGTCCCGGTGCTGCCGGAGGCGCGCGAGGCGGTCAAGGCCACGCTGGCGACCATCGCGGCCGCGGCGGCGCACGCCCACGTGCACGACGACGAGGCGCACGCGGCGGAGCAGCACGCGGCGGTGCAGGACGAGGCGCCGGCCCCGGCCGCGGTGGAGGCCGAGCCGGCCGCCCCGGCGCCGGCCGCCCCGGCGCCGGCGGGACCGGTGCTCGACGTGCTCGCCGCGCTCGGCGACCTCGCGACCCGCACCCCGGCCCCGGAGCGCCCGGCGGTCGACCCGGAGCCCGCGCCCGCGGACGCCCCGACCCCGGAGCAGCAGCTCGAGCTCATGCCGGTCGACCCGGCACTGTTCGACCTGCCGCACCCGGACTCCCCGGCGGACGACGCCTCCTGAGGCACCGTCCCCGCCGAGGTCGTCGGTTCCGCCCGAGGTCGTCGGTTGCGCACCCGGTCGGATGCGCGCAACCGACGACCTCGGCGCCCGCCGCCCGCGCGGGGTGGGGGAGCGGGCGAGTTTGACCCCCGGCGAGGGGCTTGCGTATCCTTGAACGTCGGTGCGTTCTGATGGGGACCGTTCGAACGGGTCTCGTCGGAGAGCACCGTTCGCGCGTACCGCCCCTGCGGCGCCGACGCTCCCGTGTTCCGCTGCCACCGCGGTGGCGCGCCGGGACCCGGCCCGAGGCGGGACGCCCCCAGAACCTGAAGTTCGACGAGCAGAGATGAGCAGCAACGTGGTGTACGCGATCGTGAAGGCCGGCGGCCGTCAGGAGAAGGTCGCCGTCGGCGACGTCGTCGTCGTCGACCGCCTCGCGGCGGAGGCCGGCGCGACGGTCGAGCTGCCCGCGCTCCTGCTGGTCGACGGCACGGCCGTGACCTCGGACGCCGCGGCGCTGGCCAAGGTGAAGGTCACCGCGGAGGTCGTCCGGGACGAGAAGGGCCCGAAGATCGACATCCTGCGGTACAAGAACAAGACGGGCTACCGGCGTCGCCAGGGCCACCGTCAGCAGCTGACCCGCCTCAAGGTCACCGGCATCAAGTGACCCCGCGGGCCCCCGGCCCGTGACCCACCCGTAGACAGCACCGCAGGAAAGCAGGCCTGAGATGGCACACAAGAAGGGCGCGAGCTCCTCGCGCAACGGTCGCGACTCGAACGCCCAGCGCCTCGGCGTCAAGCGCTTCGGTGGCCAGGTCGTCAACGCCGGCGAGATCATCGTCCGCCAGCGCGGCACCCACTTCCACCCCGGCGTGAACGTCGGCCGTGGCGGCGACGACACGCTCTTCGCCCTGGCCGCCGGCTCGGTGCAGTTCGGGACCCGTCGTGGCCGCAAGGTCATCGACATCGTGACGGCGGGCTGACACCGCCGCACCGCACGTTCGCCGGAGGGGCGCACCGCACGACGCGGTGCGCCCCTTCGCCGTAGGAAGGAACCACCCAGCATGGCCGCGTTCGTCGACCGAGTCGTCCTCCACGCCAGCGGCGGTGACGGCGGCCACGGCTGCGCGTCCATCCACCGCGAGAAGTTCAAGCCGCTCGCCGGCCCCGACGGGGGCAACGGCGGGAACGGCGGCAGCGTCGTGCTCGTCGTCGACCCGCAGGTGACCACGCTGCTCGACTACCACCACGCGCCGCACCGGCACGCGCCGTCGGGCACCCAGGGCATGGGCGACCACCGGCAGGGCTCCACCGGGCAGGACCTCGTGCTGCCCGTGCCCGACGGCACCGTCGTGAAGTCCCCCGACGGCGAGGTGCTCGCGGACCTGGTCGGCACCGGCGCCACGTTCGTCGTGGCCGAGGGCGGGCACGGGGGGCTGGGCAACGCCGCGCTGTCCTCGCCGCGCCGCAAGGCCCCGGGCTTCGCGCTGCTGGGCGAGCCGGGCGAGGCCCGGGACGTCGTGCTCGAGCTCAAGACGATCGCCGACGTCGCCCTCGTGGGCTTCCCGAGCGCGGGCAAGTCCTCGCTCGTCGCCGCGATGTCGGCCGCCCGGCCGAAGATCGCGGACTACCCGTTCACCACCCTGGTGCCGAACCTCGGCGTCGTGCAGGCCGGCGACGCGCGGTACACCGTCGCCGACGTCCCCGGCCTCATCCCGGGCGCGAGCGAGGGCAAGGGCCTCGGCCTCGAGTTCCTCCGGCACGTGGAGCGCTGCGCCGTGCTGGTGCACGTGCTGGACTGCGCGACGCTCGAGCCGGACCGCGACCCGCTGACCGACCTGGACGTCATCGAGGCGGAGCTCGCCGCGTACTCGGGCGACCTCGGCATCGAGGGCGGCCGGGTCCCGCTGAACGAGCGGCCGCGGCTCGTCGTGCTCAACAAGATCGACGTCCCCGAGGCGCGCGACCTCGCGGAGCTGGTGCGCCCCGACCTCGAGGCGCGCGGGCTGCGGGTGTTCGAGATCTCCACGGCCAGCCACGAGGGCCTGCGCCCGCTGACGTTCGCGCTCGCCGAGCTCGTCGAGCAGGCGCGCCGCGAGGCGCCCGCGCCCGAGCCGACCCGCGTCGTGCTGCGGCCGCGCGCCGTCAACGAGTCCGGGTTCACCGTGACCCGGCGCGTCGAGGGCGGGGACCACGAGTACTTCCAGGTGCGCGGCTCCAAGCCGGAGCGCTGGGTGCGGCAGACCGACTTCGCGAACGACGAGGCCGTCGGCTACCTGGCCGACCGGCTGGCGCGGCTCGGCGTCGAGGAGGCGCTGCTCAAGGCCGGTGCGGTCGCGGGCGCCGAGGTCGTCATCGGGGACGGGCCGTCCGCCGTGGTGTTCGACTGGGAGCCCACGCTGCTCACCGGCTCGGAGCTGCTCGGCGGTCCGCGCGGCTCGGACCAGCGGCTCGAGGACCACAGCCGCCCGACGCGCGGGCAGAAGCGCCAGGAGTACAAGGAGCGGATGGACGCCAAGGCCGAGGCCCGCGCGGAGCTCTGGACCGAGCGCGAGGCCGGCCTCTGGACGGACGACTGACTGTGAGGCTTGTGCCTGCGGCTCGCTGAGCGGTGGGCTGTGTTCGGTGGGTGCGCGCGTGACTCTACGTCTGACTGGCTTCGTGCCTTCGAGCGGACTTGTCCGCGCGTGCCTGCCGGCCCCGGCCCGACCGGAGTTGCTGGCCTGATCAGGAGCTTGACCGCCCGTGGACGCGGGCGTGTCCCGTCACAGTCCTGCCGATCTCCAGCCGGACCGGAACCTCACGTTCCTCCGGTTCGAAGGAGTACGCAGTGACCAGTCTGGCTGAACGCGTCGATCTCGTCATCGGGGTCGACACCCACAAGCACACCCACACCGCCGCGGTCGTGGACGCGACCACTGGCGGCACGCTCAGCGAGTTGACCGTCAGCACCGATCCGGGTGGCTATGGCGAGCTGCTGACCTGGGTCGGCGCGATCCGTGGTGGCTCGCGGGTCTGGGCGTTGGAAGGTGGCGGCGGCTACGGCGCCGGTCTGGCCCGGTTCCTCGGGTCGGGCGGTGAGCAGGTCGTGGAGCTGGACCGCCCGAAGCGAGCCGCCCGACGTCATGGCGCGAAGTCCGACTCCCTGGACGCGGTCCGCGCCGCACGCGAGGCCCTGGCCCGCGAGCACCTCGCGCGGATCAAGGACGACGGTCCTCGCGCCGAGCTCGCCGTTCTCATGGCGGCCCGCCGCTCGGGGGTCGAGGCCGCGACCCTGGCTCAGCGCCAGCTGCTCGCTCTGGTCACCGCGGCGCCAGAGGAGCTGCGCGCCGTGCTGCGCGGGGCGAACACGACCGTGACGGTCCAGACCGCCGCCCGGTTGCGGACCCGATCGGCCTGGGACCGTCAGACGGTGACCACCGCGAACGTCCTGCGGACCCTGGCGCGCCGGGTCCTGACCCTGCAGGACGAGGCCCGCGACCACGAGACCGCGATCGGTGAGATCGTGCGCTCGTGGCGGCCCGACCTGCTGACCCAGCCCGGGATCGGAGCCCTCACCGCCGCCCAGGTCCTGATCGCCTGGTCCCACCCGGGACGGATCCGCTCCGAGGCCGCGTTCGCGATGCTCGCCGGGACCGCCCCGATCCCCGCGTCCTCAGGCATGACGATCCGGCATCGGCTGAACCGTTCCGGGGACCGCCAGCTCAACCGCGCGCTGCACGTCATCGCCCTGTCTCGCGCCCGCTACGACCAGCGCACCCGCGACTACATCGACCGCCGCCGCGCCCAGGGCAAGACCGACCGCGAGATCCGCCGCTGCCTCAAGCGCTACATCGCCCGCGACCTGTTCCGCCAACTCGAACACGGCCCACTCCCGGCTTGACGAACCATAGGAGCGTCCCGACCCGGTCCGCGCGCGGGGTCGGCGCTGGGTCGCGCAGAGTCGCGCCGAGTGGAAGGTTCGGACGGACACGCCGACGGCGTGTCCGTCCGAACCTTCCACTGCGTCGCGGACGCGGGTGCGGGGGTCCGGTCCGCGGAACCGCGTCCCGGCGGGTGCCCGCGGCGGGGGAGAATGCGCGGGTGAGTGCCGCCGCGCTGTCCGACCGCCGCCTGCTGCCCGAGGTCCACCGCGTGGTGGTGAAGGTCGGCTCGTCCTCGCTCACGGACGACGACGGCCGCCTCGACCCGGCGCGGCTCCGTTCCCTGGTGGACGTCCTCGCCGCCCGGGTGACCGCGGGGCACCAGGTCGTCCTCGTGTCCTCGGGTGCCATCGCCACCGGCATGGATCCCCTCGGGCTCGCGCGCCGTCCCCGCGACCTCGCCACGCAGCAGGCCGCCGCGTCCGTCGGCCAGGGGCTGCTGGTCGCGCACTACACCCGGGCGTTCCACGAGCACGGGCTGCGGGTCGGCCAGGTGCTGCTGACCGCCGAGGACACCATGCGGCGCGGGCAGTACCGCAACGCCCAGCGCGCCCTGGACCGGCTGCTGGACCTCGGCATCGTCCCGATCGTCAACGAGAACGACACGGTCGCCACCGACGAGATCCGGTTCGGCGACAACGACCGGCTCGCCGCCCTGGTGTCGCACCTGGTGCACGCCGACGCGATGGTGCTGCTCACCGACGTCGACGGCCTGTACACCGGCCCGCCGAACCGCCCCGGGTCGCGCCGGATCACCGAGGTGCGCGGGCCGCGGGACCTGGAGGGCGTGGACGTCTCCGCGCGCGGCAGCCGGGTCGGCACGGGCGGCATGGTCACCAAGCTCGAGTCGGTGGCGATCGCGACGGCGTCGGGCATCCCCGTCGTGCTGACGTCCGCCGCGCAGGTCGCGCCCGCGCTGGACGGGGCCGAGGTCGGCACCTGGTTCGCGGCCACCGGCCGGCGCACCTCGACGCGGCTGCTGTGGCTCGCGTACGCGGCCCGGACGCACGGCCGGCTGGTGCTGGACGACGGCGCCGTGCGCGCGGTCATCGAGCGCGGGAAGTCGCTGCTGCCGGCGGGCGTCGTGGCGGTCGAGGGGGAGTTCGAGGCCGGCGACCCCGTGGAGCTCGCGGCGGCCGACGGGACCGTCGTGGCGCGGGGGCTCGTCGGGTACTCCTCGCAGGAGGCCCCCGACCTGCTCGGCCGCTCCACCCAGGACCTGCGCGCCGACCTGGGGGAGGGCTACGACCGCGAGCTCGTGCACCGCGACGACCTGGTCCTGGTCCGCCGCCGCCGCTGAGGCGCCGGGCCGGCCCCGGGCGGGGTCGCCGGCGCGCCGGGTGGCGCCCGCGAGAGCGCCCGTGTGACGCCCGGGGTGCACCCGCAGGGAGCGTCCTCGTCCGCGTGCGTGCACCCTCGCGGGGCGGGCGCGCCGACGGGACTACGCTGGTCCGATGACCACCTCCCTCGATGCGCCGGTCGCGGGCGCGGGCACGGCGCCGGACGGCGACGTCACCGAGCACGTGCTCGCCGTGGCGCGCCGCGCGCAGGTCGCCTCCCGCGCGCTCTCCGTAGCGACCCGCGGCACCAAGGACGCGGCGCTGCAGGCGCTCGCCGACGCCCTGGTCGCCGGTGCGGAGCCGATCGTCGCCGCGAACGCCGAGGACGTGGCGCGCGGCCGGGCGGACGGCACCTCGCCCGGGCTGCTGGACCGGCTGACGCTCACCCCCGAGCGGATCGGCGCGATCGCCGACGCCCTGCGCGAGGTCGCGGCGCTGCCCGACCCGGTGGGCGAGGTCGTGCGGGGCTCGACGCTGCCGAACGGGCTGCGGATGCGCCAGGTCCGGGTGCCCATGGGCGTCGTCGGGATGATCTACGAGGCCCGGCCCAACGTCACGGTCGACGCGGTCGGGCTCAGCCTGAAGAGCGGCAACGCGGTGATCCTCCGCGGCGGATCGGCGGCCGCGCGCAGCAACGCGGTGATCGTGGACGTGCTGCGCGCCGCGCTCGAGGCCCAGGGGCTGCCGGCCGACCTCGTGCAGTCGATCGACGCGTACGGCCGGGCCGGCGGCGTCGCCCTCATGCACGCCCGCGGGCTCGTCGACGTCCTCGTGCCGCGCGGCGGCGCCGACCTCATCCGCACCGTCGTGCGGGAGGCCACGGTCCCCGTCATCGAGACCGGCGTCGGCAACGTGCACGTGTACGTGGACGCCACCGCCGACCCCGCGATGGCGCTGCCGATCCTGCTCAACGCGAAGACCCAGCGGGTCGGGGTGTGCAACGCCGCCGAGACGCTGCTCGTGCACCGCGACGCCGCGGCCGGGTTCCTGCCGTCGGCCCTCGTCGCGCTCGCCGACGCCGGGGTCACCGTGCACGGCGACGCGGCGACCGCCGACCTCGCACCCGAGGGCGTCGCGGTCGTGCCCGCGACCGACGAGGACTGGGCGACCGAGTACCTGTCGCTCGACCTTGCCGTCCGCGTCGTCGACGACCTGGACGCGGCGCTCGAGCACATCCGCACCTGGTCGTCCGGCCACACCGAGGCGATCGTCACGCGGGACCTCGCCGCGTCGGAGCGGTTCGTCGCCGAGGTGGACTCCGCGGCGGTCATGGTGAACGCCTCGACGCGGTTCACCGACGGCGGCCAGCTCGGCCTCGGCGCGGAGATCGGCATCTCCACCCAGAAGCTGCACGCCCGGGGCCCGATGGGCCTCGGCGAGCTCACCACGACCAAGTGGGTGGTGCACGGCGACGGGCACGTGCGTCCCTGACGTCGGCACCGCCGGACGTGCGACACTGGACCCTCACTTCGACCCCTCCCGGGAGGACCACGTGAACGCTGCGCTGCGCGCCGCCGAGGCCGCCGCCGAGCACACCACCGAGCTGCCGTTCTCGCCCGTGGTGTTCGGCATCGCCGGCTTCGGCGCCCTGATCGCCCTGCTGCTCGTGACGTACGCCTTCCGGAGCGTCGGCACGCGCCACGACTGAGCGCAGCACAGGGGACCCGCATCCGATGACGCAGCGACGAGCCCGGCTCGGGGTGATGGGCGGCACGTTCGACCCCATCCACCACGGCCACCTCGTCGCCGCCAGCGAGGTCGCCGCGCAG